>JBBTFH010000026.1:0-14045 GCA_038041915.1 Myxococcota bacterium
CGTACACGTCTCGCCGCTCGCGCACACGCCGTTGCCGCAGCACGCGCCGCAGTCGGTTGCGCAGGTCGCGCACGTCTCGCTGCCGTTACACGATCCGTCGGGACACGCCGGCGGGCACGCGCCACAGTCGGCGGCGCAGGTCGTGCAGGTCTCGCCGCCGGCGCAGATGCCGTTGCCACAGCACGCGCCGCAGTCCGCCGGACAGGTCGTGCAGCTCTCGCCGCCGGCGCAGACGCCGTTGCCGCATGGCTCCGGGCACGCCCCGCAGTCGGCCGCGCAGGTCGTGCAGGTCTCGCCGCCACTGCACACCCCGTTGGGGCACTCCGGCGGGCACGGGCCACAGTCCGCGGGACAGGTGGTACAAGTCTCGCCGCCGGAGCAGATGCCGTTGCCGCAAGGGCCGGGGCAGGCGCCGCAATCGACCGGGCAGGTCGCGCAGCTCTCGCCGGGGCCGCAGGCGCCGTTGCCGCAGCCTCCGCCGCACTGGCCGCACGCGCTGCACGCGTCGGCGCAGCAGTCGCCGGCGCCGGTGCACGCCGCGTCGCACCAGCAGCCCGACGCCGCCTGGGTGCCGCACGCGCCCGGCGCCGCGCAGCCGCAGTCCTGCGGGCAGCTCGTCTCGTTCTCGCCGACCGAGCACACGCCGTTGCCGCACACCGGCGGGCACGCGCCGCAGTCCTCGGAGCAGGTCGAGCAGGTCTCGCCGCCGCCGCAGACGCCGTTGGGGCACCCCGGCGGGCACATGCCGCAATCCTCGGGGCAGGTCGTGCAGCCCTCGCCGCCGTCGCACGAGCCGTCGGGGCAGGTGTCGCCGCACAGACCGCACGCGGGGCACGCGTCGGCGCAGCAGTCGCCGAAGCCGACGCACGCGTCGTCGCACCAGCAGCCGCCGGGCGCCGAGCCGCCGCAAGCGCCGGGCGACGCGCAGCCACAATCGATCGGGCAGCCCGAGGCCGACTCGCCGGCGTCGCACGCGCCGTCGCCGCACGCGCCCGCGCACGTTCCACAGTCGTCCGGGCAGGTCTCGCAGCTCTCGCCCGTGAAGAACTCGTCGCAGAAGCCGTCGCCGCAACTGACGAAACACTCGAAGGCGCCGCCGCAATCCGCCGCGCAGGTGTCGCACTCGCCGGCGTCGACATCGCAGAAGCCGTCGCCGCAGCCGCCGCAGCCGCCGCAGTCGGTCGGGCAGGTCGCGCAGTCCTCGCCCAGGAACGGCACGCAGAAGCCGTCGGGACACCCACCCGGATTGTTGCAATCCGCCGGGCAGGTGAGCGCGTTCTCGCCGGGCGGCTCGCAGTTGCCGTTGCCGCAAATGACCAGGCACGAGCCGCAGTCCTGCGGGCACGTGAAGCAGAGCTCGCCGCCGGCGACCCCGAGGCAGATGCCGTCGCCGCAGCCGAACGTGCCGCAGTCGGCGGGGCACGTGAGGATGCTCTCGCCCGGCGGCTCGCACACGCCGTTGCCGCACGGCCCGGTACACGAGCAGTCCGCCGGACACGAGTCGCAGGTCTCACCGGCGAAGCCGAGGCAGATGCCGTCGCCGCAGCCGCCGAAGCCCCCGCACTGCGGATCGCCGGCACAGTCGGCGGCGCACGTCACGCATTCTTGCGGGAACCCGCACGCGCCATCGCCGCACGTGCCGCCGCCGCACAGCGGATCCGCGGTGCAATCGGCCGGGCAGGTCAGGCATTCCTGCGGGAACCCGCACGCGCCGTCACCGCACGCGCCGGTGCCGCCGCACAGCGGGTTGGTGGTGCAGTCGCCCGCGCAGGTCACGCACTCGATCGGGAAGTCGCAGACGGCGTCGCCGCACGCGCCACCGCCGCAGCAGTCGGTGGGACAGCTCGCGCAGCTCTCGCCGAGGAAGCTCGCGCAAAAGCCGTCGGGGCAGCCGCCGATGTTTGGGCAATCGATCTGACACGTGAGGTAGTTCTCGGCCGGCGGCTGGCAGATGCCGTTGCCGCACACGACCGGACAGCCGCCGCAGTCGTCCGGGCAGTTCGTGCAGGTCTCGCCGGCGCCGCACACGCCGTCGTGGCACGTGCACGGCCCGCAGTCGCCGGGGCAGTTTGCGCAGGTCTCGCCGGCGCCGCACGCGCCGTTGCCGCAGCCGACCGGCGGGCAGGCGCCACAGTCGATAGCGCACGTGCCGCAGGTCTCGCTGCCGGCGCAGGCGCCGTTGCCGCAGCACGAGCCGCAGTCGGTCGCGCACGACGAGCAGGTTTCGCCGCCCGCGCACACCGCGTTGCCGCAGTACTCGCTCATCGACCACGAGAGCGTGTAGACGCCCGAGTCGCCGCCGAATCCGCCGACGTAGACGAAGTAGGTCGTGCTCGCCGTCGCCGCGAACTGCATCTGCGAGCGCAGGTCGCACTGGTCGTCCTGGCACGAGAGCAGCGCGCCGCCGCAGGTGGTCGCGGAGAACGAGAGCACGGTGTCCCAATCGGCGCCGCCGCAGGTCTCGAACGTCACGGCGCCGGTCGACGGCGCGGTCCATTCGTAGATTCGCTCCGAACCGGCGGTGCAGCCCGGTCCAGAGGAGGTGCCGTCGGTGGTAGACGTGTGGCTGCCCGACGCGCCGCTGATCGCCACGATGTCCGAGCAGGTCGGACACTCGCCGCAGTCGGCGGCGCAGGTCGAGCAGGTCTCGCCGCCGCCGCACACGCCGTTGCCGCAGCAGGCGCCGCAGTCCTCCGGGCAGCTCGCGCACGACTCGCCGCGCTCGCCGTCGCACGCGCCGTCGCCGCACTCTTCGCAGATGCCGCAGTCCTCCGGGCAGCCGTCGCAGCCCTCGGCGGGCGTGCAGACGCCGTTGCCGCAGCAGCTCCCGCAATCCTCCTCGCAGCCGTCGCAGTTCTCACCCGGCCTGCACTCGCCGTCGCCGCAGTCGATGCAGACGCCGCAGTCCTTCTCGCAGGTCTTGCAGCTCTCGCCGCCTTCGCAGTCGCCGTCGCCACACGCGTCGCAAGGCCCGCAGTCCTTCGGGCAGCCGCCGCAATCCTCGCCCGGGTCGCACGCGTCGTTGCCGCAGCAATCGGTGCAGACGCAGTGGCCGCAGTCCTCGGCGCACGAATCGCAATCCTCGCCGCGGCCGCAGCTATCGTCGCCGCAGTCTTCGGCGCCACCGCCGTCGTCGACGCCGTCGCCTTCGAGGTCGTTGAGAAACTCCGTGCGGCCGCAGCCCGCGGCGGCGGCGAGCGCGAACGTGAAAGCGAGCGTCTTCGAGCGCACGTCGTACATCCCTTCATCCGAACGCCTGCGCGCCCGGTCAGTATTCCGGGAGAGCCTAGCACGGCTTGCAGTTGCGATCGCCCCGTCCTACACCCGCGCCCATGCCGTCACCCGTCCGCGTCCGAATCGCGCCCAGCCCCACCGGCGATCCCCACGTCGGGACCGCCTACATCGCCCTCTTCAACTACGTGTTCGCGCGCAAGCACGGCGGAAAATTCCTGCTGCGCATCGAGGACACCGACCGCACGCGCTCGACTTTGGATAGCGAGGCGGCGATTTTGCGCTCGTTGCGCTGGCTCGGCCTCGAGTGGGACGAAGGGCCCGACGTCGGCGGGCCGCACGGGCCGTACCGCCAGTCCGAGCGCCAGACGATCTACCGCGAGCACGCCGACCGGCTGCGCGCGTCGGGGCACGCCTACGTGTGCGACTGCACGCCCGATCGCCTGGAGGCGCTGCGCACGCGCCAGCGCGCCGAGAGCCGCCCGCCCGGCTACGACGGGCGCTGCCGCGAGCGCGGCCTCGAGCCGGGCCCCGGGCGCGTGGTGCGCTTCGCGATGCCGCGCGAGGGCGCGACCGTCGTTAGCGACCAGTTGCGCGGCGAGGTCAGCTACGAGAGCGCGAGCCTCGACGACCAGGTGCTGATGAAGAGCGACGGCTTCCCCACCTACCACCTCGCCAACGTCGTCGACGATCGGCTGATGGGCATCACGCACGTCATCCGCGCCGAGGAGTGGCTGCCGTCCACGCCCAAGCACGTGCTGCTCTACCGCGCCTTCGGCTGGGAGGCGCCCGCATGGGTGCACATGCCGCTGCTGCGCAACACCGACAAGAGCAAGATCTCCAAGCGCAAAAACCCGGTGTCGCTCGACTACTACCGCGAGACGGGAATCCTGCCCGAGGCGCTGCGCAATTTCCTCGCGCTGATGGGCTTCTCGCTCGGCGGCGACCGCGAAAAATTCACGCTCGCCGAGATGATCGAGGCGTTCGACTGGTCGCGCGTACACGTCGGCGGGCCGGTGTTCGATCTCGACAAGCTTTCGTGGCTGAACGGCATGTACCTGCGCGAGCTTGGGCCGGCCGAGGTGCTGGCGCGGCTGCGCGCATGGCGGCTCTCCGACGAGTATTTGCTGAAAATCATCCCGCTCGTCGGCGAACGCATGCGGCGCCTCGACGAGTTCGTGCCGCTCGCGGACTTCTTCCTGTGCGGCGATCTCGACCACGCGGCGATTTCCCGGGAGATGGTGCCCAAGGGGCGCGCTCCGGCCGAGACGGCAAAGACGCTCGAGCAGTTCGCCGACGAGCTCGACGAGCACCGGCCGTTCGAAGCCGCGCCGCTCGAGGCGCTCGCGCGGGCGTTCTGCGAAAAAGCCGGTTGGAAGAGCAAGGAGCTGTTCATGGCCGTGCGCGTCGCCGTGACCGGCCGCACCGCGTCGCCGCCGCTGTTCGTCACGATGGAAGCCGTCGGCCGCGAGCTCTGCCGGCGACGGCTGCGGCGCGCCATCGAAGCCTTGCGAGCCGTCCGCGCCTGAGTGCGTCGTCCAACCTGCTGATTTCATACAAAGTCTTACAGAAAATGACAGTGGCGTGACAACCATCCGGCGTGCGCCGTGCTACACGCCGGCCCACATGTTCTACGAACGGTTCATCGTTTTCGCGTATCTGTCGGTCCTGGTGCTGCTGGCCTTCTACGGGTTCCATCGCACGCACCTGGTCTATCTCTACTATCGCTATCGCAATAATCGTCCCAAACCGGCGGGCACGCTCAGCCCGCGTCCGATCGTGACCGTGCAGCTCCCCCTCTACAACGAGATGTACGTCGCCCCGCGGCTGCTCGAGGCCGTCGCCGGCATTCGCTATCCCAAGGAGCTGCTCGAAATTCAGGTGCTCGACGACTCGACCGACGAGACGGTCGAGGTGTGCCGCCACAAGGTCGAGGAGCTACGCGCGCGCGGCTTCCAGGCGCACCACATCCGCCGCGTCGACCGCGTCGGCTACAAGGCCGGCGCGCTCGCCCACGGCCTCGAGACCGCGCGCGGCGAGTTCGTCGCCGTCTTCGACGCCGACTTCGTGCCGGCGCCCGACATCCTCGAGCGCACGCTCGACTACTTCTCGTCGCCCAAGGTCGGCATGGTGCAGGTGCGGTGGGGGCACTTGAACCGCGACTACTCCGTGCTCACCGAGGCGCAGGCGCTGATGCTCGACGGGCACTTCGTCATCGAGCACACCGCGCGCAACCGCTCCGGGCGGTTCTTCAACTTCAACGGCACGGCGGGCATCTGGCGCCGCGCGGTGATCGACGACGCGGGCGGCTGGCAGCACGACACGCTGACCGAGGACCTCGATCTCTCGTACCGCGCGCAACTGCGCGGTTGGAAGTTCGTCTACCTGCCGGACGTCGTCTCGCCGGCCGAGGTGCCGGCCGAAATGAACTCGTTCAAGTCGCAGCAGTACCGCTGGGCGAAGGGCTCGATCCAGACGGCGCGCAAGCTGCTGCCGGCGATCGCGCGCAGCGACGTGCCTTTTCGCGTAAAGGTGGAGGCCTTCTTCCACCTGACCAACAACTTCGCGTACCCGCTGCTGCTGCTGCTCAGCATCCTGCTCTTGCCGAACCTGATTTTGCGCACCGAGCACGGCGTGCGCGAGGTTCTGCTCATCGACCTGCCGCTGTTCATCGGCACAACGCTGAGCCTGGCCTGCTTCTACCTGACGTCGCAGCGCGAGATCGATCCGATCGGCTGGAAGCGCGCTGTCGCGCGGCTGCCGCTGGTGCTCTCGCTCGGCATCGGCCTGTGCGTGAACCAGACGCGGGCGGTGGTCGAGGCGCTCGCCGGCAGCGAGACCGAGTTCGTGCGTACGCCCAAGCACGGGCTGGTAAGCCGCCTCGAAGCGTGGTCGAAGAAGCGCTACCGCTCGGCGCCCGGCGCGATGCCGCTGCTCGAGTGCCTGCTCGCGGCCTATTTCGCCGTCACGTTCGTGCTCGCCCTGCGCGGCGGGCACTACCTGTCGCTGCCGTTCCTCGGCCTCTTCCTCGTCGGCTACACCTACGTCGGCGTGCTCTCGCTGCACCAGTCGCGTTAGCGCTTGCTGAGGCCGGCGGACAGGGACCTACCGATCGCGTTCATCGGAACCTATCCGCCGCGTCGATGCGGCATTGCCACGTTCACCCGCGACCTCTCCGCGGCGAGCGGCGCCGCCGGCGAGGGCGTGCTGCCGATGATCATCGCGATGACCGATCCGGAAGGCCAGTACGAGTACCCGCCTGAGGTCAAGTACGAGATTCGGCAGGGGGTCAAGGGCGACTACGCGCGCGCGGCCGAGTTCGTCAATTATTCGGACGTGCGGCTCGTGTCCATTCAGCACGAGTACGGCATCTTCGGCGGTGACGATGGCGCGTACATCCTCGACTTCCTGACGGCGCTTCGCGCGCCCGCCATAGCCACGCTGCACACCGTCCTCAAGCGGCCGTCGGACTCGCAAAGAGCGATCATCCAGAAGATGTCTCGCCAGTGCGCGCGGCTGGTCGTGATGAGCAAGGTAGCGGCCGATCTGCTCGTGACAGCCTACGGGGTGAACGAGAAAAAGTTCGAGCTCATCCCGCACGGGATCCCCGAGATGGCGCCTCGGGACCCGCAGCGGCTGAAGGCGAAGTTCGGCGTCCCCGGCCAACGGATGCTGCTGACGTTCGGGCTCCTGGGCCCCAACAAAGGGATCGAGACGGTCATCCGCGCGCTGCCGGCGGTGGTCGCGAAGTTCCCCGATGTGGTCTACTTCGTTGTCGGCGCGACGCACCCCATGATCGTGCGCCGGCACGGCGAGGCGTACCGGACGTCCCTCGAACGCGAGGCCGAACGCCTCGGCGTCCGCGAGCACGTCGTCTTCCGCGACCAGTTCATCTCCAACGAAGAGCTCTGCAACTATTTGCAAGCCGCCGACCTCTACATCAGCCCATACCTGAACGAGGCGCAGGTCACGAGCGGCGCGCTTTCCTACGCGATGGGGGCGGGAGCGGCGGTGGTATCGACGCCGTACTGGCACGCCCAGGAGCTGCTCTCGGACGGACGCGGGCGCCTGTTCCCGTTCGGCGATCACGATGCCTTGAGCGCCGTCTTGCTCTCGCTGCTCGGCTCTCCTTCGGAGATCGAGCGCGTCCGATCCTCCGCGTTCGAATTCACCCGGCCCATGGCGTGGCCGCGGGTGGGAAAGGCGTACCTCGAGCTCGGGCTCCGCATGATGGCCGAGGCGTCCACCGCGCCTCTGCCGATCGAGCCGACGCGCGCCGGCAGCCTGCCCGAGTTGCGCCTCGATCACCTGGTCCGGATGACCGACGACACCGGAGTGATCCAGCACGCCAAATACAGCGTTCCCATGCGGAGCAGCGGGTATTGCGTCGACGACAACGCGCGCGCTTTGATCGTCGCGCTCCGGGCGGGTCGGATGAGCAGCGACCCACGGACCAGCCGCCTCGTCACCACCTACCTTGGCTACCTTCAGTGCGCCCAGAGCGACGCCGGCGACTTCAAGAACTTCATGAGCTACGACCGTACGCAGGCGTCGATCCCTGGCCCTGGCTCGGAGGACTGCCTGGGCCGCGCCATCTGGGCGCTGGGCACGACAGTCGAATTGGCGGCCGACGATGGCTGCCGGCGGCTGGCAAGGGAGATGTTCGACCGCGCCTTGCCGAGAGCGACGGAGCTCGGCCCGCGCGGAACCGCGACCACCATCCTCGGCCTCGCGAACCTGCTCGCCGCGGAGCCGTCCGCCGATCCCGCCCGCAAGACCCTCGGCGTCATGGCCGACACGCTGGTCAAGCGCTACCAGCAGGAGGCCAGCGATGACTGGCGCTGGTTCGAGCCGACGCTCACCTACGACAACGCCACGCTCCCGCTCGCGCTCTTCAGGGCTTTCTCGGTGACCGGCGACCAGACGAGCTTGCGCGTCGCTCGCGAGTCGCTCGAGTTCCTCGAAGGCGTCTGTTTCAAGGACGGGCGCCTGACGTTGGTCGGCAACGCCGGCTGGCACTGCCGCGGCGGGGAAAAGCCGCCCGCGGACGAGCAGGCGATCGATGCGGCGGCCTTCGTGTTCGCCTTCCGGCGCGCCTACCTCGCGACTGGAGAACATCATTACCTCCGCCGAATGCGCGAATCGTTCGCGTGGTTCCTCGGCGTCAACCGCCTCGGAGTGTCGCTCTACGACCCGGTGACGGGAGGCTGCCGGGACGGGCTCGGGGCCACCGAGGTCAACCTGAATCAAGGCGCCGAGAGCACGATCTGCTTTCTGCTGTCGCTCCTGTGGATGCTCGAGCTGGCCGGCGAAGGCCTCGAGCACGCGCTCGCTCCGGACGCTGGCCGATTCGAAGGCGCCGAGGCATGAGTCCCCCGCCGGGGACTTCCCCGGAGCGCGGATCAGGGCTGGCGGTCACGCGAACCACACGCACCCTGCTGCCCAATCCCCGCCGCGTCATCGCCAAGCCGTTTCTGCCGGGCGAAGAGATCGTGGGCGGCGGTAAGTCGCGGGCGGAACTGCTCATGGAGCGGATCCTCGAGCTCCCGGAGCCGGAGGTAACCTCGGCGCTTGCGGGCGTCATGGCGGACTTCTCGCCGCGCCACAAAGGGTTCGAACAGATCCTCGAGCGGCACTTCGAGCGAGTCGCGCACCACGTCGCCCCGGGCACCCAGCTCAGTCGCGAACGGCGCCTGCTGATCGGCGCGTATTTCACGCACGAGTACTCGGTCGAGGCCGCCGCGCTGTTCAACCCGTCGATGGTGCTCGCGCCCGACCAGAGCAACCTCCCACCCGGCCACCGGCGGTTCGTGATGAGCCTCCGGGCCGTGGGCGAAGGCCACGTCTCGTCCATCGAGTTTCGCTCCGGCAGCATCGACACCGCGAACGAGGTCACGTTCGACCCGGTGGGCGGCAAGCTCGTCAACGGGCGGCGCACCGCTCCCGGCGGTTACGACAAGCACCTGTTCAGCGCCAAGCTCGGCGAGCTCGGCGCGGGCAACGATATCGCCGGGGCAGTGCTCTCTCGGCTGCCCAGTCGGTTCACGCCCGACGAGCTGGAGCGCGCGCTCGCGCTGCTGGAAAAGGATGGCGCGCCCCCTGCCATCCGCTACGAGACCGCGAAGATCATCCGCGTCCTCGCCGCGTCCAGCTACGTCACGAGCTTCCCCGCCGATTCCGAGCTCGCCGAACGGGTGATCTTCCCCGCCGGGCCGAACGAGACGCGAGGGATGGAAGATGCTCGCTTTGTCCGCTTCGTCGAAGACGACGGGACTGTGAAATATTACGCCACGTATACGGCGTTCGACGGATTCGACATCTTCCCTCAGTTGATTGAGACCGCGGACTTCGTGTCCTTTGCGATCTCCACGCTGAACGGCGCCGCGGCACAGAACAAGGGCATGGCGCTGTTTCCGCGTCGGATCGACGGCAAGTACGTGATGCTGTCACGGAAGGATCGCGAGAACCTCCATCTCGCGACGTCGACGGACGTGCGGTTCTGGAACGAGGTCACCGAGATCCGCAAACCATCGAGGTCATGGGATCTCATGCACATCGGCAACTGTGGCTCGCCCCTCGAGACCGACGCGGGGTGGCTGGTGCTCACGCACGGGGTAGGGCCGATGAGGCGTTACACCCTCAGCGCCTTGCTCCTCGATCTCGCCGATCCGCGGCGGGTGATCGGCCGTCTGCCGGTTCCGCTGCTGGCGCCGGACGAGACGGAGCGCGAGGGCTACGTCCCGAACGTGCTTTACTCCTGTGGCGGCCTCATCAACGGCGACACACTCGTTCTTCCCTACGGATTCTCCGATCACGGGATCAACATCGCGCTCATCTCGGTGCCGGATCTGTTGGCGGAGCTTCGGAACTCGAGTTAGCGCTTGCCGCCGGGCTTCGCCTTCGCCTTGGGCAGGGCGACTGGCGCGAGCTCGGCGAGGCGCTGCTTGGCGCGGTAGGCCCACGGACTGTCCGGCAGCTCGGCGAGAAACTGCTTCCAGCGAAGGGCCGCCTGTGCCGTCTGGCCGGCCGCCTGGTGCCCGAGCGCGTAGTAGTAGTGGATATCGCCCGGCGGCACGAAGAAGACGTCGGGGTGGCCGAGATAGGCGATCTGCGGATCGAGCTGCAGCCCCTGGCGTGCCGCCTCCTCCGCCTTGGCTATTTGCTCGTCGCGATCGAGCGCGACCGCGAGTCCCCACCACGCGCCGCGACGCGCGTCGTGATCGGGCGCCGCCGGGGGCGCTATGTCGGCGGCGCGCCGGTAGCGTTCTATGGCCTCGGACAGGCGGCCGAGCGCCATCAGCGCCTCGGCCGAGTTGGCGAGCGCCACCGAACGCGCCTGGTCGTCGATGCGCGCGCGCAGCACCCGCTCGTACTCCTCGAGGGACTCCTCGAAGCGACCGAGCTTGCTCAAAAGGACGCCCAGCGGCAACGCCGCCTCGCCGCGCGTATCGACGTCGTCGCCACCGAGCGCGCGACCGCGGCGCAGCGCGTCGACGGCCTCCACCTCGCGGCCCGGCAGATCGGCGAGCGTCGCGCCCAGGTGCAGCCACCCCTCGTGCCGCTTGGGGCTCGCGGAGATCGCGCGCCGGAACGCCTCCTCCGCCTCGAGCAGCGCCAGCGCCGTCGTCGGAGAGGCGCCCACGCTCGCCTCTTCGAGCAGCGCGCGGCCCGCCTCCATCGCCCGCTCAAACTCCGCGGCGCCGGGGTCCGCGGTGCGCGCCCAGAAGTCGCCGTCGCCGGCGGCGAGCGCGAGCGCGGGAAAGCTCGCGAAGACAGCGACACACGACCGGCGCATTTCCATTATGATAAGCGCCCGATGATGGCCTGGCTACCCGTCGCGTTCTTCTTCGCGGCTCTCGGGCTGCTGCTCGCGAACGTCGCCTTCCCGCGGCTCGACGCGGTCGTCTACGCGATGCTCGGCGTGGGCCTCGCCGCCGCCGGCGCTTCGATGTCGCGAGGAAAGCCACCCGCCGTGCGCCGCGCGGGCTTCATCGGCCTCTTGCTCTGCGGCGCCGGCCTCGGCGGCTTCGCGTACCTGCAGGCGGGCTGATGCGGGTCGTCGTCACCGGCGGGGCGGGCTACATCGGCACGCGCCTGTGCCAGCACCTCGCCGAGGACGCGTCGATCGACCAGATCGTCGCGATCGACGTCGCGCCGCCGCGCGTGGAGGTGCCCAAGCGCAAAGTCGCGCTGCGTGACGTCACCGAGCCGATGGACGATCTCTTCGCCGGCGCCGACGCCGCGGTCCACCTCGCGTGGGTGCTCAATCCCATCAAGGACACGGCGCGCATGACCGCCGTCAACCTTGGCGGCACGCGACGCTTCCTCGAAGCGTGCGCGCGCGCCCGCGTGCCGCGCGTGCTGCTGGCGTCGAGCGCGACCGCGTACGGCGCCCGCAAGGAGAACCCGGTGCCGCTCCCCGAGTCGTACCCGGTCGATCCGGCGCAGCCGTTCCAGTACGCGCGCGAGAAGGCGATCATGGAGGGCCTCGCGCGCGGCTTTTCCGACACTCACCCCGGCGTCACGCTGATGGTCGTGCGCCCGTGCATCGTCATCGGCCCGCACGTGCACAACTTCATCTCGCGCGCGATGTCGCGCCCCGTCGTCGCGCTGGTCGATGGGCTCGATCCGCCGGTGCAGCTCGTCCACGAGGACGACGTGGCGCGCGCTCTCTACGCGCTCACGCTGCGCGGACCGGCCGGCACGTACAACATCGGCGCCGAAGGCCTCATGACCACGCGCGAGATGGCGTCGCTCCTCGGCGCCCGCGTGCTCGACGTCTCGCGGCGCACGGCGCGCCTGGTCGCCGGCGTCGGCTGGCGCCTCGGCATTCGCAGCGTCAGCGAGACGCCGCCCGACATGATCGACTTCCTGCGCTACCCCTGGGTCGTCGACGGCGCGAAGCTCCGCGGCGCCATCGGCTTCGAGTACGGCTGGGATTCGCGCGCCGCGCTCGAGTCCTACCGCCAGGCCAGGCCATGAGCGGACGTGCCGCGCGCTTTTTCGTGTTCTTGCCCGCGTTCTTGCCCGCGTTCTTGGCCGCGTGCGGCTGCGGCGCCGCGAACGACGCCGCGCGCGAGGCGGAGGCGGAGGCCGAGTCCGAAGCCGAGGGCGAGTCGGAGCCGGATCTCGCCCCGCCGACCTACGGCATCCAGGTGCCGTTCCCCGAAATCAAGGTCGGAGCGGGCGAGGACTTCGACACCTGCTACTTCTTCGAGCTGCCCGCAGACGAGCGCGTCGACGTCGTGCGCTTCGACAGCGCGCACCTCGGCTATACGCACCACTTCATCCTCAGCGAGACGACGATCGCGCGCGACGAGGGCTACCAGGCGTGTCCCGATCTGATCGGCTCGTTCGTCGACTCCAAGCCGATCTTTCCCGGTACGCGCGAGCAGCCGCCCGTCGCCTTCCCCGACGGCGTGTGCATGCAGCTCGCGCCGCACGCGCGGATGTACATGAACCTGCACCTGGTCAACCCGACGACCGAGGCGGTAAGCGAGCGCTTCGTCGTCAACTTCGAGGCGCTGGAGCCCGGCGCGGCGTGTACGCCCGCGGACATCATGGCGGGCGCGACCACCAACTTCGCGATCCCGCCGCGCGAAGAGCACGTGGTCGCCTTCGACTGCCTCTTGCACCGCGACATGAACCTCTTTGCCATGACGTCACACGCCCACGCGCGCCTGACCCGCTTCACGGTGGCGCTGTGGGACGGCGACGTGGGCGACACCATCTACGACAACGACGACTGGGACGAGCCGCTGCTCGAGATCTACGACGACCCCATCGTCAATCCGACCGGCTTCCACGTCGAGTGCGCCTACGACAACCGACAGAGCGACGAGACCGTCTGCTTCGGCGGCCTGGCGACCGACGAGATGTGCACCTTCTTCGGCTACTACTGGCCCGCCCAGGGCCTCGTGTCCTGCCTCCCCGAGTTCCCAATCGGCGGCGACTGCCCGCCGTAGGTACGTTCTTGCGCTGGAGCCGCGCTACGGCTCGGACAACGCCAGGTGCACGGCAAGCGCACGGTCGAGCGCCTTGAGCGTGTCGGCCGCCACGCGACCGGCGCGGGACGCGATGCGCGATCGGTCGTACGTCGCGACGAGCGACGCATTCGCGACCCGCGGCGCGTCCATGTTCGACCGGGGTTTGCGCAGGTCCACCATGAACGGGCGGGTCGCCCGCTCCGCGCTGTACGAGAGTGTCGGCACGACGGTCAGCGTCGACCCGTGGCGGTTCGCGAGATCGTTGGAGACCACGACGCACGTGCGGACCTTGCGCGCCTCGGCGCCAACCGACGGATCGCAGTCGATCCATAGAATGTCGCCGCGACGGAACTCGATCGGCTCACGCGTCTTCATCGCCCATCAGCTCCAGCTCGCCGGGTTCGATATCCCGGATCACCCGGCGGGAGTCGGCCCGATCCGCACGGTAGGCTTGTGCCCAGAGGCGCCGGCGCTCGTGCAGCTCGCGGCGCTGCAACGCCTCGCGCAGAAGGCGCCCCGCGTGCGTCGCGAGGCGCGCCTTCTCGCGACGCGCGTCCCGATCGAGCGCGGAGAACGTCGCTTCGTCGAGTGTCAGATTCAGCCTTGCCATGACACGTACCGTAGCACGCCGCCGGCGCCGCGGCGAGCCGAGTGGTTGCGCCGCCGACTCGCGACACTCGCGACAGTCCCCTCGCCCGCGCCGTCCGTATCTGCGTCGGTCTCGAGGTCTCGATCCAGAATGTCCGGCCGGCCGGACGCCCGGCCGGCGGGCCGGACGCGCGGATGGGCGCCGCGGCCTTGCCCCTAAAACCATCCCTGCCTCAAAAT
>JBBTFH010000026.1:14145-16438 GCA_038041915.1 Myxococcota bacterium
CCTGGCGACCGAGATCATGAACGTGGCGCACGCCGTGCAGCAAACGAACGATCTGCTGCGCCAGGATCTCGACATGCGCGGCCAGGTGCACGACCACGAGCGCCGCCTTTCCGCCGTCGAGCAACGACTGGGCAGGTAGGCCGGGCGAAGCCCGAGCCCGGTCATCGGCGCTGCCGCGCGCAACGCGTCGATCGACGGCGGCGTGGCGGCGTTTCGGGCGGCGAGCGCGTTCCTGGGTCGGTCAGTCGTCGTCGCCGGGTTTCTTCCCGGGCAGGTTCAGGAGTTGGGCACCGTGTACGACGCGGACGATGAGAACGCGCTCCTCGTGGACGCGGTAGATGGTTACTTCGTACCGACCTTCAAGATTGATTCGCTCGCCGTCTTGCGCGCCGCAGTCGGCGACGACGGCGAGAAGGAACAGCGTGCCCGGAGCCTTCGAACGGAGCGTGCGTGGAAGTGTCATCGATCAGTCCCCTCCGGCGACCGCGAGGCCGCCCGTGGATTTCCGAGCCGAAGCCCGATCTACAGGCTTGCTTTCGATAAGGAGTCCTTTTATAAAGTGCATATGGAAGGTCGATGGCTCGCCCGTCCGCTCGCCGCCGCGCTCCGCCGGCCGTACGTGCACATCCTGTTCGGCGCGCGACAGACCGGGAAGTCGACGCTGCTCCGGTCGCTGCTGCCTTCTCCCGCGCTGCGCATCGACCTTTCGGAGCCCGGCCAACGCGCCGCCTACCTCGCCCGCCCGCGGACCCTCGTGGAGGAGTGTCGCGCGCTGCCCCGCGCGCGCCGGCCCCACGTCGTGGTCGTCGACGAGGCGCAGAGCGTGCCCGCGCTGTTCGACGCCGTGCAGCACCTCTACGACACGGAGCGCGCACGCTATCGCTTCGTCCTGTGCGGCAGCTCCGCGCGGAAGCTGCGCCGAACCGGCGCCAACTTGCTGCCGGGGCGCGCGGTGCTCCACCACCTCCACGCGCTGACGCTTTCCGAGCGCCCGTCCGACGTCGAGGAAGAGGGCGCGACCGCGGGCGTCTCGCCGCTTCCGCTGGCGGGCGAGGTGGCCGGCGGCCCGCTCTTTCCGCGCGCCTCGCTGCTCGAGCGGCTCACCTTCGGTGAGCTGCCCGGGATCGCGCTCGCACCGCGCGGCGATCGCGCCGCCGTGCTGCGCGCGTATGCGTACGTCTACCTCGAAGAGGAGCTGCGCCGAGAGGCGCTGATCAAGGACTGGGCGCCCTTCGCGCGCTTCCTCCGCCTCGCCGCCGTCGAGTCGGGCCAGATCGTCAACTACGCGCGCATCTCGCGGGAGGCGGGCGTGTCGATGCCGACGGTCAAGAGCTACTACGACCTGCTCGAGGACATGTTCGTCGGCTTTCGCGTGCCCGCCTTCTCGGGAAGCGCGCGCAAGCATGTGCTCTCGACGCCGCGCTTTTGCTTCTTCGATCTCGGCGTGCGCCACGCCGCGGCCGATCTGGCGGTCGCGCGCGACACCGTGCTCGCCAACCCCGGCCCCGTCTTCGAGCAGTGGGTCGGCATCGAGCTGTGGAAGCGCCTCCAGTACCGGGGACGGGGCAGCCTCAGCTATCTGCGCACGAAGGCCGGCGCGGAGGTGGACTGGATCGTCGACGACGGGAAGCGGCTGATCCCGTTCGAGGTCAAGTGGAGCGAGAACCCGTCGCCCGTGGATGTCCGCCACCTGCGGGCGTTTCTCGCCGAGCAGCGCCGCGCGTCGCACGGCTACGTCGTGTGCCGGTGCAGCCGGCCCCGTCGGATCGCCGACAACGTGACCGCACTTCCGTGGTGGGCGCTATGAACGCACGCCCACGCTAGTCGATCTCCACGCTGAACGAGAATGGCGTCTGCGCGGTGACGCCGCCGATCTGGGCGAAGAGCGAGCCGGCGATGAGGTAGCGCCCGGCGTACGAGAGCGGCGTGGCGAACGTGCCCATGCCGTGGACGACGATCCGGCCGCTGGAGAGGGGGCGTCGGCGCCCGCGCCCTCGAGCAGGCCGCAGGCGTCGATCAGCGAGTCGAAGAACGGCGTGCCGCCATCCTCGCTTCCAGATGCATTTCACGCCGGTCCACTGCGCGTGGATGAACCAGGTCGAGCAGTGGTTCTCGATCATCCGGCACAAGCGGCTCGCCGTCGCCAACTTCCCCGACCTCGACGATCTTGAAGCCAAGATCCTCGCCTTCATCGCGGAGTGGAATGAGATCGCTCATCCGTTCGACTGGACTCCAAGCTCCTTCCAGAAGGTGCTCGCCAAGATCGAGCAGAACATCAAGGCCGCCGCATGAG
>JBBTFH010000027.1:0-2056 GCA_038041915.1 Myxococcota bacterium
CGCCGCCGCCCCCGCCCGCGAAACCATCGATCGTGCTCGTCGAGCTCAAGGTCGAGAAGCTCCGCGGCGCCGCACGCGATCTCGTGGAGGAGGCGCTGCGCGCACGGTTGGCCGAGCGCTCGCGCACCCCGCTGCCCGACGCACGCAGCGTCTCCGGAGCGATGGACCTCGCCGGCATCCGCAAGCTCCAGAAGCCCGAGCACTTCCGCGCCGTCGCCAAGGCGCTCTCCGCCGACATCGGCGTGCAAGCGAAACTCGCCAAGAGCGGCGATGCGATCGACGCGTCGCTGGTCGGTCACGCGCCGGCCAAGGACTTCGCGACCAGCGTCTCGCGCGCGTTCCCGGCGGTCGAGATGTCCGCGGGGCTGGCTTCGCTCGTCGACGACCTGCTGCGCGCGATGGACGCACAGCCCGCCGCGCCGGGGCCGGGGCCGGGAGCGGGCAGCGAGCCGACGGGCACAGCGCCTTTGCCGCTCCCGACGATAGCGCCGACGCTCGCGCTGCCGATCCCGGGTCCGAGCACCGCGGCGGAGCCCGCGCCGGCCGCGGCCACCGCGCCGCCGTCACCCGACTCCGTCGCCGAAGCGCGCCGCCACTTCGATCAGGGCGTCGTCCTCTTCGACGAGGGCGCCTACGACGCCGCGCTCGCCGAGTTCCACGCCTCCTACGAGCTGAACCCCGTACCGAGCGTGCTCTTCAACGTCGGCCTCACGCAGAAAGCGCTCTACCGCTACGGCGAGGCGATCGCGACGCTCGAGAAGTTCCTCGCCGACGCCGGCCCGAAGCTCTCGCCGGAGCGCCGCGCCGAGACCGAGAAGCTGGTCGCCGACATGCGACTGCTGCTCGCCGAGGTCGCCGTCGAGGGCGTGCCCGCCGGCGCGCTGCTGGTGGTCGACGGACGCGAGGCCGGCGTCGCGCCGCTCGCCGCACCGCTTCAGCTCGCCGCGGGGCCGCACACGATCGAGGCCAGCGCGGAGGGTTTCCGCAGCCGCGCACTCAAGATCGTCGTCGCGGCGGGCGTGCCGCAGCAGCTCTCGCTCACGCTCCAGGTGATCCCCAAGAGCGGCCTGGTCACGATCGGAAGCAAGCCCATCGGCGCGCAGGTGCTGATCGACGGCAAGGCTGTCGGCCGCACGCCGTTCAAAGCCGACATGCTGGCGCGCGGCTACCAGCTCGAGCTTCGCGCGAAGGGTTTCCGCCCCTACCGTGGCGAGATCACCGTCACCGCCGGCAAGAAGCGCAACGTGAACCTCACGCTCGAAGAGGAGAAGCCGCCGGCGCCCTGGTACACGAGCGGCTGGGTGTGGGGCGCGGGAGCGGTGGTCGCCGCGGGCGCCACCATCGCCGTCGTGCTGGTCGTGACCGCCGAGCCCCAAGAGCCGATCGACGGCACGCTGCCGCCGGGACAGACCTCCGTCGGAGCCGTCCGATGGTAAAGGAGAACCGCATGCGCACGCACATCGGAATCGCCTTGGCGTTCATCTCGTTCGTCGGCTGCAAGGAGCCGCGCACGCAGATCGTCGTCGGCATCGGCACGGACCTGTCGGCGCCCGAGCTGATCGACGAGGTCTCGCTCGATATCGAGGTCGAGCCGTCCGGAGTGTCCGTGTTCGACGAGTCCTGGCCGCTCGATTCGGACGGCGAGGAGCTGCCCGGTTCCATCGGCCTCGTCCCCGGCGACGACGACAACGCGACGTTCAAGCTGCGCGCCCGCGCGCGCTTCGAAGGCGACACCGTCGTCACGCGCCGCTCGACGCTCTCGTTCGTCCCGGGTGAGACGCTGTTCATTCGCCTCGGGCTGGTGCAGGCCTGCGACGACCTCCCCGACGACTACTGTGACGAGGATCAGGTGTGCGTCGAAGGCGCGTGCCAGGCGAGGGAGATCGACTCCAAGACGTTGCCGAAGTACCAGGACGGCCTCGAGGAGCGCATCGCGTGCAACAGCGACACGACGTGGCTACGCACCGGCGGCGGAATCGACAGCGAAGAGATCGAAGCCGACGATGAGTGCGCGCCCGACGAGCGCTGCCAGGAAGGCGCGTGCTACCGCCCGCCG
>JBBTFH010000027.1:2156-4462 GCA_038041915.1 Myxococcota bacterium
TGCCTCGAAGGCGGCTGCGACGAGCTCTACTCGTGGCAATCCTGCGTCGAGGCGATCCCCTGCATCGGCAGCATCTACGCCGAGTGCGGACAAGAAGTGGACGAGGCGACCTGCCCGGAGGATTACGACGAGGAGTGCGTCTGGCAAGGCGCCGTTTGGACCGACGCCGGCACGTTCGAGTGCGAGCCCGGCGACCGCGTGCAGATCGACTGTCGCGACTGCACCGGCGATCCGATGCTCCAGGTGCGCGACGGCGAGCGCTGCGTCGACGACGACGACGACGCGTGCAGCAACCTCTGCCCGTCGATCGCGTTCGACTGCCCGGAGCGCGGCTCCGCCGACGTCTACACCGCGCCCTACGGAAGCACGACCGACTACACCTGCAACTGGCGCGAGTCGGACTAGCGCCGGCGTCCCTCGCGCGCTTCGCCCGTCATCGGCACGAAGCGCACGCCGAACAGGCGCTCGCGCCGCAAGCTCCCGTCCGGCTGCTTGACCATACGGTAGAGGTCCTGCCGCCCTTCGGGACCGAGCGGCAGTACCATGCGCCCGCCGGTCGCGAGCTGCGCGACGAGCGGTTTGGGAATCTCTTCGGGCGCGGCGGTGAGAAGGATAGCGTCAAACGGCGCCACCTCCGGCCAGCCGCGGTAGCCGTCGCCGGCGCGCACGTGCACGTTCTTCACGCCCAGGCGCGCCAGCCGCTCGGCGGCGACACGCGCGAGCTCGGGAACGATCTCGATCGTGTAGACGTCGCGCGCGATCCGCGCGAGCACCGCCGCGTGGTAGCCCGAGCCCGTGCCGACCTCGAAGACGCGCTCGCCCCCGCGCAGGCCGAGCGCCTCGGTCATGGCCGCGACGATGTACGGTTGCGAGATCGTCTGCTCGTGGCCTATGGGCAGCGGCCGATCCTCGTGCGCGCGCAGGGCCAGCTCCGGCGGCACGAAGAGGTGGCGCGGCACCACCCGCATCGCCGCGAGCACCTTTGCGTCGCGTACGCCGCGCGCCTCGATCTGCGTACGCACCATCTCGTCGCGCCGCGCCGCCCAAGGATCCGCCGCGGCCAGCAGCGCCAGACCGAAGACGGCGACCGCTATCCTCACGACCTTCGATTTCCCCACAGGTGGAAGCGAGCGCCTACGCGCGGCTACGCGTGACGCGAATCGGCGGAAAACGCAGCTTACGCTTGAAAGATTTTCTCGAGCTCGCGCTCGATCTTTTGCTCGCTCTGCCGCCGCGCGACACTGATCTCCTTGACGATCAGGTTCTTGGCGGTATCGAGCATCCGGCGCTCACCAAACGAGAGGGTCTTGGTCGACTTGAGCCGGTAGATGTCGCGATAAACCTCGGCCACCTCGAAGAGCGAGCCGGTCTTGATCTTCTCCATGAAACCACGGTAGCGGCGATTCCAGGTCTGCTTGTCGATTGGAATCTCCCTCTCGCGGAGGATATCGTAGACTTCCGAGATCTCGCTCTCGCCTATAACCCCTCGCAGCCCGACCTCCACCGCTTTGGTCACGGGAACCATGATCTTCATGTCCGTGTCGACGACGCGAAGCATATAGAAGCGGTGAATCTTTCCAGCGATCTCTTTCTCCTCGATGCCCACCACCTCCGCAACGCCCTGCGCCGGATACACGGCCTTGTCGCCGACCTCGAACTCGCACTGTGTCATGCAGTGTCTCCTCCTCGTTCGGTTGCAGGCAGCCCCCCGGCCACTGAACGAAAGTATAGAGCGGGGGTGGCATGACGGCAAGCAAAGGATGTGCCTCTTCGTGCGTTGCGAGTGGAAATCGATGTTTTGATGAGCTATTTTTCGCATGACGCCTCACAGATGCTGGCCGAAATATGCGCCATGTTGGCACACTCACGCCATGCACGGCGGTTGCTTTGTTTCTGTAAGCATTCAGGATTAATATTGTTTCATCCATAAGCGTGCCAGGCGTGCACACTCTTGGGGACGCCCGCCCCACGAAACGGGCTTCAGTCGAGGTCGTCGACGCGCCACTCGCCGGCTTCGCGGCGTAGCCAGATTCGCAGCTCCGGATCGTACTGGATGACGGCAGAATCGCCTTCGGCCTCGACCGGGCTATCGAGCGCCGCTTCGAGCTTGCGGCGCCGCAGCTCGATCGCTTTCTCGAGACGCCCGCGCTTGCTTTCGGTGAGCAGGCGGCTGAAGCCGTGGAAGTCGCGCCGCGCGACGGCCCGGACGAGCGCGCGCAAAGCGGCCTCGGGAGTCGCCAACGATTCGCCGGGGAGCGGACCGCCCGCGCCGAGCCCTCGCCCGTCGTGCCTGGCGGGGTCGAGCG
>JBBTFH010000028.1:0-3876 GCA_038041915.1 Myxococcota bacterium
TACGCGGCAGCATGAGCTGAAACGCTAGCACAGACTCTCAGCCGCCGACGATTGCGTACACGCGCTCGAGCGCCTCGCCGATGCGCGCGGGATCGCCGCCGCCGCCCTGCGCCATGTCGGACTTGCCGCCGCCGCGCCCGCCGAGGACGCCCGCGACCTCGCCGAGGATTTTGCCGGCGTGAAAGCGCGAGCCGGCGAGATCGGGCGTGACCATCGCGACCAGCGAGACGCGGCCGTCGCTCACGCCGGCGAGCACGACCACGCCCGAGCGCAGCTTCTCCTTCACGCGGTCGCTCGCGTCGCGCAGCGCCTTGGGGTCGGCCTCGTCGATCCGGGCGGCGAGCACCTTGATGCCGCCGATGTCGCGGACCTCGGACGCGAGATCGCGCGTGCCGCCGGAGGCGACTTTGCGGCGCAGCGCCGAAATCTCCTTGTCGCGCTCCTTGAGCTGCCGCAGCAGCTCTTCCTCGCGGCGGGTCGCGGCGGTCTCGTGCTCGCGCGCCCACGCGAGCAGCGCAGGTCCGGCGAGCGCTTCGACGCGGCGCACGCCCTGCGCGATGCCGCGCTCGGCCACGACGCCCAGCAGGCCGATCTCGCCGGAGGCCGCGACGTGCGTGCCGCCGCACAGCTCCAGCGATTCGCGGCCGATGCGCACGACGCGCACCCGCTCGCCGTACTTGTCACCGAAGAACGCGAGCGCGCCCAGGCGCTTGGCGTGGTCGAAGCTGGTCTCGACGACCTCGGTTGGCGCGTTGTCGGCGACGCGCGCGTTGACGATGTCCTCGATCGCGCGCGCCTCGTCGTCTTTCACCGGCGCGAAGTGCGAGAAGTCGAAGCGCAGGCGATCGGGCGCGACCCGCGAGCCCTTCTGCATGACGTGGTCGCCGAGCACGCGGCGCAGCGCGAGGTGCAGGAGATGCGTGCCCGAGTGGTGGCGCCGGATGCTGGCGCGCCTTTCGGCGTCCACGCGCAGCCGCACGCGATCACCGACGCGCGGCGCGCGTCCGCTGAGAATCTTGCCGCGGTGGACGACGAAGCCCTCCGCCGACTTCTGCGCGTCCACGACCTGGAGCGAAAATTCGTCGCCCTCGGCCACGCCGGTATCGCCGACCTGCCCGCCTGACTCGGCGTAAAACGGCGTCACGTCGGCGACGAAGTCGACGCCGCCGTCGGTGGGCGCCGCCCACAGGATCTTCCCCTCTTCCTCGAGGCGATCGTAGCCGACGAAGGCACAGGTCGTGCCCGGGACGACGATGTCGATCCGCTGCGCGCGGATCTCGCCCGAGCCGGCGAAGTCGCTGCGCGCCCGCTGCCGGTCCATCTCCCGCTCGAAGCCCGCCGCGTCGACGGCGAAGCCTTGTTCGAGGCCGATCACCTCGACGAGATCGACCGGGAAGCCGTAGGTGTCGTAGAGCTTGAACACGATTTCTCCGGGCATGGTCTTGTCGCGCTTGGCGCGCCACTCGTCGATCAATTCGAGGCCGCGATCGAGCGTCTCGCGGAACCGCTCCTCCTCGCCGCGCGCGATCTCGGCGATGACGCGGCGTCGCTCTCCGAGCTCGGGAAAATCCTCGCCCATCGTGTCGACGACCGTGTCGCAGAAGGCGCCGAGCAGCGGGCGGTCGATGCCGAGCCGCACCTCGTGGCGGATCGCGCGGCGCATGATGCGCCGAAGCACGTACTCGCGGCCGGTCTTTTCGGGAAAGACGCCCTCGGCGACCAGGAACGCGGTCGCGCGCGCGTGGTCGGCGATGACGCGCATCGAGACGTCGTCCTCGGCGTGCGCGCCGTAGCGCTTGCCCGTCTCCTTCTGCACGCGCGCGATCACCGGCCAGAGCAGGTCGCACTCGAACGCGCTCGGCTTGCCTTGCAGGATCATCGCCAGCCGCTCGAGGCCCGCGCCGGTGTCGATGCTCGGGCGCGGCAGCGGCGTCATGGCGCCGCCGGGGGCGCGCTCGTACTGCATGAAGACCAGGTTCCAGAGCTCCAGAAACCGATCGCACTCGCAGGCGACGCCGGCGCAGGCGTGGGCGGGGCCGGCAGCGGCCTCGCCGCGGTCGATGTGGAGCTCCGAGCACGGGCCGCACGGCCCCGTGTCGCCCATCGCCCAGAAGTTGTCCTTCTCGCCCAGGCGCGCGATGCGTTCGGGCGGCAGGTGGCGCCGCCACAGCTCGAAGGCCTCGTCGTCGCTGTGAAACACCGTCGCCCACAGGCGATCCGCTGGCAGCGCGAGGCGCGTGGTGAAGAGCTCCCACGCGAGATCGATAGCCTCGTGCTTGAAGTAGTCGCCGAACGAGAAGTTGCCGAGCATCTCGAAAAAGGTGAGGTGGCGCGCCGTGCGTCCGACGTTCTCGAGGTCGTTGTGCTTGCCGCCCGCGCGTACGCATTTCTGGCTCGATGCCGCGCGCGTGTAGGGCCGCGTCTCGGCGCCGGTGAAGACGCCCTTGAACTGCACCATCCCCGCGTTGGTGAAGAGCAGCGTCGAATCGCCGTGCGGCACGAGCGACGACGATGAGACGCGCTCGTGCCCGCGCTCGGCGAAGAAGTCGAGGAATCGTCGACGAATCTCGCGTCCGGTCACGCGCGGAGCCTAGCCCGGATCACTCGTGCGCGCACCTGCCGGTCAGGGGCGCTCCTGGGCCAGCCAGGTGGCGATGCGCGCTTCTTCGCGGGCGCGCACGTCGATGCAGAGGTCGATGGCCTCGAGCGTCTCGGCGAGCGCGCGCCGGGTCTCCTCCATCGGGTGCGCGGCGAAGAAGTCGGCGACCTCGCGCCGCGACTCCGCGTCGCAGATGGCGCCGAGCGCCCGGATGACGCCCTCCATGCCGCGCTGCGAGGCGCGGGCGTGGATGCTGTCGAAACGTTCGCGCACGAACGCCCAGCCGCGCGCGCGCCCGGCGGGGTTGCGGATGACGGCGCCGATGACGCGGCCGACGTCCTGCTTGCGCACGTCGGCGCCGAGCGCGGCTTCCAGCGTGCGTGCGAGCAGCGCGGCATCCTCGAACGCCGCGAGCGCGTAAAGGAAGCGGTCGCGCTCCTCGGGGACCTTTGCCCGCTTCATGCGCGCGAAATAGTCGTCGTAGAGCCGCGCATCGCCGTGGATCGCGGCGAGGTGCACGACGGTGGTCGCGAGCGTCGGATCGAGCGAGTTCGGATCGGCGCGGTAGGCCGCCGCGCGGAGCGAAGCTTCGGCCAGAACATCCGTGGCGCGCGCCACCTGTCCGAGGGCGCCGACGACCGCGTCGCGCGCGATCTTGCGCTCCTCGTCCTCGCCGGGCGCGGGATCCCATCCGAGCTCCGCGAAGGCGGGCCCGAGCGTGCGCTGGACGAATCGCTGGTAGCGTTCGCGCGCGTCCGTCGCGACGTAGCGGTCGCGGATGCCGTGTAAGCGCCCGGCTATGGCCTCGAGCACCGGACGCGTGCGCTCGTCGCGATAGCCCGCGACCAGCGCGAGGAAGTCGGGCGCCGTGGCGTCGCCGCTCTCGACGAGCGCCCATTGATCGTCGAGCAGCCCGATGCGCTCCTCGGGCGAAAGATCCACGCCGACGTGCCGCGCGAGCGCGTCCAGCCACGGCTGCGGCAGCGCCGCGCGGTAGAAGCCGCCCTGGCCGGCGTTGGGAAACAGCCAGCGCACGCACGGCGCCGCCGGCAGATCCCACTCGCCGCTCGGTGCGCCGTCGAGCAGCTCGCAGCGCACCTCGCGGCCGCGGCCAGCGTCGAATTTCAGGCAAATAGGGATCGGCCAGCGCGTCTCGGCGGCGACGGCTCCTCCGGGTCCCGTGGGACGGCCGCGCGCGAAGTGGCGCTGCTGCGCGATCGATACCCGCGTGTGGCCGCCGCCGTCGCTCATCGTTACGCGCAGCAGCGGGTAGCCGG
>JBBTFH010000029.1:0-8609 GCA_038041915.1 Myxococcota bacterium
AGGCATAGCTATAATCAGGCTATGAGGCTGGCCGGGGACCGGGAGGCCGCGCAATGGCTCGGCGGGCTGAACGGCGGCCGAGGCGTCTTCGAGTGGGACGCAGGCAACCGAACGAAGAACCGGAAGCACGGGGTCGAAACCGATGACGTGGAGGGGCTGTTGCAAGGGCCGTTCGTTTTCGAGGGGCGAATCGTGGACCCGGCTCACAAGGAGCCGCGCTGGCTGCTCCTCGGCGCAGACGCCCGCGGTCGGCGGTTGGCGCTCATCTTCACGCGGCGCGGCGACCGCCTTCGACCAATCAGCTGCCGCCCGATGCGAGACAACGAGAGGAGGCGTTATGAGAAAGCGTTCACACGCGAAGCGTAGACAAGCCCGACCCGTCCGGAAGGCAACGGACCTTCAGGTCGAGGAGTTCGAGCGGCGCGACCTCGGCAAGGATCTGGAGGCGAGCGGTATGGGCGTACTGATCCGTCCCCGGTCCAGGCCGACGTCCATCCTGCTCGACGAACAGCTCGTAGAGCAGCTCCGAAGGAAGGGCGCCAAGCGCGGCCTCGGCTACCAGACCATGCTCAAGGTCATCGTCCGCGAGCACCTTCACGAGTACTGAATTGTCGCCGAAAGGGCCGGCGTCCGCCGCATCACGAGCCACGGCGCCCGGCACACGTCCGGGTCGAGCTACGCGCTGATGGGCGCCGGGCAGAAGGTCATCGCCCGCCTCTTCGGCCACGCCGACACCGCCGCGACGGAGCGGTACACCCACGTCGCCGCGGACGCGACGGCCGCGCTGGTGGAGGCGCGGTGGGCGAGGCTGGTGGAAACAAAGTTCTAGGCAGTGGCGTAGGCGTAGACTTGCTGCAGCACGACTTCGGGCGAAACGTACATTCCCACCATCGCATCGCCATCCTTGTTGCCGAACGATCGAAAGAGAGCGCGACCCATCTGGCTTTCGACGGAGGTCAGCTTGATTTGGTCAAGGCGGAAATGGCGAAGATCGTCCTTGAAGTTACCGATTGCTTCAACGACTTTCTGATACGAGGCGGTGGGCCCCATCTGGTCGATCGCGCGACTGCCGATCGCAAATGTCATCTCCTCCGACGACGGATTGGCAAACCAGACCGCGAAGTCCAGCGGCACTCCGCTGGTGCGCAAGGCGCTAACGACTCGGCGTCCTTCTTCTACAAGCGTTGCTTCAACCATGAGGGGAATCCTCCCGGGGTGTCGATGGCGGCGACGAAGTCACGGGCCTTCTTCTCCGGCGTGGCCGTTGGGTCGTAGCGGAGTTCAGCCGGTTCCCAGTCCTTCAAGACCAAGTACGACCCATTCAAGATGGGGAAACGGCTCGTGTCGAACCGCAATGCGTCCTGTAGCCTCGCCGTCTTTAGCAGGGTTTCGTAGGAGTGGGTGTAGTGCGTCTTGTTGGTGTCGCGCGGCGGGAACTCGGTCGGCTGGACGCCCTTGCAAATCAGCGCCTTCAGCAGGCACTCCACGCTGTACCCGGCGAGGTAGTAGCCGGTGCTGTAGTGGCCCTCTTCGATGAGAGCCTTGGCGCTTTCCCGGTAGCGGTCGCTCAACGCGAAAAAATCGGCGATGGTCGGCATGCCGCACTCCGAGACTAGCACGACCAACGGACGACACGCACAGCAACCTCTGGGTCGCGGATCGCCGCCCGAGTCAGGGACCTGAGTCAGGGACCTCGTTTTCGTCCTGCGCGGAAGCTCGGGGGGATCGCGTGGGAATTGGTGGTGGAGGCGGCGGGAGTCGAAGGCGGCGCTGAGCTGGTGCGAGCCGGTGGGCGGCGGCGGCGGCGGCGGCGACGACGACTGCGTGGTGCGGCGCAACAACATCTGCGATGTGCAGGTCGACGCGCTCGCCGTCGAAGCGCCGTGCGAGTGACGGCCTCCTGTAGACTACGCCGATGATCCGGGTCGAGCGCGTCCGCAAGATCTATCGCGAGGGCAAGGTGCCGGTCGAAGCGCTGCGCGGCGTCTCGGTCGAGATCGCGCGCGGGCAGTTCGTGAGCATCATGGGGCCATCGGGCTCCGGCAAGTCGACGCTGCTCAACCTCATCGGCGCGCTCGACCGCCCGAGCGAGGGCGATGTGTCGCTCGAGTCGCGCGCCTACTCGTCGCTCGACGACGACCAGCTCTCGCTGCTCAGGCGGCGGCGCATCGGTTTCGTCTTCCAGTTCTTCAACCTGATGCCGACGCTGACCGCGCTCGAGAACGTGCTCCTGCCCGCGCTGCTCGACGGCCGGCCGTCGCGCGAGACCGAGGAGCGCGCCGTCAAGCTGCTCGAGCACGTCGGGCTCGCCGGCCGCGCCAGCCACCGGCCCGCCGAACTCTCCGGCGGCGAGATGCAGCGCGTCGCGATCGCGCGCGCCCTCGTGACGCGCCCGCCGGTCGTGCTCGCCGACGAGCCGACGGGAAACCTCGACCGCCAGACCGGACGCGAGGTGCTCGCTCTGCTGCGCCTTGAGGCGCGCGAGAGCGGCACCACCGTCGTGATGGTCACGCACGATCCCGAGGCCGCCGCCGTCGCCGACCGCACGATCACGCTGCGCGACGGGAAGATCGTCGAGGCTGGATGAGGCTGCTCCTGGCGATCTCGCTGCGGCGCTTGCTCGCGCAGCCGCTGCGCACGTCGCTGGTCGCCGCCGGCATCGCGCTCGGCGTGGCGATCCTCTGCTCCTTCAACCTGCTGCGCAGCGAAATAGACGAGAGCTTTCGCAAGGGCATCGACGCGATCGCCGGCAAGGCCGACCTCGAGATTTCAGCCGGGCCTACCGGCGTGGCGGAGGAGGCGCTCGAGCGCGTGCGGCGCGCACCCGGCGTCGCGCACGCCACGCCGGTGCTCGATACGGTCGCCAATCTGGTCGGCGGGCCCGCCGGCGATAGCGTGCGCGTGGTCGGCATCGACCTCCTCGGGGACGATTACTTCTTCGGCGATCTGCTCGGCGATCGGAGCCATGACGAGGCGCCGGTCGAGGATCCGCTCGCGTTCCTGAACTCGACGGAGTCGGTGCTCGTCGCCGAGGCCTTCGCGCGCAAGCGCGGTCTGGGCGTCGGCGCGAGCTTCCAGGTGGCGACGCCGGCCGGCGTTCGCCCGCTGCGCGTGCGCGGGCTCTTGCCGATGGAGGGCGTGGCCGACGCCTACGGCGGCGACGTGGCGGTGATGGACCTCTACGCGATGCAGATCGCGTTCGGCCGGGAAGGGCGCTTCGACCGCGTGCAGGTGGCCCTCGAAGGCGAGGGCGCGTCGGTCGACCTGCGCGCCGCCGCTCTGCGCCGCGCGCTCGGCGGCGATCTGCGGGTCGAGCGGCCGGCGTCGCGCGGGGAGCGCGTGGCGCGCATGCTGCTCGGCTTCCGCACCGCGCTGTCGTTCGCGAGCGGCCTCGCCCTCATCGTCGCGATGTTCCTCGTCTACAACGCCGTGTCGATAGCGGTCGCCGAGCGGCGCGGCGAGATTGGCCTGCTGCGCGCGCTCGGCGGCACGCTCGCGCAGGTGCGGCGCCTGTTCGTCGCCGAGGCCGCCCTCCTCGGCGCCGTCGGCGGCGCGGCGGGCGCCGGGCTCGGCGTGCTGCTCGCGCGCCTGCTGGCCGGCAACGTCGGCGAGTCGGTGAGCTCGCTGTACGTTCGAGTGCAGGTCGGCACGATCGAGGCTCGGCCCGGCGTGCTGGCCTCCTCCGCCGCCTTCGGCGTCGTCTCGTCGGCGCTCGCCGCAATCCTTCCCGCGCGCGCCGCCGCCCGCGTGGCTCCGGCCGAGGCCGTTCGGCGCTCGCCGCCTCGCCCGGAGACGGTGCGCGACGGTCGGTTGGCCGTGGCCGGCGGCTGCGCGTTCGCCGCCTCCGCCGCGCTCGCGCCGCTGCCGATGGTGCGCGACGTCCCCGTCGGCGGCTTGCTCTCCAGCCTCGTCCTCGTGCTCGGCTTCTCGCTGTGCGCGCCGATCGTGCTGCGCCTCTCGGCGCCGGCGCTGGCGCGTGTCGCCGAGCGGATCGCGGGCCTGCCCGGCCGCCTCGCCGCGCAGAACCTCGCGCGCCTGCCGGGGCGCACGGCGGTGACGGTCTCGGCGCTCGGCGTCGCCGCGGCGCTCGTGATCAGCGTCGGCAGCTTCGTCGTGTCGATCAAGACGGCCGTCCACCAATGGATCGAGAACTCGGTCCGCGCCGATCTGATCGTGACCGCGTCGTCGCCGTGGCTGGGCACGACCAACACGCCGATCCCGTCGGCGATCGCGGACGACGTGAGGAGAATGCCCGGCGTCGCCGCGGTCGACCCGCTGCGCAGCCTGCACGCGGACGTGAGCGGCCAGCGCGCGGTGCTGTTCGCGCACGACGTCGTGACCTACGAGCGCTATGGCGATCCCGTCTACACCGCGGGCGACGCCGAGACGGTCGTGCGCGAGCTTCCGCGCGGCGCGATCGCCGTCTCGAGCAACCTGGCCGCGCGGCGCAAGCTCGGCGTGGGCGACACGCTCACGCTCGACACGCCGGCTGGGGCGCGCGACTTCCGCATCGTCGCGATCTTCGTCGACTACACGAGCGACGCCGGCATGGTGCGCTTCGACATCGGCGTCTACCGGCAGGTGTTTGGCGATAGCCTGATCGACGCCGTCGACGTGTACCTCGTGCCCGGCCTTCCCGCCGGCAAGGTCCGCGCGCTCCGCGACCAGATCTTGCGGCGCCATCCCGGCCACGACCTGCGCGTCTACACCAACCGCGATCTGCGCGAGATCTCCTTCGGCATCGTCGACCAGACGTTTCGCGTGCTCGGGTCGCTGCAACTGGTCGCGCTGATCGTCGCGATCCTCGGCGTGCTGAATACCCTGGTCGCCGCCGTCATCGATCGCACGCGCGAAATCGGCATGCTGCGCGCCGTCGGCGCCACGCGCCGGCAGGTGCGCGTCGCCGTCATCACCGAGGCGACGCTGATTGGGATCGGCTCGTCGCTCATCGGCGTGCCCGCCGGGCTGATCCTGCACTTCATCTTCACGCGCTACGTGAACTACCAGACCAGCGGTTTCATGTTTCCGTACACGATCGCGTGGCCGGCTATCGCGCAGGCCACCATCGGCGTCGGCGTCGTCGCCGCGCTCGCCGGCATCTACCCCGCGCGGCGCGCGGCGCGCCTGCAGCCGACCGCGGCGCTGCGCGCGGAGTAGCGCCCGCGGCGGCGCCGCGCATGAGATTCGGCGACGGGTCGATCGCCTGCGCGGAACCGGCGTCGCCCCCCCCCTTCGGGTTCGCCCCTCTCCCTGGGAGAGGCTCTGGCACCAAATCAATTTGGAGTCCCTCGACGCCTACGCTTGGCGATACAGCTCGCGCAGCGCGGCTTCGTCGAGGGGGCCGTCGCCGGCGCGGGTCGCGGCCACGCGGCCGCGGCGCAGCACGATCGCCTGGACGCACGCGCCGCCGAGCGCGGTGAAGTCGTGCGTCGAGACGATCACCACCGCGCCCGCCTCCGCCTCTTCGCGCACCAGGGCGCGTACGGCGGCGCAGGCCTCGGCGTCGAGGCCCGCGAACGGCTCGTCGAGCAGCAGCAGGCGCGGGCGGACCAGCAGCGCGCGCGCGATCGAGAGTCGCTGCATCTGCCCGCGCGAGAAGGAGCGCGCGGGGCGATCGGCGATCTCGGCGAGATCCAGGCGCGCGATCAAGTCGCCGGCGCGGGCACGCCAAGCGGCGACGCCGAGGTAGCGGCCGAACCACTCCAGGTTCTCGCGCGCGGTGAGGTCGGCGTAGACGAGCGCGCCGTGGCCGCAAAAGCCGATGGTTGCGCGCGCGACGCCCGGCGCTCCGCCGTAGAGAACTTTTCCTGACGTCGGGCGCGCGAGCGTCGCGAGGATTGCCAGAAACGTCGTCTTGCCCGCGCCGTTGGGCCCGAGCAGCGCGCACGGCTTGCCCGCGTCGATGCGCACGGAGACGCCCGCGAGCGCGCGCGTGCGGCCGTAGCTCTTCGCGAGGTCCTGCGTCTCGACCGAGGAGAAGCTCACGGCGACGTCGGCGAGCTTCTCCGCCACGACGCCGCGATGCCCCACAGCAGGATCGCCACCGCCAGCGCGCCGGCGAGGTTGCGCGCGGTCGTGTCGGGCTTGGGCAGCCCACGCAGCGTGAAGGCGACCTCGCCGCCGGGCGCGACCTCGGCGCCGCGGAAGAGGCGAAACTTCTGGCCGCCGAGCTCGCGCGGCTCCGCGCCGCCGAAGCCGGGCCCTTCGAGCGAGACGCCGGGCGTGTCGCGAACGACGATCGTCACCTGCTCCCAGCGCAGGTCGCTGCGCTGGCGGAAGCGCAAAAAATCGCCGTCCGACTTCATCTTGAAGAAAAAGCGCACCTCGTGTGCGCCCGGCGCTATGGGGCCCTTCCACACCAGCCGTCCCTCGTCGACGCGCACGGGCGCGCCGGCGTCGGAATCGAGCGCGGCGCCCGACTGCCCGTCGGGCAGCCAGATCGTCAGGCCGTTCGGGCCCGGATCGAACGTCGTGTCGCCGTCGTTCACGAGCTCGAGCATCTCGAGGATCTCGACCTCGTCTTCGCCCGGGTCCGCGACCAGATGCGAGCGCCCGGCGATCTTGATGCTCGCCGGATCGGTCGTGCGCGGGTGGAGCGCGATTGTCACGCGCGTGCCGGCGTTGGCGGCGAGTTGGAACGGCGCGGAGGCCTCGGTGGCGTCCTCGTGCGAGACCGACGCGACGTAGGCGACGTCTCCCGAGGCCGTCTGCCGCTCGAAGCGCGCGACGCCGTCCGCGCCGGTGCGGGCGTCGGCGCGCACGGCGCGGTCGTCGCGACCGAGGCGCAGCAGCGCCACCGCGCGATCGGCAAGAACCTCGCCGGCGCCGCCGACGACCTTGACGAGCACCACGCCCGCGGGGAGCGAGCGATCGATCTCGGCGACGCGCGTGGCAGGCGCGCCATCCTTGGCGACATAGAGCAGCATGCGCGCGCCCTGATCGGCGGCAATCTCGAAAGGCGGCGTGGCGAAAGATTCGCCGCGCGCCAGCACCGCGGCCGACGCGCGCGCGCCCGCCGGCAGCCCATCGAAGCGCGCGCGTCCCGCCTCGTCGGCGACGGCGCGCCTGGCCGTGACCGATGCGCCGTCTACCACGACCAGACGCACCTCGGCTTTGGGCAGCGTCTCGGAGAGGCTGCCGTAGGCGATACGGATCGTGACCGTGCCCGCGGGCAGATCGGGCGACGGCAGTCCAATTCCAGACATGCGCGCGAGATCCGGCATTCCCGTCGTCGTCTCGCCGTGCGGCGACGCGCCCGGTTGCGGCGACGCGCCGTGCGGAGACGCCGGCGGCGTCTCGCCGTGCGGCGACGTCTCGCCGTGCGGCGACGCGCTCTCCCCCACCCACAGCATCATTCGCGCGCCGCTGGCGCCGAGCTTGAAGCTCTGCGAGCGCGCGCTGCCCGACTCGACCTGCAGGTCGAGATCGGTCGGCAAGTCGCGAAAATACGCGCGGCTGTCTTCGCCCGTCTTCGCGCTACGCCGGTCGCGCCCGACCCGCACGACGACCTCCTCGCCGACCACCGCGTGGCTCAGCTCGCCGCGCACGAGCCGCACCGACAGCACGCCCGGCGGCATGTCCGGCGACGGCAGCGGGATGCCCGACATCTGCCGCGGGTCCGGCATCGGCTGCCCACTCGCCGGCGACGAGACGAGCAGAGCGGCCAGCAGCACGCCTTGCGCACCGTTCATGCCAGCCGCCGCCCGCACCGCTTGCAGAAGATCGCATCGCCGTCGTTACCCGTTCCACAGGCCGAACAGCACGGCGATGGGGCCGCCGGCGGCGACGGCTTGGGTGTGAAGGACGAATCGGCGGCGTCGAGCTCGCGCATCAGCCGCACCGCGCGCTCGCGCAGCGCACCGGCCATCTGCGCGAAATCCCCATCGGTGAGCTTGCCCATGCGGTGATCGAATTCGAGCTCCTTGAGCGCGCGCAGCGTGAGCGTCTTCTCGCGCGCCGCCTCGCGCGAACGCCGCGTCCCCGGTTCGGCCGACGACTCGCGCAACTCGCGCTCGAGCGCGGCCTTCGGGCGCGCCACGGCCGCGAGCGACCGCGCCAGCGCCACCAGGAAGCCGCCGAGGATCGACGCGGCCACCACGAGCCACGCGAACGACGCCGACGCCGGCGCCCGGGCGACGAGCGCGAGATAGACCGCCGTCGCCGCCGCGAAGGCGAGCGGAACGGCCCATGTGACCGCGCGGGCGTGCATCGGGCGTACGCATAGCACGGAATCGACGGAGGCCCTGCGCGGGCGCGCGACGCGCGGCCGCCTGTACCCGCGGTGGAATCAGCGCGGGCGGCTGCCGCTCATGAGCGTCCTCGGCGCGGCGACGTGCGGCGCGAGACCACAGGAGCGCGCCGTTCGAGGCGTTCGACGCGTGCGCGCAGCTCGGCGTGCTCGTCGCCGTGCGCGCCGAGCAGGACGTTATCGATGCGACGTCCCAGCGTCTGCACGTCGCCGCGCAGGTTGTTCACGTCGCCGCGCAGATCGTCGAGCCGCTCGTTGGTCGCGTCGATGCGCGCGTTGAGATTGGTGTCGAGTCGATCGAGCCGTTCGTTGGTCGTGTTGATCCGCGAGCTGACAATCTTCATCTCGCCCCACATGCCGC
>JBBTFH010000030.1:0-13150 GCA_038041915.1 Myxococcota bacterium
CACTTCTGGTACGATTTCCTCCTCGGAACCGCGTCGTTTCTCGCCGACCCCGATCACCAGCCGTTCGTTGCGCGATGGGGGTTTGCGTACTGAGGTGCCGGGCCCCATCAGTCGAGAGTCGACGCCCAGCCGAGCCGCCGGCTACTCGGGGTGCGCGCGTCCCGGGTCTGGGAAAACGGCCTTAAGATATTGACAATATTCGTATTTTTCATGGAGTGGTGCCATGTTGCAGGGCACGCTTTCGACCCGGCTCACGGTGTCCTGAACCCCGGCCCACCACATTCATGGAGGTGACTCGTGCGTAGATGGCTCTTCATCTTCGCGCTGCGGAACGCCGCCGACGCCGCCGTGACCCGGCCCCTGCTCGGTGCGGCGGTTGCTTTCAACTGCTGTCCATGGCGTGGTGACTGTGCTGTGCGGCATCTCATTCTTGCGAGAAAAGACCGCTTGAGCCGGCCTCGGCTTCCGACTCGGCTTCGGACTCATCGCCGCCGTCAACGCCCGCGTTGTCGTGCCCCGCGTCGTCATGCTCGTTCGGCGGGCCGAACGGCACGGGCGAGTTTTGCCGCGGCCCGCAGCCCGGCGCGGTAGCCAGCGCCCCGAGCACGCGCAGCGCGAGCGCGCGAATCCTCGACGGGAAGGAGCTCATCGCCGCGAAGCTAGCATGGCCATCGTGCTACAAGGACACGGAGGGGTTGCCGCACACGATGAGAGTACTTAGACTCAACTGAGGAACAGGTGATCCGATGAGCCGACAGAAAAGCCCGCCCGATCCCGGACGCATCGAGATTCCGGAGAACCTCTCGATCCTTCCGCTGCGCAACTCGGTGCTCTTCCCCGGGTCGATCATCCCCATCGACGTGGGCCGGCGGAAGTCCGTCCGCCTCATCGAGGACGCGATCTCCAGGGAGCGGCCGATCATCGGCATCCTCACGCAACGCGATGCGCGCACCGAGGATCCCGCCGACGGCGATCTCTACGCCGTCGGCTGCGCCGCACGCATCCTCAAGGTCATCAAGCTGGCGAAGGACAACTTCTCGGTCATCCTGCAGGGTGTCGCTCGCGTGAAGGTCGTCGACTTCCCGCAGCGCGATCCGTTCATCGTCGCGCGCGTGCAGCCGCTGTTCGATCCGACATCGACGGACGTCGAGGGCGAGGCGCTGGTGGGAAACCTCAAGGACGTGGCCAAGCGCGTCATCAAGCTGATGCCCGAGCTGCCGAAGGAAGCGGGCGCGCTGGTCGACAGCGTCACCGAGCCGGGCCAGCTCGCCGACATGGTGACCTCCAACCTCGACATCAACGTCGAGGAGAAGCAGCAGATCCTCGACACCACCGACGTGAAGGCACGCCTGCGCAAGGTGCTCGCCTACCTCACGCGGCAGCTCGAAGTGCTGCGCGTGCGCGAGAAGATCAACACGCAGGTGCAGGAGGAGATGGGGCGCAGCCAGCGCGAGTACGTGCTGCGCCAGCAGATCAAGGCGATCAAGGAGGAGCTGGGCGAGCTCGACGAGACGTCCGGCGAGCTCGACGAGTTCAAGGAGAAGATCACCGCGGCCAAGATGGTGCCCGAGGTCGAGAAGATCGCGCTCAAGCAGCTCGACCGCCTCAAGATGATGCAGTCGTCGTCGGCGGAGTACACGGTCACGCGCACCTACCTCGAATGGCTCGTCGAGGTGCCGTGGTCCAACGTGACCGAAGACAACCTCGACATCGCCAACGCCCGCCTGGTGCTCGACGAGGACCACTACGATCTCGAGAAGGTCAAGAAGCGCATCCTGGAGTACATGGCGGTGCGTAAGCTCAAGGCCGACAAGAAGGGCCCGATCCTGTGCTTCGCCGGCCCGCCCGGCGTCGGCAAGACGTCGCTCGGCAAGTCCATTGCCAGGGCGCTCGGCCGCAAGTTCGTGCGCGTCTCGCTGGGCGGTGTGCGCGACGAGGCCGAGATCCGCGGCCACCGCCGGACGTACGTCGGCTCGCTGCCGGGCCGCGTCATCCAGGGAATGAAGAAAGCCGGGACGGTGAACCCGGTGTTCATGCTCGACGAGATCGACAAGCTCGGCCACGACTTCCGCGGCGACCCGGCGGCGGCGCTGCTCGAGGTGCTCGATCCCGAGCAGAACAACTCGTTCTCGGACCACTACCTCGAGGTGCCGTACGATCTCAGCAAGGTGATGTTCATTTGCACCGCGAACATCCTCGATCCGGTCCCGGCCGCGCTGCACGACCGCCTCGAGGTGCTCGAGCTTCCCGGCTACACGCGCGCCGAGAAGCTGTCGATCGCCAAGCAGTTCCTGCTGCCCAAGCAGCTCGACGAGCACGGCATCTCGGTCGAGCAACTGCTGGTCGGCGACGACGCGCTCTCCGAGATCATCGACGCCTACACGCGCGAGGCCGGCGTGCGCAACCTCGAGCGCGAAATCGCCAACGTCTGCCGCGCCTGCGCGGTGAAGGTCGCCGAGGGCACGCACTCCGGCAAGCTGGTCGCGACCTCGGGAAACCTCGACGATTACCTCGGCCCGCAGAAGTACATCAGCGAGGTCGCGAATCGCACCTGCGAGTCGGGCGTGGCCACGGGCTTGGCGTGGACGCCGGTCGGCGGCGACATCATCTTCGTCGAGGCCACGCGCATGCCGGGCAAGGGCAACCTCGTGCTGACCGGGCAGCTCGGTGACGTCATGAAAGAGAGCGCGCAGGCGGCGCTCTCCTTCGTCCGCTCGCGCGCCCGGCAGCTCGGCTTCGACGAGAACTTCCTCGAGAAGCAGGACGTGCACGTGCATATCCCGGCGGGCGGGATACCCAAGGACGGCCCGTCGGCCGGCATCACGCTCTACACAGCCATCGCGTCGATGCTGTCGGGCCGGTGCGTGGCCTCCGACGTGGCGATGACCGGCGAGATCACGCTGCGCGGCATGATCCTGCCGGTCGGCGGGGTCAAGGAGAAGGTGCTCGCCGCCCACCGGGCCGGGATCAAGCGCGTGCTGCTTCCCGAGCGTAACGAGAAGGACCTGATCGACGTGCCCGATCAGGCCAAGAACGAAATGAAGCTGATCTTCGTCCGCCGCATGGACGAGGTGCTGCCGCTGGTCCTGCTTCCCTTGGTGCACGAGCATGCGACGGCGGGCTCCCCGGTCGCCGCCCAAGCTTCCCCGCCCGCGCTCTGATCGACTCCCTTCCCGCCATCTTGACGAACGGAATCGAGTGCTTACCTTGCCCACAGGCTTAGTTCCGCTCGGTGGCGGAGGGAGTTCAAATGGCTAGAATCGTTGGAATCGACCTGGGAACGACCAACTCGGTCGTGGCGATCATGGAGGGCAAGGAGCCCAAGGTGATCGTCAACGAAGAGGGCAACCGGCTGACGCCGTCGGTCGTCGCGTTCGACGAGAAGGGCGACTCGCTGGTGGGCCAGATCGCGCGCCGGCAGGCGATCATGAATCCGGAGGCGACGGTCTATTCGATCAAGCGCTTCATGGGACGGCGCTTCGAAGAGGTCGGCGACGAGGCCAAGCGCGTGCCGTACAAGGTCTTGCGCGGGCCGAACGGGGACGTGCAGGTCGAAGTGCGCGGCAAGCTCTACACGCCGCCGGAGATCTCCGCGAAGATCCTGCAGAAGCTCAAGCGCGCGGCCGAGGACTTTCTCGGCGAGAAGGTAAGCGACGCGGTCATCACGGTGCCGGCGTACTTCAACGACGCGCAAAGACAGGCGACGCGCGACGCCGGGCGGATCGCGGGCTTCGAGGTCAAGCGCATCGTCAACGAGCCGACGGCGGCGGCGCTCGCGTACGGCCTCGACAAGAAGAAGGACGAGCTCATCGCCGTCTACGACTTCGGCGGCGGCACCTTCGACATCTCGATCCTCGAGGTCGGCGAGAACGTCGTGGAGGTCGTCGCGACCAACGGCGACACGCACCTCGGTGGCGACGACATCGACGCCGCGATCATGGACTGGCTGGCCGCGGAGTTCCGCAAGGACAGCGGCATCGACGTGTCCAAGGACAAGATCGTCCTGCAGCGGCTCAAGGACGGCGCGGAGAAGGCGAAGATCGAGCTCAGCTCCGTCGCCGAGACGGAGATCAACCTGCCGTTCCTCACGGCGGACGCGGCGGGCCCCAAGCACCTGCTGAAGAAGCTCACGCGCGCGCAGCTCGAGCGGCTCATGACGGCGCTGGTGGAGCGCACGCTCGAACCCTGCCGCAAGGCGCTCGCCGACGCGGGCAAGAAGCCCGCGGAGATCGACGAGGTCGTCCTGGTCGGCGGCTCGACGCGCATCCCGATGGTCGCGCAGAAGGTGCGCGAGTTCTTCGGCAAGGAGCCGCACAAGGGCGTCAACCCCGACGAGGTCGTCGCGCTCGGCGCGGCGGTGCAGGCGGGCGTGCTCGCCGGCGAGGTCAAGGACATCCTGCTGCTCGACGTGACGCCGCTCTCGCTCGGCGTCGAGACGCTCGGCGGTATCATGACGACGCTGATTACGCGCAACACGACCATCCCGACCAAGAAGAGCGAGGTCTTCTCGACGGCGGCCGACAGCCAGACGTCGGTCGAGATCCACGTGCTGCAAGGGGAGCGGAAGATGGCGTCGGGCAACCGCACGCTCGGCCGCTTCCACCTCGAGGGCATCCCGCCGGCCGCGCGCGGGGTGCCGCAGGTCGAGGTCACGTTCGACATCGACGCCAACGGCATCGTGAACGTACACGCCAAGGACAAGGCGACCGGCAAGGAGCAGCGCATCACGATCACGGCGTCGAGCGGGCTGGGCGAGTCCGACATCCAGAAGATGGTGAAGGAGGCGGAGGAGCACGAGTCGGAGGATCAGCGCCGCCGCGAGGAGGTCGAGGCGAAGAACCGGCTCGACTCGCTCGTCTACCAGACCGAGAAGCTGGTGTCCGAGAACCGCGACAAGATCGGTGAGGCCGAGCGAACCGCGGTCGAGGCGGAGATCGTCAAGGCGAAAGACGCGCTGCAGAAGGGCGAGCTCGCGGCGATGAAGCAGGCGCTCGATGACCTGACGCGAGCGTCGCACCGCATGGCCGAGGCGATGTACCGCGCGGTCGGTGGGCCGGCCGCGGATCCCGGCGCAACGAACGGTAACGGAGCGGGCGAGGCCCCAGGCCAGCCGCGCGAAGGTGTGCGCGAAGGTGTGGGCGAAGGTGTGCGCGAGGGCGTGATCGACGCCGAGTTCGAGGAGACCAAGTAGGCTTCTCGTCGGTTTTTGTCTCTCGCCCGCCGTGTGACATCATTGATGGGTTGCGTCTCGCGCTGATCGCCTTCGCCTCGTTGAGTTCGTGCGCGGGTCCTCGCCTGTTCGGCGACGGCACCAGCGTGTCGGTCGGTACGCACGCGAACGGCTCGGTGCGCCGCCCGGCCCGGCTTTCGCTACAAGGCGACGGCTACACCGTGCCGACCGAGTGGCGGCGCCGCGAATCGAGCTACGGTACGGACGAGCTGGTCGAGTTGATCGTCCGCGCCAGCCGCAGGGTGCGCCGCGAGCACCCCGGCGCCGTCCTCGGCGTGGCCGATCTCAGCCGCCGGGCGGGAGGAGCCAGCCCGGAGCATCGCTCGCACCAGAACGGGCGCGACGCCGATTTGATTCCGTACGCGGTTGGCCTGAAGGGTCGCCCGCTGCCGCCGCCGATGCAGGTCATGCTGCCCTTTTCCTCCAACGGAGTGGCGCGGCTCCCGACCGGGGGCGCCGCGAGCGCGTGGATCGGCGAGCGGGACCTCGGGCCCGAGCCGCGTCGCTTCGACGACGCGCGCAACTGGGCGCTGGTGCGCGCGCTCCTGACCGACCCCGTCGTCGAGGTGCAATGGCTCTTCGTGGCGGCTTCTCTCGAGCAGCGCCTGCTGCGATTCGCCGCCTCGCGGCGCGAGCCCGCGGCGCTGCTCGCCCAGGCGTCGGAGGTGATGCACCAGCCGGGCGACGCGCAGGCGCACGACGACCATTTCCACCTGCGTGTCTTCTGCGCGCCCGCCGATCGCGCCCTTGGCTGCGCCGACCGCGGGCCGGCCCGCTGGCTCAAGAAGAGCCTCAAGCGCGGGATGGACCCGGTCGCCGGTCGCGTTCGCCTGCCCGAAGTGGCGCGGCGCATCTTCGCCGGCCCCGCCTGGCACCCGCTCTGAGCTGAGATCGGCGCAGCGTCAGGGCAGGCGAACGCCCTCCAGCAGCTCCTCGAACGCCGGCTCCGCGCGAGCCAATACCTTCGGATCGGCGGAGAGTGTCACGACGAAGCCCTTGTTGGCGCGAACGGCGTAGACCTGAATCTGCGCCATGCGCCCGTCGGGCGTCTTCGATCGCACCTCGATCGCCGGGCCGCCGTCGAGCGTGCGCGGGCGCGGCGCGTCGACGCGGAAGCGCATGCGGCGAAGCGCCGCGATGTTGCTCTCGACGAAGGCGTCCACGGTCGCGCCGGCCTTCAGGTACTCGACGCCGACCGCCGCGCGCGCGCCGCTGCGATGCCGAAAGGTCGCGACCAGGCTTGGGTGCGGCGCCGACTCCGCGCTCCAGCCGACGGACGCATCCACGCGTATGGCGGGCGCCGCCTCGACGAGGCGCGGATCGCCCGCTAGAGCGGCTCCCAGGAATACCGGCAGGAGGACACGCGCCAGCGCAACGGGATCTGGTGGAGAGCCGCGCGGCATGAGGGAACCCTAGCATCGCACGGCTCTGTGGGTGGTCGAAGCGGCGCACCCCGCGGGCGGGCCGAAGCAGCCGGCAAGCCATGGCCTGAGCTTGGAGTGCAACTCGTGGATGCCGGGAATTGTCGCTCTTTTTTGTTGACTCCGATATATTCTTTTGAATAGAATATATTCGTGCGATGACGAAGAATGTCTCCAGGTCAACAGAAACCCATGGACCCGCCCCTTGCGGATCGAGAGCTCGATCAGATCGAGCGCGATCACAAGGAGGGGCTGACCTCCCATCAGATCGTGGAGCTCTTCGCCGGACGCGGCGCGCGCTTCTCCGAGGCGACGCTGCGCAAGTACGTGCAGCTCGGGCTGCTCCCTCGCAGCCGGCGGGTTGGGCTGAAGGGAAAGCACCGCGGATCGCAGGGCCTGTACCCGGCCACGGCCATCCGTCGCATCTGCGTCATCAAGCGAATGATGGGAGAGAGTCACACGATCGAGGAGGTCCGCGAGATCCTCGCGCACTCCTTCGAGGTCGACGCGCTACGGCAAGACCTCGACGCGGTGCTCGCGGGCTTGGAGAGCCGCCTGGGCAAGCTCGCCGTTCCGAGCGAGCGGCGGCGCTCGCTGGATCGCGAGCTCGATCAGGCCCGGCACAGCGCGGGGGAGCTCGTGCGGCGGATCGAGGAGCTCGAGAAGCAGAGCCGACCGGCGTTAAGGCGCCCCTCGGTGGCGGTGCCGCCCGCGCCGCCGCGGACGGGGGACGCTTCACGATGATCGCCCGCGACGCGCGGGCACAGGGGGAGAACGATGCGCGACCACCAGGGTAACGATCCCGAGGCTCAGGAGGCCACGCCGGCCGAGGCCGCTTCGACCAGCCGCAAGGTGCGCCGCGCCGCTGGCGCCGACCGGCCGCGCGCGCGGACGATCGCGCCGAGAAGGCTGAGCAAGCAGGAACTGCGGCAGGGAGAGGCCCTCTTCCGCATGGTGGGCGAGGATCGGCCGCAGACGCGCGAGGAGTGCAAGGCCTTGACGCGCCCATGCCCGTGGGTCAGCTGCCGGCACCACCTCTACCTCGACGTGAATCCGGAAACGCACTCGATCAAGCTGAACTTCCCGCACCTCGAGGTCTGGGAGATGAAGGAAACCTGCTCGCTCGACGTCGCCGATCGCGCCGGTGTCACTCTCGAAGAGGTCGGAGAGATCATGAACCTGACGCGCGAGCGCATCCGCCAGGTCGAGGTCCGCGGCCTGCTCAAACTCAAGATGGCGGGCGCGGGCGACCTGGAGTACTAATACCGCCGCGGGGCGGCCCCCGAGGCTGTTCGCGTGCCATGACGACTCAGCGTCGCGCGCTCTTCAGCGTCTCGGACAAGCGGGGAATCGTCGAGTTGGGCCGAGCCCTGCGCCGGCTCGGTTTCGAGATCCTTTCGACGGGAGGAACGGCGCGCGCCCTGGCGGGCGGGGACGTGCCGGTGGTCGACGTGTCCGCCTACACCGCTTTCCCCGAGATACTGGACGGCCGCGTCAAGACGCTCCATCCTCGCATCCACGCGGGCATTCTGGCGCGCCCTACGCGCGAGCACCTCGCCGAGGTGGAACGCCACGGCATCGGCCTCATCGAGCTTGTCGTCGTGAACCTCTATCCGTTTCGTGAGACCGTCGCGCGGCCGGGCGCGACCTTCGAGGATGCGATCGAGCAGATCGACGTCGGCGGGCCGACGATGGTGCGCGCGGCCGCGAAGAACTGGGAGCGCGTCGGCGTCGTGGTCGAGCCCGCCGATTACGACGCGGTCGCGGGCGAGCTCGAGCGGCGCGGCGAGCTGTCGGACGCGACCAGGCGCGCGCTTTCCGGCAAGGCCTTCGCGCACACGGCGGCGTACGACGGGGCGATCGCCAATTGGCTCACCGCCCGAAAAGATGGTGACGGGCAGCCTTCGGCCTTCTCCGAGACGCTCACGCTCCAGTGGAAGCTCGTCCAGACGCTGCGCTACGGGGAGAACCCGCACCAGCAGGCGGCGCTCTACCGCCACGAGGGCGCGGCGGGCCCGTCGCTGGCAGGCGCGCGCCAGTGGCAGGGCAAGGAGCTCTCGTACAACAACCTGATGGATCTCGACGCCGCGCTCGCGCTCGTTCAGGAGTTTGGCGCGCCGGCCGCGTGCATCATCAAGCACTCGAACCCCTGCGGCGTCGCCGTCGGCATCGACGCGGCCGACGCGTTCCGCCGGGCGCGCGCGGCCGACCCGCAGAGCGCGTTTGGCGGCATCGTCGGCCTGGCCATCGAGGTCGACGCGGCGCTGGCGCGCGAGCTGTCCGAGACTTTCCTCGAGGCGGTCGTCGCGCCGAGCTACAGCACGCAGGCACTCGAACTGCTCGCCGCGAAGCGCAACCTGCGCCTGGTCGAGGTCGGGTCGCTGGGGCCGATCGGCCTGGACGGCGCACTCGATCTCCGTAGCGTCGCGGGCGGGTTGCTCGTGCAGTCGCGGGACACAGCGTTGCGAAGCGTCGCGGACGCGCGCGTGGCCACGCGACGCGCCCCGACACCGGCGGAGCTGCGCGATCTCGACTTCGCCTGGCGCGTTGTCAAGCACGTGAAGTCGAACGCCATCGTGCTGGCGAAAGGTGGCGCGACGGTCGGCGTCGGCGCCGGCCAGATGTCGCGCGTCGACAGCGTGCGCATCGCGGTGGAGAAGGCGGGCGACGCGGCGCGGGGCGCGGTGCTCGCCTCCGACGCGTTCTTTCCCTTCCGCGACGGCGTCGACGTGGCGGCCGCGTCCGGCGTGACGGCCGTCGTGCAGCCCGGCGGCTCGGTGCGCGACGCCGAGGTCGTGCAGGCCGCCGACGAGCACGGCATCGCCATGGCGCTCACCGACGAACGCCACTTCCGGCACTGATGCGCGTCCTCGTGATCGGCGGCGGCGGCCGGGAGCACGCGCTCTGCTGGAAACTTGCGCAGAGCGCGCGCGTCGACGCGCTGCTGGCCGCGCCCGGGAACGCGGGCATCGCCCAGGTCGCCGAGTGCGTCGAGGCTCCGGGCAATCCGGCGGAGCTGGCGCGCTTCGCGGCCGATCGGCGGATCGATCTCACCGTCGTCGGCCCCGAGGCGCCGCTCTGCGCCGGCGTCGCGGACGCATTCGCGGAGCGCGGCCTCGCCCTCTTCGGCCCTTCGCGCGTCGCCGCCGAGATCGAAGGCTCGAAGGCGTTCGCGAAGGATTTCCTCGCGCGCCATCGCATCCCGACGGCTGCGTTCGGCGTGTTCGACGACGCGGCGGCGGCGGAGCGATTCGCCGAGCAGCGCGGCGGAGACGTCGTCGTCAAGGCCGACGGGCTCGCCGCGGGCAAGGGCGTCTTCGTGTGCCATGACGTCGACGAGGCGCGCGAGGCGGTGCGCGACATGCTCGTGCGCGGCGCGCTCGGCGAAGCGGGGCGCCGCGTGGTCGTGGAGGAGCGCCTCGACGGCGAGGAGGCGTCGCTGATGGCGCTCTGCGACGGCGAGCACGCGGTCGCGCTCGACGCGGCGCAGGATCACAAGCGCGCGCTGGACGGTGATCGCGGTCCGAACACCGGCGGCATGGGCGCCTACTCGCCGACGCCGGCGCTTCCGCCGGACCTCGCGCGCCATGCAATGGAGACGGTGATCTTTCCGACGCTGCGCGGCCTTTCGGAAGAGGGGAGGACGTTCCGCGGCCTGCTCTACGCCGGCCTCATGATCGTTCGCGGCGAGCCAATCGTGCTCGAGTTCAACTGCCGCTTCGGCGATCCCGAGACCCAGGCGGTCGTCCCGCGCATCGACGAGGATCTCGCGCCGCTGCTCGAGGCGTGCGCGCGCGGGCGGCTCGCGCGGCGGGCGATCGCGTTTCGGCCCGGCTCGGCCGTCACTGTCGTGCTCGCGGCCGCGGGGTATCCCGGCGCCTACGCCAAGGGCGCGCCGATCGACGGGCTCGATTTTGCCGCCGCCGAGCCCGACGCGGTGGTGTTTCACGCCGGCACGCGGCGCGAGGGCGACCGTGTCGTGACCGCGGGTGGGCGCGTGCTCGGCGTGACGGGACTGGGCGCCGACGTCGAGGCCGCTCGCGAGCGGGCCTACGCGGCCGTCGCGGCGATCCACTTCGACGGCATGCACTATCGCCGCGACATCGCCGCGCGCGCGCTGGGCGGGAGAGGATAGGGTGGCTCACCCCGTCCGACGGGACGTGGCGCCGATCGACGTGCAGACGGCGGTCGAGCTGCTGGCGCGCGGCGAGGTCGTCGCCTTTCCGACGGAGACGTTCTACGGCCTCGGCGCCGACGCGCGCTGCGAGCAGGCCGTGCGGCGCGTGCGCGCGCTCAAGGCCCGCGACGATCGCAGCCCGATCGCCGTGATCGTTGGCGAGCCGGAGATGCTCGACGCGCTCTGCGCCGGCGTGCCCGCCGCGGCGCGCGATCTCGCCGCCGCGCACTGGCCGGGTGCCCTGACGCTCGTGCTGACCGCGCGGCCGGGGCTGGCGCCGTCGCTGCTCGGCGCCGCCTCGGAGGTCGGTTTGCGCGTGCCGTCGCACCCGGTCGCCCGTGACCTCGCGCGCCGGTTCGGCGGTCCGGTCACGGCGACGAGCGCGAACCGCAGCGGCGATCCGCCCGCGCGGACGGCAGCCGCCGTGCGCGCCACTTTCGGCGACGAGCTTCCGGTGGTCGACGGCGGCGACACGCCGGGCGCTCCCGCTTCGACCGTCGTGCGCTTCGACGGAGAGCGGCCGATCATTGTGCGCCAGGGCGCGGTCGCGATCGACGCCTGATCGGCGCGGACAACAGGAGGCCACATGCTCGAGGTCGTTGCCCTATCGTCACTTCGCTACGACACGAATCGCGCGGGCGATCTCGGCGCGCTGCTCGCGCCGCCCTACGACGTCATCGACGAGGCCGAGCGCGCGGCGCTCGAATCGCGCAGCGCCTACAACGCGGTGCACCTCATCCTCCCGCGCGGGGAGGGCGACGCGAAGTACGCACGCGCGGCCGAGGCGCTGCGCGGCTGGCGCGCCCGCGGCGTGCTGCGGGCCGAGCCGCCGGCGCTGTGGCTCTACCGGCAGTCGTGCCCCACGCCGCGCGGCGAGATCGTACGTAGCGCGATCCTCTGCGGCGTTCGCTTGCGGCCCTACGAGGAGCGCACCGTGCTGCCGCACGAGCGCACGCACGCCGCTCCCAAGGAGGACCGCTATCGTCTGAAGATGGCGACGCGCGCGCACCTCTCGCCCTTCCTCGCGCTCTACGACGACGCGGCCGGCGAGGTCGGCCGCGCGCTCACCGCCGACGCGGCTGCCGATCGGTCGCCCGACGCCGACGCGCGGACGCCCGACGGCCAGCGCCACCGGCTGACGCGCCTGCGCGCCGAGACCGCCGAGGCGATCGGGCGCGCCCTGGCGAAGCGCCACCTGATCATCGCCGACGGCCACCACCGCTACGACACGATGCTGCGCCTGCACCGCGAGATCGGAAGCGACGAGTCGGGCATCGGCTTCGGCTGCATCGTCCGCTTGCAGGACGAGGGCCTGGTCGTGTGGCCGACGCACCGCCTCGCGCTCGGTAGGCTCGACGCGGCGGCGTTCCTCGCGCGCTCCGCCACGCTCCTTGCCGTCGAGGAGCGCCCACTCGCGTCCCCCACCGCCATCGAGGAGGTGATCGCCGCCAAGCGCGCGCAGGCGCCGTCGTTCGCGTTGGTGCCGGCCTCCCGCGAGCGCGTCTTCTACCTCAGCCTGCGCGTCGATGCCGACGTGGGCGATGTCCCGGCCGCGCTGCGCAACGTCGAGGCCGCGCTGCTCGAGAAGGCGCTCGCCGCGCTCGGTCCGCCGACCTGGTCGATCGCCTACACGCACGACGCCGGCGAGGCGCTCGCGCGGCTCGCCGCCGGCGAGGCGGCGGCGGCGTTCATCCTCGGTCCCGCGCGCGTCTCCGACGTGCTCGCTGTCGCCGAGGCCGGCCTCTCGATGCCGCAGAAGTCGACCTTCTTCCACCCGAAGGTGCCCACGGGCCTGCTTTTCCACCCGTTCTAGCCGGCGCGTGATTATCCACACCGAAGACGCGATCCTCGGCGGGGCCGTGCGCGTGCTCCAGCCCCGCGCGGGATACCGCTTCTCCGTCGATGCCGTGCAACTCGCCGCGTTCGCGTTCGCCCGCGCGCCCGCGCCGCGCCGCGCGCTCGACCTCGGCTGCGGAACGGGCGTGGTCGCGTTCATCCTCGCGCATCGCGCGCCGCGCGCCCGCCTCGTCGGTGTCGAGATCCAGCCCGCTCTCGCCGCCCTCGCGCGCGCCGGCGCCGACCGGAACGGCTTCGCCGACCGCGTCACGATTCTCGCGGGCGACATGCAAAGGCCCCACGGCGAGATTCCGCGCGGCGCGTTCGATCTGGTCGTGGCGAACCCGCCCTACCACGCGCCGGGCCGCGGGCGCACGAGCCCGGAGCCGAGCCGCGCGCGGGCGCACCACGAGATCGACGTCGCGCTGCCGGACGCGCGCGCCGCCGCGAGCGCCGCCTGCGCGCCGCGCGGACGGATTGCGCTGA
>JBBTFH010000031.1:0-34642 GCA_038041915.1 Myxococcota bacterium
ACGCCATCGCCCGCGAGCTGCGCCCCGTTCCGACGTGGTGGTCCGAAGGCAGCGCATTTTTCGCTCCCGCGATCGTCGTCCGCGGCTGGCGCTTCACCGGCACGGCGGGGTAGGCGCGCCATGAAACGCTCGATCTCAGGCGGGCTGATCGTCGTCGCGGTCGCCGCCTTTCTCTACATTCCCTACATGGGCTCCTACGGGCTGTGGGATCCGTGGGAGGGGCATTACGCCGAAGTCTCGCGCCAGATGCTAGAGCGCGACGACTGGATCAACCTCCACTGGCATAACGGTGAAGGGCCGGACGGGCGCAAGGAGAACGTCTTCTGGTCGAAACCCGTGCTCTCGTTCTGGCTGATGGCCATCGGCTTGCGCGCCGGAGGCATGAACGACCACGCGAACCCGGGCGAGATGGCGCAGTCGGGCGCGACGGAGTGGCTGATCCGCTGGCCGTTCGCGCTGCTCGGCATCTTCGGCGCGTGGTCGGTGTGGTTCGCCGTCTCGCGGCTGGCCTCGCGGCGCGCCGGGCTGTTCGCGGGGCTGGTGCTGGCGACCTCGCCGCAATACTTCTTCGTCGCGCGGCAGGCGATGACCGACATGCCGTTCGTCGCGCCCATGACGGCGGCGCTGTGCTTCTTCCTGGTCGCAATGTTCGACCCGGACTCCGAACGAGAGGCAAGGCGCGCGCGCGCGGCCTTCTGGGCGGCGCTCGCCGTCTGCGTCGTGCCGCAGCTCTTGCTGCTCGCCTTCGGGCTGCGGCGCTCGATCGCCGTCGGCGGCGCCCACTACCAGTTCTTCGGCACGCTCGACGTCGCGCCGTACCTCTGCGCCGCCGGCGCGCTGGTCTTCTTCGCGCGCGGCTGCCGCACGGCGCGGCAATTCCACCTCTTCACCTTCTACTTGCTCTGCGGCGTGGCGATGCTGGCGAAGGGCCTGCCGGGGCCGGCGTTGCCGGGGCTGGTCATCCTCGTCTACCTGCTCCTCACCGGCGAGTGGGCGATGCTCGCGCGCGCCGAGATCCCGCGCGGCGTCCTGGTCACCTGCCTCGTCGCGCTGCCCTGGTACCACGGCATGCTGGTCAAGGCCGGCCGCGGCTTCTGGAACGAGTTCTTCGGCCACCATCACTTCAAGCGCCTCACCGCCGGCGTGCACGGCGACAAGGGCACCTTCGAGTATTTCCTGCACCAGCTTGGCTTCGCGCTCTTCCCCTGGAGCGGCGTCGTGCCGGCGGCGCTGGTGAACGTGATCGGCCTGCGCCGCCCCGAGACTCCGGCGGAGCGGCTGCGCCTGTTCGCCGCACTGTGGTTCATCGTGAACTTCACGATCTTCTCGCTCGGCGTCACGAAGTTTCACCACTACATCCTGCCGGCGCTGCCGCCGCTCGCGATCCTCGTCGGCATCTGGCTCGACGATCTGGTCGAGGGCCGCGCGCGTGCCCCGGAGGCGGCGCTGCTCGCGTCGCTCGCGCTCTTTGCCTTCATCGCGCGCGATCTCGTGCAAAACCCGCAGCGGCTCATCTGGCTGTTCGTCTACAACTACGGGCGCGCGTGGCCGGCCGGCTACGACTACCAGCCGTGGCTGCTCGGCTTCGCGCTCGCGGCGGGCGTCCTCTTCGCCGCGCTGCTGGCCAAGCGCCTGCGGCGGGCGGCCGCGTGGGGCTCGATTGCCGTCGCCGTCGCGTTCACGTGGTTCGCGCTGAACAAGTTCATCGTCGAGATCGGGCCGCACTGGACGCAGAAGGACGTGCTCGCGACCTACTACCGGCTCCGCCGCGGCCCCGAGGAGGAGTTGGTGGCCTGGCAGATGAACTGGCGTGGCGAGACCTTCTACACGAAAGCCCAGGTCGTGGTTGCGCTCAGCCTCGAGAACGCGAAGTTCCTCGAGTACCTGCGCGCGCGCGAGGGCAAGCGCGTCTTCATGCTCTGCGAGCGCGGGCGATACGCCTCGCTCGGCAAGATCCTGCCGACCGAACGCGCCAAGAAGTCGCTCCGCATCGTGGACGATCGCTCGAACAAGTTCTATCTCGTCGTCACAGATATATAGCTGTATTCACTTGGTTATAATCAAGTGTATCACTACGCTTGACAATGTATCACATTGTGACTATCTTTCTGTCGTGGCCACGGACGAACGCAAGGACGGCAAGGATCGCAAGGAGCGGGTCCTGCACACGCGCGTCCCCGCGTCGCTCGAGGTCGAGATCAAGCGCGTCGCCGATGCGCTGCGCGTGCCGGTCTCGAACCTCGTGCGGCAGATTCTCGAAGACTCGGTGCACTTCGTCAGCCAGGTCGGCGAGACCGTCCACGAGGTGCGCAGCGAGGTGGAGCGCGATCGGGCGTTGCTCGGCGACCGCTGGGGACACTACCGCAAGTTGTTTCAACGCCTGGGCGCCACGCGGCGGCGGCCGGGCGTATTCGGGTGGCAGCCGCTGATCATGAACCTGCGTGGGCAGTGCAGCGCGTGCGGCGTCGATCTGACGTCGGGCGCGGGGGCCTTCGTCGGCCTCAGCGACGATCCGGCGGAGCATCCGTTCCGCTGCGAGCGCTGCGTGCCGCGCGCGGAAACACCGCCCGGCGACGGGCAAGAGGAGGACGGGCCATGAAGGACTTGAACGAGATCACCAAGACGGCATTCCAGGCGGCGCGCTACGGCCTCGACATCGCGGCCACGTCCGTCACCTACGCGAGCGACCTGCTCCGCGACGTCTCCAAGCACCTGCGCGAGACGGGCGAGCGGATCGCGTGCGAGCCGAGCGCCCGCTGCACGCCGAACGCGACGCAGGAAACTCCGCCCCCTCGGTAGCCCCCCCCGTTCGCGTCGGCTATCTTTAGCCGATGTCCGACGCTGACATCGCGCGCCAGGAGCCCCGATGGAGCGCGTTCGAGGCGCTGCTCCGTCGCGTGCGGCGGCGGCTGATCCTCCAACGCGCGCTCGAGCGCGCGACCCGCGGCCTGGTGCTCGCGGGGCTGCCGTCGCTGGTGGCGCTCTTTGCCTGGCGCCTCGCGCTCGGGCAGCGGCTGGCGATCACGGCGGTGGCGGTCGCGGCGACGGGCGCGCTCGCGGGCCTGCTCGCGGGCCTGCTTGGGCGGATGCCGCTCGAGCGAGCGGCGCGCACGCTCGATTCAAGCCACGGGCTCGCCGATCGCGCGCTGGTCGCGCTCGAGTTCGCGCGCGCTGGCCTCGGCCTCGCGCCAGGCGGCTTTCGCGCCGCCGCGATCGGCGACGCGCTAGGCAAAGCCAGTCGGGCCGATGCAAGGCGCGCGGCGCCGTTTCGCCGTCCGCCCTCGCTGCGCGCGGCATTGCTGCTGGCGGTCGCGGCGTCGCTGGTTCCGCTCGTCAGGCCGGGCGAGCTTCCCGCGGCCACGGCAGCGCCCGGCAAGGTCGGCGTCGCCGTCGCCGAGGAGGAGCTTCTCCTTGGCCGCGCTGTCGCCGAGGATCTGGCGAAGGACGCCGACGATGACGAGCTGCGCGAGCTGGCGGCTTCGCTGACGCGCCTCTACGACGATCTCGACGCACGGAAGCTTCCCGAGGACGACCTGCTCGCGCGCATTTCGGCGCTCGAGAAGCGCTGGCTCGATGGGCAGGCGGGCGAGCTTCGCGAGGCGCGCGAGGCGTTGCGCGCGGCGGGCGAGGCGCTCGAGCGCGAGCGCATCACCGAGGAGGCGGGCAAGGCGCTGCGCGAGGACGATCTGGCGAAAGCCAAGGCCGAGGCCGAGCGTCTGGCCGCCGAAGTGGCGCGCATGCCCGAGCCGCGGCAACGCAGCTTGCGCCGCGCGATGCAGGCTGCGGCGAAGGCGGCGGAGCGGCGCCTCCAGCGCAAGGAGCGGGAGCTCGAAAAACTTTCGCGCGAGAAGCGCGAACCCGAGCCGGCGCGGCGCCAACTCGAGCGCCTGCAGCGCGATCTCGAGCGCGCGGCGGCGAGCGAGATGTCGCAGGAACTGGCCGACGCCCTGCGCGATCTCGCGAGCGACACGGGCGCGATGGAGAGCGAGATCCGCCAGCTCGAGGCGACCGAGCGGGTGAGGGTGGCTATAGCCGATCTGAAGGAGGCGATCCGGCGCGCCCGCAAGGGCGGCAAGGGCGGCAAAGACGGCAAAGACGGGAAGAGCGAGGACCAGCAGGCGGGCAGCGGCAAGGACGGGAAAGGGAAGGGCGGCGGGAAGCTCGGCGAATTCCTCGCGCGCGGCAAGGGCGCCGAGGGAGGCAGGACGCTGACGCTCGGCGGCGGCGGCGACACCTCACTCATGCTGCCGAGGCCCGGCGCCGGCCGCGGCGCCGATGGTGACGCGCCGCCTTCCGTTGCGCCCGGCGAGGGCATCGGCGACGCGCACGATCCGCGCATGGGCGACGCGACGCGTATCGACGCCGAGCACCGCAGCCTCCGCCTCGACGGCCAGGACTCTGTCGGGCCCACGCGCAGCGAGGTGATCTTGAGTGCCAGCCAGCAGGGTTTCGCGACGCGCGGCTACCGGCGCGTTTTCCGCGACTACCAGGCGCTCGTGGAGGAGGTTTTGCACGCCGAGGAGGTCGCGCCCGGCCAGCGCCAGCAGGTGAAACGCTACTTCGAGCTCATCCGCCCGCGCGAATGAGCGCAGCGTAGCCGTGGATCATCGCCGCGGAGAGCGGCGGCCGAAAGGATAGGGGTGGCGTCGGTCCAGGCGTGACGCCGGTCACTGATCAGGATCAAACCTGCTGCGAGACGGTCGCTTCGCGGGTAGAATCGCTCGAAACTTTTGCTTCAAGGAGGCCCACTCATGGATCGACCTCTCGCGCATGTCCTGGCTGTTCCTTTGTTCGCGTTGATCGGCGGCTGCACCACCGATAGCCGCGCGGCTTCCGACGAAGGTGAGGCCGAGTCGGAGTCCGAGTCGGAATCCGAGGCGGAGTCCGAGGGCGGCTTCGGAGAGGGCGAAGCGGAGGCCGAGTCGGAGTCCGAGGCCGAGGCCGAGGCCGAGGCGGAGGCGGAAGCCGAGGCGGAAGCCGAAGCCGAGGCGGAGGCGGAGGGCGAGATGGATCCGATCACCGAGGACAACGATCCCGACTACGTGGTCTTCTGCGGCGACGGCGTCGAGTGTTCGGGCGGCGAAATCTGCTGCGTCAACATCGACACGTCGACCTCGTCCTGCACGGCCGACGGCGCGTGCGAGACCGGCATCGCGGCCGGCTGCGACGGGCCCGAGGACTGCACGACCAGCCTGTGCTGCGTCGAGGGAAGCGGCGACGCTTCCGGCGGCGAGGGCGCGGCGAGCTGCACGACCGAGTGCCCGTACGCGTGCGACATCGACCTCCTCGCCCAGAGCGTGGACGTCGTCACCGAAGCCTGCGGTGATCCGTCGACCTGCCCGTCCGGACAGTCCTGCTGCTTCACGCAGCAGTTCCCGGACGTCGGCGTCTGCCTCGCCTCGACCTGCGCCCGCGCCGCCGAGAACTTCGGCGGAGCGCCCTGCCAGGAGCGGCTAGTCCGACTCTTCCGCGCGCCTGAGGATCACGAACTCGACGCGGCGGTTCTTCGACCAGCAGTCCTCGTTGTGCTCGCCGCACACGGGCTTGGTCTCGCCGTAGCCCGTCGCCGTCAGCCGCTTCGGATCGATGCCCTTGCCGACGACGTGCTCGCGCACCGACTCGGCCCGCGCCTGCGTGAGCTCGATGTTGTGCTGGTCCTCGGCGCGCTCGTCCGCGTGCCCCTGGATCTCGACCTGGAGGATCTGCGGGTTGCCCTTGAGCGTCGCGGCGATCGCGTCGAGCAGCGGGAACGACATCGGCTTGATGATCGCCTTGTTGGTCTCGAAGAAGATCTTGTCGAGGATCTCGATGCGGCCCTTACGCACGAGCACGCGGCCCTTGTCGGGGCAGCCGTCCTCGTCCTCGAGGCCGTTGTAGACCTCGGGCTCGTTGGGGCACTTGTCGAGGAGGTCGACGATGCGGTCCTTGTCGTTGTCGGGGTCCGGGCAGCCCTCTTCGTCCTGGAAGCGGTCGTGATCCTCGGGGTCGTTGGGGCAGGAGTCGTCGACGTCGACGATCTGATCCTGATCGTTGTCGGGCTCGGGGCAGCCCTCGCCGTCCTCGAAGCCGTCGCGGTCCTCGGGCTCGTCGGGACACTTGTCCTGCTCGTCGACGATCGCGTCGCCGTCGCGGTCGAGCTCATCGGGCTCCCAGCAGCCGTCCTCGTCTTGGCGTCCGTCCTTGTCCTCGGGCTCGTTGGGGCAGGCGTCGCGCGCGTCGACCAGGCCGTCGCGATCGTTGTCCGGCTCGGGGCAGCCGTTGCCGTCCTCGAAGTCGTCGAAGTCCTCCGCGACCTTCGGGCAGAGATCGACGTCGTCCTTGTAGGTGTCGCCGTCGAAGTCGCCTACAGACGGCTCGAAGATGACTGAGCCGAAGACGCGTAGATCGGGCGAGCCCAGCGCCTCGGTGATGCCCGAGCCGCCGCCGAACGCGAGGTAGGAGTTGCGCGCGAGGTAGAACTTGAAGCCGCCGACGGCCTCGAGCGGCGTGAGCGCGACGTCCGAATCGCCGCGCGGCGCATAGCTTCCAAAAATCTCCGCGACGAAGTCGAAGCGCTGCGGGACGATGCCGTAGGCGAAGCCGACGCCCCAGGTCGCCTGCGCGGGGGGAAGCACGACGCGACGATCGGTGCCGCAAGGCGGCCCGCCGGCGAGGTCCGGGCATTCGCTCTGGAGGCCCGGTGTGTGGAAGGTCTCGTCGTGGAACTCGCGCCGCTCGGGGCGGAGGCGTGCGCCGGCGTTGAGCGCGACGTGCACGCGATCGGCGGCGTAGTCCTCGTCGACGATCAGCGATGGCGCCAGCACCCACTGCCCCTCGCCGAGAAACTCGCTGTCGTTGCCGGTCGGCGCGCTCGCGGACACGACTACGCCCAGGCCGACAGGATCGCGCGAGGTCGACAGGATGCGCCCCTTGCCGTGCAGCACGAGGTCGCCCGCGCCCTGCCCGTCGAAGGGGCCGGAATCGGGTTCGAGCTTGCCGCTCCAGATCGACAGCGGCACGCCGAGTCCCACCTCCGCGCGCCCGAAGAGGCCGAGCGCCGCCTGGAGGTGGACGGTGATCAGATTGTCGACACGGAGGCGGTTCCCGTGGTCGCCCTGAAGCTCGAGTGGGCGCAGCCCGTAGTTGGTCATCAGTCCGAAGCTCGGCTCGAGGTGGCCGAGGATCTGCGAGGCGTTCTGCGTGAAGTAGCCCTTCGAATCGACGGCGGGCCGGAAGAGCTGGAAGTCGATGGGCTTGTCCTGCGCCGAGGCCGAGGACGCGAGCATCGCACCGACGAGGATCGCGCGGCCGCGCATGGGGCGAGACGTATACGATGAAGGAAGTCGAGAGTCGAGGACCGGCGAGGCGCGAATCACCTTCGCGAGGCCGCGACCGGCGAGGCGCGACCGGCGAGGAAAGACTGGTAGAGTGCCGGAAATGCCAGATGAGAAAGCCAAGAGGCCCGGGCAGCGGGTCAACATCCAGGTCGACGAGGCGACGGCGCAGGGGCTCTACTCGAACCTCGCGCTGATCAACCACTCCGAGAACGAGTTCGTGATCGACTTCGCCTTCGCGCCGCCCGGCTCGCCGGCGGCCAAGGTGCGCGCGCGCATGATCCTCACGCCGCGCCACGCTAAGCGCCTGCTTCACGCGCTCGGCCAGAACGTCGCGCGATACGAGCAGCGCTTCGGCGCGATCACCGTCAAGGTTCCGGCCGAGGGCGAGCCGGTGGTGAACTGACGGCCGCGGCGCGCCTGGCCTATCGCCGCTCGATCGTCGCGTGTTCCGGGGCGGCGCCTTCGAGGTAGGCGCGCGCGGCGTCGTCGCCCTGCAGCTCGGCGCGGAAGAAGGCGGTTGCCCAGGCGCGCGAGATCGCGTGCGCCTCGTCGATGGCGACGTTGTCCTTGCCGCAGCCGTCCTCGCCGATGTCGCCGAACGCGCCGTCCGCGCCGCCGAGCGCCTCGTAGAGCGGGCAGATGTCGGTGAACGAGAAGTGGCCGGCGTCCTCGATCAGCAGCAGCGACGCGCCGCCCGCCGGCAGGCCGTCGAAGATCGGGCGCACCTCGTCGGCGATCGGCGTCGTGCGATCCGCCGTCCCGCCTTGCACGAACACGGGCACGTCGACGCCGCAAAGGCCGTGCTCGCCGAAGGCGCGCCCGCCACCGGGCGCCAGCGGTAGCGCGGCGCGGAACCGGTCGTCGCGCCACTCGGGAAGCTCGGCGTCGGGGTCGACGATCGCGTCGCACATCACCGAGTCTCCCTCGGCGCAGAAGGCCGCGAGCGCCTCCCAATCGATCACGCCGCCCACGACCAGCATCGTGGTGAAGCCGCCGAAGGAGTGGCCGGCGACCCCGACCCGCGAGGCGTCGATGGAGGCGGCGAAGCGCGCGCCGGCTTCGGTCTCCGCGTCGAGCAGCGTTCCGGCGACCGCCGAGACGTCGAGCGGGCGGTTCACCAGCACCTCGGCGGTCGCGTCCGCGTCGTTGTCGAGGAAGGTGTTTCGCGGATGGTCCGGTGCGGCGACGACGAAGCCGTGGCTGGCGAGGTGCTCGGTGAAGTAGGGAGACTGGTTGCGAATCCCCGCGTAGCCGTGGCTGAAGATGACCAGAGGGTAGGGCGCGCCGGAATCGTCGGCGGGCGCGTCGCGCACCGAGCTGAGCTCGAGGATCCCGAAAAACGTGTCGCGCGGGTCGTCGTCCGAGACGGTCGCGGGATACCAGACCTCCGTGGTCAACGTGCGGTCGCGCGTCTCGTCCAAGACCGCGAGCGTCGTGACGCCGACGCCGAAGGGCCCGCGCTCGGCGGGCGACGGTCTTGCCTCGGATTCGGCTTCCGACTCGGCCTCCGACTCGGCCTCGGACTCCCTCCCCGGGCCCGCTTCGCCGCTGCACGCGAAGACCAGGCAGAAAGTCGCGCGCACGAGACGCTTCATGAAACAGCTCCTTCTTCGAACGTGAGGATGCCGGCTTCCGCGTCGAGCGCGACGCACGCGCCGTGCGGCAGCGCGCGGTTGCGCGTGCCGTGGCCGGTCGGGATGCCGGCGACGACCGGAACGCCGAGCTCGCCCAGGCGCTCGGCCAGCACGGCTTCGGCGTCGCCGCACGCGAAAAACTCGCCGCACGCGATCCCTGCGACGCCTTCGAGCGCGCCGGCGAGCCGGAGGTGCGTGAGCATGCGGTCGACGCGGTAGGGCTCTTCGTTCACGTCTTCGAGGAACACGACGGCGCCCCGCAGATCCGGCCACAGCGGCGTTCCGATCAGGTGCGAGAGCATCGCGAGGTTGCCGCCGACGAGCGGCCCGCGCGCGACGCCCGGCGCGATCATGCGCAAACCTGCGATGGGCGGCGGCGCGACCGGGTTCTCGAGCAGCGCGAAGAGCGCGTCAGAATCGGCGTCTTCGAGCCGCCCGAGCGTCGTGACGTTGGGGCCGTGCACCGACACGACGCCGCGTCGCCAGAGCGCGGCGTGGAGCACTGTCACGTCGGAGAAGCCGACGACGGCGCGTGGCGGGCCTTCGGGGATATTCGCGGCCACGCGCAGCAGCCCGTAGCCGCCGCGCGCGCAGAAGACCGCGCGCACGTCCTCCTCGACGAGCGCGCGCCGGAGCCCCGCCAGGCGGCGAGCGTCGTCCACGGCTCCATCCGCGACGCCTCCGCAATCGATCACGTCGTAGCGCGCTGCTATGATCGCCATGCCTGCCTCGAAGGCTTCGCGCGGCGCCGGTCCCGACGGCGCGCAGACGCCGACAGAATCGCCGGGGCGCAAGCGAGGCGGACGCCGCATGGACGAGACCCTAGAGGCCATCACCCAGATCCTCGAACGCGGCGCGGGCCCGGCCGCTCTCGCCGTCCTCTTCGCGTCGGCGCTCCTCGAGTACGTTTTTCCGCCGTTTCCCGGCGACACCGTGACGCTGCTCGGCGCCTTCATGGTGGCGCGCTACGGCTGGAGCCCGTCGCCGGTGTTCCTCGCGCTGCTCGCCGGCAACGGCGCCGGCGCGATGGTCGCCTTCTACGCGGGCGTGTGGCTGCGCGCGCGCGAGCGCCTCTGGGAGGGCCGCCGCGCGCGCCTGCGAGCCCCGATCGAGCGCGTGATCGCCAGCTTCGCGCGTCATGGCGAGCCGTACATCGCGCTGAACCGCTTCGTGCCGGCGCTGCGCGCGCTCTTCTTCGTCGCCGCCGGCATGGCGGGGTTGCGCCCGGGGCGCGTGCTGGCGTTCGCGCTGCTGTCGGCGGCGCTGTGGAACCTGCTCATCTTCGCGGCCGGCTTTGCCATCGGCACCAGCTTCGAACGGCTGCGCGCGGCGTTTCATGCCTATGCGCTGGTCGCGTGGATCGCGCTCGGGCTGGCCGCGCTCGCGCTGGTCGTCCGCGCGGTCCGGGATCGCCGCCGGCCCTCATGAGGCCAGCGCCCGGTCGACAAGCTCCCGCTGCTCGAGCTTGTGCGCCGCCGCCGAGCCGGTGGCGGGGCTGGCGCTTCCCTGGCGCGCGATGCACTCGAGCGGCAGGTCGGGGAAGCGCGCGCGCAGGAAGAACCACGCGCCCATGTTCCACGGCTCTTCCTGCACCCAGACCAGGTGCGCCTTGCCGTACGGCTTCAAGGCCTCCCCCAGCTCCGCGGGCGTCAGCGGGTAGAGCTGCTCGAGCCGCACGATCGCGACGTCTTCGACGTGCCGCTCGCGGCGAGCCGCTTCGAGCTCGTAGTAGATCTTGCCGCTGCAGAGCAGCACGCGTCGCGCACAGGCCGCATCGACGCTGCCGTCGCCGATGATGCGCGCAAACGAGCCCGTGGCGAGCTCGCCCAGCGTGCTGGTCGCGGTCGGGTGCCGGAGCAGGCTCTTGGGCGACATGACGATCAGCGGCTTGCGGTACGGGCGCACGACCTGGCGGCGCAGCGCGTGGAAGACTTGCGCGGGCGTCGTGAGGTTGACGACCTGCATGTTCTCCTCGGCGCAGAGCTGCAGGAAGCGCTCGAGCCGCGCGCTCGAATGCTCGGGGCCCTGGCCCTCGAACCCGTGCGGCAGGAGCAGCACGACGCCGCTCAGCCGGTTCCATTTGTCTTCCGCCGAGCTGATGAACTGATCGATGACGACCTGCGCGGCGTTGACGAAGTCGCCGAACTGCGCCTCCCAGACGACCAGCGCCTCCGGGTAGTCGAGGCTGTAGCCGTAGTCGAAGCCGAGCACCGCCGCTTCCGAGAGTGGGCTGTCCCAGATCTCGAAGCGCGCCTGGCCGGGCGAGAGATCGGCGAGCGGCACCCAGCTCGCGCCGGTGCCGACGTCGGCGAGCGCGGCGTGGCGATGGGAAAAGGTGCCGCGCCGGCTGTCCTGTCCGCTCACGCGCACGGGCGTGCCCTCGGCGAGCAGCGTCGCGAAGCCGAGCGCCTCGCCCGCGGCCCAGTCGAGCGGACGCGTGCCTGCCGCCATCTCGCGCCTCCGCTCAAGGAACATGCGTTCGAGCTTCGGATGCGGGTGGAAGCCTTCGGGCACGCGCGCGAGCCGGTGAAGCAGCGCGCGCAGCGTCTCCTCGGGAACGGCGGTCGGTCCCGCGGCCTCGTGCGTCGCCGCGCCACGGCCGCCGCGGTAGCGCGACCACAGCCCGACCATCGCGCTCGGCGGCCGCCGGTGTCCGCCCTTCTTCGCGTCGGCGAGCGCGCCCTCGAGCGCCGCGCGCACCTCGCCCTCGATGCGCGCAGCGTCGTCGGCGGTGACGCGTCCGGCTTCGACCAATCGCTGCACGTAGATCGCGCGGACCGACGGCTTCTTCGCGATCGCGTCGTAGAGCAGCGGCGCGGTGAAGGCCGGCTCGTCGGCCTCGTTGTGGCCGTACTTGCGGTAGCACCACAGATCGATCACGATGTCGCGGGAGAACTCCTGGCGGAAGCGCGCGGCCAGGCGCGCCACCCACGCGACCGCCCGCGGGTCCTCGCCGTTGACGTGGAAGATCGGGATGTCGAGCATGCGGCAGACGTCGGTGGCGTAGCGCGTGCTGCGCGCGTCGGTCGGCACGGTCGTGAAGCCGATCTGGTTGTTGACCACGACGTGGATCGTGCCGCCGGTGCCGTAGCCGGCGAGGCGGCTCAGGTTGAGCGTCTCGGCGGTCAGCCCCTGTCCGGCGAAGGCGGCGTCGCCGTGGATGAGCAGCGGCAGCACGCGCCGTCGGTCCGCGTCGCCGCGCCGATCCTGCTTCGCGCGCACGCGCCCGAGCGCGACCGGGTTGCCCCACTCGAGGTGGCTCGGGTTGAACGCGAGCGAGAGGTGCACCGTGCGTCCCGTCGGCGTCACGCGGTCGATCGAGTAGCCCAGGTGGTACTTGACGTCGCCGCCGCCGCGGTAGGCTTCCGGATCCTGATCCTCGAACTCGGCGAAGATCTCGCGCACGTCCTTGCCGACGGTGTTGGCGAGCACGTTCAGACGCCCGCGGTGCGCCATCGCGATCACGATCTCCTCGATCGGCTCGCCGTCGCCGCCGTCTTGCGGGGGGGCGTCCCGTCGGACGGGCTGAGGCAGCCCGACGGCCTCTTCGATCAGAAGGTCGATGAGCGGGATCAGGCTCTCCGATCCCTCGAGGGAGAAGCGCTTGGCGCCGAGAAACTTGGTGTGGATGAATTGTTCGAACAGCTCCGCTTCGGTCAGCTTGCGCAGCACGCGCAGTTCGTCCTCGCGCGTCAGGTCGACGCGGTTCTCCGTCGCCTCCATCCGCTCCTGCAGCCACGCGCGGATCGCCGGCTCCTCGATGTGCGCCAGCTCGACGCCGACGGTGCGGCAGTAGGTCGCGCGCAGCCGCGCGACGATCTCGCGCAGCGTGGCGTGGCCGGAGGCGCCGCCCAGATCGCCGCAGGCGAAGCGCGTGTCGAGGTGCTCGGGGCCGAGGGAAAACGCCGCCGGCGCGAGATCCTCGGCCGAGAGGCGCGGCGCAAGAGCGAGCGGATCGAGGTCGGCGCGGAGGTGCCCGCGCTCGCGGTAGGCGGCGATCAGGCGGTGGACGCGGTCCTGCAGGGCTACGTCGGCGAGCCGATCCTGCTCGCGGCGCGCGAAGAACTGGCACCAACTCGCGTCGACGCCGGACGGATCCTGCTGCCACCGCTCGTGCATCTCCTCGACGAGCGCCTGGTTAATGCCGAACTCGTTCGTCTCCATCGCGGCGCGGAATGTACTCCCCGTCGCCGCGTCGACAAAGCCGCACGCCCCTCGCCGCGAGTGCAAGCGCGAGACGCTAATGGAGCGCGGCGGGTCCGAAGGAGTATTCGACGCCCACCTGGACGGACGTCGTCGAGATCTCGCTGTCGTGGACCGTCGCCCTGTCGGTGAACCGCACCGAGACCGAACGGAAGGTGAACGCGACGAGCACGGCGACGCGCCCGCCGATCGCGAGACCTCTCTTCCGATCCCGTTCGCGTGGCGCCGCGACGGCCGTGGCGGTATATTGTGTTTCATGGGCATCACGATGGCGACCGCACGCCTGTCCAACCTCCAGGATCCAGCGCGCTTGTTCGAGCAGGAGTTCGTGGTCGATACCGGCGCCGTGTCGTCGTTCGCGCCCGCCGACAAGCTTGCGGCTATCGGCGTGACCGCTACGCGCACCAAGAAGTTCCGACTTGCGGATGGCTCCATCGTGCGTAGGGGCGTAGGTGACGTCTTCTTCGAGATCGCTGGTGAGCGCGCCTCCGCTGCCGTCGTGTTCGGCGAGTCCGCGGACGAGGCGTTGCTCGGCGCCGTGACGCTCGAATCGCTCGGGCTCGCCGTCGATCCGGTTTCGCGCCGCCTGTTTCCGGTCGTGCTGCTCGCCGTCGGCGCCCGCCCGGCGTGACCCTCAGCCAGCACCGATCCCGTGGGAGGGCGGAGCTACGCCTCCGGCGGCCTCTCCGAGCTCAGCCGGTCGAGGAACGTGGCGAAGCGAGTGAGGTCGACCCGCGCGGCGGCCCATCCCTCGTCGACGCCGCGCAGCAGGTCGCGACACCTGGGCCCGCGCAGGTCGAAGGAATTCAGGCTGCGGAACCGGTGCCGGATGGCGCGGTACTCGTCGAGCCGCTGCGCGGTTTCGCGCCCGAGAACCGCCGGCCTGACGCCCGCCACCTCCAGCGCCGCGCGGCGCTCGCGTGGGCCTCGTCCAGATTCCCGATCTCGGCGCGCAGTTCCTCGGCCAGCACCCCGCGGCGCACGCGGCGGGGCAGCCGGCGCGCTCCCCGTTGGCGAACGTGCGCTTGCGACTCCCGGGAGTCGACGCGGTGAACAATGCGGGCTAGCTTTCCTCCGCGATGAGCGAGGGTGGAAACGGCGAGCGGCGCAAGGTCGTCGTCACCGGCGTCGCGGGTCGCCTCGGGCGGCTGGTCGCCAAGCGCCTCCACCGCGAGGGCGGCTACCGGATCGTCGGCCTCGATCGGCGCCCGTTCTCCGGCCTGCCCAAGGACATGGAGTACGCGCAGGTCGATCTGCGCTCCAAGAAGGCGCGCGACGTCTTCCGCTCGGGCGACGTCGCCGCGCTGGTGCACCTGGGCATCCTCCACGATCCGCGGCAGACGCCCGACGAGCACCAGCAGTGGAACGTGGTCGCGACCGGCAAGCTCTTCGAGTACTGCCAATCCTACGGCGTGCCCAAGGTGGTCGTGCTCTCGAGCGCGAACGTCTACGGGCCGCGCCCCGAGAACCCGCAGTTCCTCGGCGAGGAATCGCCGCTGCTGGCGGCGCAGGATTTTCCCGAAATCCGCGATCTCATCGAGCTCGACATGGTTGCGGGCTCCTTCTTCTGGCGCGCGCGCGAGGTCGAGACGGTGATCCTGCGGCCCGTGCACATTCTCGGGTCGGTGCACAACGCCGCGTCGAACTACCTGCGCCTGCCGATCGTGCCCACGCTGCTCGGCTTCGACCCGATGGTCCAGGTGATCCACGAGGAGGACGTCGCCGAGGCGATCGTCTGCGCGCTGCGCCCGGGCGTGCGCGGCATCTACAACGTCGTTGGTCCGGGCGAAGTGCCGCTCTCCGTGCTGCTGCGCGAGCTCGGCAAGCCTGTTCTGCGCGTGCCGCACGTGGTGGCGCGTCCACTCATGACCGCGCTATGGCGCATGAAGCTGACCTCGTATCCGGTGCCGGAGCTGGCGCACATCCGGTACGTGTGCATGGTCGACGGCAGGCGGGCGCGCGCCGAGCTCGGCTTCGCGCCGCGAAGGACGCTGCGGGAGACGATTCGAGCGGCGGCGGAACTGGAGTAGGTGCGCTCCGTCCGAAGGGACGCGGCTACTTTGACGGGTTGGGCGGCAGGACGACGGCGGTGAAGGTGCCGGCGCGAATGACGACCGTGGCCGAGCCGACCATCGCGTCGTCGACCCACGTCTCGACCGATACCGCGTCACCCGGGATCAGGTTGAAGAAGCCGCCGGCGCCGCTCTCGTCGGTCGCGCATGCCTCCGCCGACGGGAAGTCGGCCTCGATGTAGACCAGCGTCGAGTCCTCGTCCGCCGCGTCGGTGGCGAGCACGACGCCGGGCGCGGCCATGTTCGTGCAGTCCTCGGCGACGACGCCCAGGCCGCCGCGCGTATCGTCGATCGTAACGCCGGAGACGGTGGCGAAGAGATTGAAGGAGTCCTCGGTGAAGCCCTTCAGCGTGCCCTCGAACGCCGGGTTGACCAGCGGCGGGTTGAAGAACACGAGCGTCGACTTGGCGTTCCCCCCGGTCATCTCGAGGTAGCCGTCGAAGCCGACATCGCCGAAGGGCAGCGTCATGGAGACGGCGCCCTCCCCGTCGGTCGTCTGCGTGTCGTACGGGTCCGAGCAATCCACATCGTCGGCGGCGCACGCCTTGACGGCGACGCCGTCCATCGCGTTGCCCGTGACGAAGTCGGTGATGGTCACCGAGTAGGTGCCGGTCGTGGTGGTCGGCAACGGCCACGCGGGCACGGATCCGAGGCACGTCCAGTCGCCGCCGGGCGCGGGTTCGCACTCGCCCTCGGACTCCGACTCCGATTCGGACTCCGACTCGGCTTCGGCTTCCGCTTCCGCTTCGGCTTCGGCTTCCGCTTCCGCTTCCGCTTCCGCTTCGGCCTCCGACTCGCCCTCGGCGCCGTCGTCGTCGGCGCACCCGGCCGCCAGAAGCACACCTGAGAACGTCGCGATCCACGCAGCTTTCATGTCGTTGCCCCTTTCGTCAGGTTGTTGCTTTCAGTATCCGAACAGCAGCATGAGCCCGGCCCCGCCGAGGGCCGCGGAGCCGGCGCCGAGCAGCACCATGCCGGCGCCGCCGGTCGTGTAGCGCTCGTCGCAGGCGGTGGTGGCGCAGTCGCCGTCGAGCGAGAAGACGTAGCCGCCGACCCCGACGGCGACGACGCCGGCGCCGAGCGCGATCCATTTCCAGCCGGGCCAGATCGGGCCCGACGACGTGGTGGCGGCGCCGCCGGCTTCGGCTTCGGAGGCTCGGGGCGAAACCGGTGGCATCGCGGCGGCGAGCTCGCCGGCGAGCTTCTGCGCAAGGCGGCGCATCGCGGACTGCACCTCGGCGAAGGTGCAAACGTCGCAGCGCTCGGCCGCTTGCGCGACGGCGCGGCCTTCACGCGTCTCGAGCACCGTCACGCTGAGATCGAAGGTCGTGCCCTCGCCCTCGACGGCGCCGACGAGCACGAGGCGCGTGCCGAGTATCTTGCCGACTTTGGCAAGGCATGGGCCGATGACGCACCGCGGTGGCAAGCGCGCGTCGCGCAGCCTGGCGGCAGTGGCGCGCGGACCCTGCAACTCGTAGCCGTGTGCGCCGAGCGCCTCGGCCAGCTCCGACACCAGGCTCTTGCGCATCTCGGGCGCGAGGATCTCGTTGAACGCGAGATCGATCGGGGCAATAGGCTCGGCCGCGGCGGCGGAGGTGGATGCGGCGAGCGTCAGTGCGAGCGCGGTGCGCAAGGCGGCGCATTATAGCCGCGCGCGGCCCGCTGTCAGCTTCGGCGCTTGCGCGCGTGCGGCGAGCCTCGCAGACTCCGCTGACGATGACGCGCGCGCTCGCCGGCCTGCTCCTCGTCGTCGCGACCACGCGCGCCGACGCGCTCGACGCGGCACGTGCGCTGCGTCGAGTGGGACGCTACGCCGACGCGCAGGCGGCGGCGCGCAAGCAGGCCGGCGGCAAGCTCGCGGACGACGCGGAGACCCTGATCGGCGAGATCGCGCGCGAGACCGGGCGCTATGCCGAGGCCGAGAAGGTGCTCGGCGGCGTGGTCGCGCGGAGCCCGCGGCATCGCCGGGCGCGCATCTACCTGGCGCTGGTGTTGATCGCGACGGGACGCGAGGCCGAGGCCCGGTCGCTCCTTCACGCCCTCTACGACGACTTCGACGCGGGGCGGATCGATCCGCACTCGGCGGCGGACCTCACGTACGTCGCGATGGCGGCGCGCGCGGCCGGAGGATTCCAGGACGCCAGCGACACCCTCCGCGACGCCACGCGGGCGGACCCGTCATTTTTCCAGGCGCAGCTCGAGTGGGGCGACCTCTTCCTCGAGAAGTACGCGGCCGGACCCGCGGAGCCGAGCTTCGCCGCGGTGCTGGCCAAGGACCCGCAGAACCCCGACGCGCTGGTCGGCATGGCGCGGGTGAAGCTCGAGCAGAGCTACGACGCGGCGGCGGCCGAGGATCACCTCACGCGCGCGCTGCGGGTGAACCCGCGTCACGCGGATGCGCACGCGCTGCGCGCGGCGATCGCGCTCGACGCGGAGGATCACCCGGCGGCGGCTGCTGCTGCACGCGAGGCGCTCGCGGCCCACGTGGGGCATGTGGGGGCGCGCGTGGTGCTCGGCGCGTCGGCGTGGCTGCGCGGCGATCGCGCGGGCTACGAGGCGGAGCGGGCGGCGGCGCTGCGCGTCAACCCGCGGGAGTCGGCGTTCGACCACGGCGTCGCCGAGGCGATCACGAAGCTCGCGCGCTATGGCGACGCGATCACGCTCGAAGAGCGCGCGCTCGCGCTACGCCCCGACGATCCCTACGCGCTCGCAGGGCTTGGCACCAACCGCTTGCGGATGGGCGACGAGGAGGCGGGGCTGGCCAAGCTGCGCGCGGCATGGGAGCGCGACCGTTTCAACGCGCGCACCTACAACGTGCTCGAGCTGTTCGAAAAGATCATTCCGCGCGACTACGTCTTCGCGACGTCGGAGCACTTCCGGCTGCGGCTGCCGAAGGCGCGCGAAGCCGGGCTCGTGCGCCCCATCCTCGATCACCTCGAGCGGGCGTATGCCCACTATGCGAAGCGCTACGGCACCCAGCCGAAGGGACCGATCATCGTCGAGCTCTTCGACGATCCGGCGCACTATGCCGTCCGCACCGTCGGGCTGCCGGGGCTCGGGGCGCTCGGCGTGTGCTTCGGGCGCGTCGTGACCAGCACGACCCCGTCGGGAAAGATCAACTGGGCACAGGTGCTGTGGCACGAGCTGTCGCACGTCTTCACGATCGGCATGAGCGGCGCGCGCGTGCCGCGCTGGCTGACCGAGGGCATCGCCGATCACGAAACGACTTTGGCCCGCCCCGAGTGGCGGCGCCGCAGCGCGCGGGAGCTGCACGCGGCGCTGGCGCGGGCGCCGATGCCGTCGATCGTCGACATGCACCGCGCGTTCGTGCGGGCGCGCGGCATGCAGGAGATCGTGCTCGCGTACTACTACAGCGAGCAGGCCGTCGATTTTCTCGAACGACGCTTCGGGCTTGCGAAGATGCTCGCGCTGGTGAGGGAATTCGACGAGGGATTCGACGCGCCCGCGGCGCTGCGGCGGGTGACGGGCATGGACGCCTTTGCTATCGATCGCGAGCTGCGGGCGGATCTCGCCCAGCGGCTTGCGGTCTATGACGGGCAGGTCGATCCGAAGGACGACGACGCGGCGGTGGTCGCGATGCGCAAGCGCGACTTCGCGGCCGCACGCGCGAGGCTCGATGCGCTGCTGGCCCTCGGCAAGGACGGCTTCACCGCGCGCATGTTGTCGGGCCGCGCGGCGGACGAGCTCGGCGACGCGGCGGCGGCGCAGGCGCACTTTGAGGCGGCGGCTCGCTTCGATCCCGAAGCGGTCGAGCCGCTGCTCGAGCTCGCGCGCTTGCACGAACGCGCCCATCGCGGCGACGCGGCGCTCGACGCGCTTCGCAAGGCCGGCGCGATGGCGGGGATGGAGCTCGACGTGCAGAAGAAGCTGCTGGCCCTGGTCGCCAAGCGCGGCCTCAAACAGGAAGCGTGCGTCGTGGCCAAGCGCGTGCTGAATCTCGATCCGGAAGACGAAGACGCGCTAGCCGCTGTGAAGTAGCGCCGTCATCGTGCCTGCGCTCGCGCGCGGACCCGATCTCGCTCCTCGTGTCTTTGCGCTCTCGCTCCCGCGAGCAGCGCGAGCGCTCCAGCCAGCGCTACGCCGACGGTGGCGAGCAGCGCGCCGCGCAGCGACCAGCGCTGCGAGAGCGCGCCGACGGCGGTCGTCGAGAGCCCCGTGCCGAGGAGCTGCACGATCATGAAGTAGAAACCGGTCGCGGTCGCGCGGCGCTGGTCCGTGACCAGCTCGCACAGGGCGGCCAGCAGAGGAGCCGTGAACCAGGTCGCGAAGAAAGCGACCATCACGAGGCCGGCCAGCATCCACGCGCTCGACGACACGAGCAGGCACGCGACCACGAACGGCAAAGCGGCGAGCATGCCCAACGCGCCGACCAGCAGCTTGGCGTCGGGGCGCGTGCGGCCGACGCGATCGGCGAGCCAACTGCCGAACCACACGCCGGCGCCGGCGGCGGCGCCCGCGAGAGCCATGAACAGCGCGGCGGCGCTCGCGCGGAAGCCGTGCTCGCGCTCCATGAAGTGCGGCATCCAGTAGAGGAAGCCCCACACGAAGAAGCTGACCAGCGTGCCGCCGGCGTAGATCGCCGCCAGCACCGGACGCCTGAGCAGCGCGGCGTCCGGCATCTCGACGGAGATCACCCACTCGCCGTGCTTGCGTCGCGGGCCCTCGTCTATGGCGGCCGCGGCGATGGCGAGCGCGAGCCCCGGCAGCCCGACGATGAGGAACGGCGCGCGCCAGCCGAGCGTCTCGCCGAGCAGCCCGCCGAGCGCCATCCCCGCGCCGCCGCCGACGATCATGCCCAGGTTGAAGACGCCGATCGCGCGCGCGCGCCGCTCGTGCGGGAAGCGCTCCGTGATCAGCGCGCTGGCGGCGGGCGCGTAGGTCGCCTCGCCGATGCCGACGAGCGAGCGGTAGAAGAGCAGCGCTCCGAAGCTGCCGGCGAAGGCGCTCAGCGCGGTCGCGACGCTCCACAGGCCGACGCCGAGCGCGATGACCCACTTGCGTCGCCAGCGATCGGCCAGCACGCCGAGTGGCACGGAGAAGACGGCGAGCACGATCGCGAAGACGCTGCCGAGCAGGCCGACCTGCGTGTCGCTCAGCGCGAACTCGCGCTTGAGCACCGGGTTGAGCGTGAAGATTATTTGCCGGTCGAGGTAGTTGACGAGGTTGATGAGCAGCAGCAGTGCGAGGATCGCGCGCGGCGAATGGATGCGGGCCCAGCGGCCCGTGACCGAAGTGGCGGGAGCGTCGATCATGCGGCGGGAAGTGAGATGACGAAGGTCGTGCCGCGCCCCGGCGCCGTTCGAACCTCGATACGCCCGCCGTGATCGGCGACGATCTGATGCGTCAGCGCGAGGCCGAGGCCCGTCCCGCGAGCCTTGGTGGTGAAGAACGGCTCGAAGAGGCGCCCGGCGACCTCGGGCGGCATGCCGGGGCCGGTGTCGCTCACGCGCACCTCGACGTGGCGCACGGAGTCGCGTGCGACCGACGTGTCGGTCTCGACGGAGAGCGTGCCGCCGCCGGCCATCGCCTCGCGCGCGTTGCGAACCAGGTTGAGCAGCGCCTGCCGGAGCTGCGCCTCGTCCGCGGCGATCGGAGGGACGTCGCGCAGCTCGGCGCGCACCGCGATGCTCGAAGCGCGCAGCTCGCCGTCGACCAGCTCGAGCACGCCGCGAACGATGCGCGGCAGTTCCTCGCGCTCGAGGCGTGGCTGCGGCAGGCGGCCGAAGCGCAGGTACTCCTCGGTCAGCGACTCGAGTCTGTCGATCTCACCGCGGATGCGCGCGAGCAGACGACGCGCCTCTGGCTTATCGCCGACCTCCTCCTCGAGCAGATCGGCGTCCAGGCCTATGGCGGAGAGCGGGTTGCGGATCTCGTGCGCGACGTGGCCGGCGACGCGGCCGGCGGCGGCCAGCCGCTCGGAGCGCACCAGGCGTTGCTCGCGCTCCTCGAGCGCGGCGGCCATGTGGTTGAACTCGGCGGCGAGCCGGCCGATCTCGTCGGGCGAGCCGACCTCGACGCGCAGCGCGTAGTCGCCACCGGCGATCGCGCGGGCGCCGGCGGCGAGGCCGCGCAGCGGGCGCAGCGTGCGCGACGCGGCGGCGGCCGCCGTCACGCCGACGCCGAGCGCGGCCACGACCAGGCCGAGCGCGCCCCACACGGCCGTGGCCTCGACGCGCTCGACGTCCAGCGCGAGCTCCGTCGCGCGCCCCTTCGCCAGATCGCGCGCGGCGCGGACCAGGCGCAGCACCTCGCCCTCGCGCTGCCCCAGCGCCGAGACGGCGGCGGCGCTCGGCGGCGACGCGGCTGCCGCGCCGAACAGCGCTTCGAAGGCGTTCTCGCTGCGCAGGCAAGCGGTCTCGAGAGTGCGCAGATCGCGCGCCATCCGCCGCAGAAAGGCGACGTCGCCGTCGCGCGGATCGAGCTTGAGCGCTGCGCGCGCGATGCGGCGCGCTTCGGCGAGTTCGCGCAGGCGCATGCGGCGCAGCGCGGCGAGCCCGAGCGTCTGGCCGTCGCCGACGAGGTGCACGAGGCTCGACTGCAGCGCCTCGATCTCGGAGAGCGCGAAGGCGAGCCGCAGGTGCCCGCGGCCGAGCACGCGCAGATCCGCCGAGGTCGAGCGCATGCGGACGACGGCGAACGCGGCGGCGCCGGTGAACGCGAGGAGGAGGAAGAGGAAGCTCAGCAGGATGCGCGTGGACACGCTGAGCTTCATGCGGGGAGTGAAACCGTAACACGCCTCGGCTAGAATCCCTGCCTGCGCATGTCACCCCTCGTCGAAGATCGCCGAATCCTTCTCACCGGTGGCGCCGGGTTCATCGGCTCGCACCTGTGCGAGCGCCTCGCGGCCAAGAACCGCCTGGTCGTCTTCGACACGCTCGCGCGCAACGCGCTGGCCGAGGCAGGCCTGGGCGGCCACCCCTCGATCGAGCTGCGCGTCGGCGACGTGCTCGATCGCAAGGCGGTCGCCGAGGCCATGCGCGGCTGCGACGCGGTCGTGCACATGGCCTCAATCGCGGGCGTGGACACGGTCATGAAGAATCCGGTGCTGACGATGCGCACCAGCCTGCTCGGCACCGCCTACGCCCTCGAGGCCGCCGCCGAGGCCGGCACCGTGCGTCGCTTCATCGATTTCTCCACCAGCGAGGTCTTCGGTCGCTACGCGTACAACGTCACCGAGTCGGGCGCGACGACGCTCGGCGCGGTCGGCGAGGCCCGCTGGACCTACGCGGTCTCCAAGCTCGCCACCGAGCACCTCGCGATGAGCTACCAGAAGCAGCACGGGCTGCCGGCGTGCTCGGTGCGACCGTTCAACATCTACGGTCCGCGGCAGGTCGGTGAGGGCGCGATCCACCGCTTCATCGTGCGCGCGCTGCGCGGCGAGACGCTCGAAGTCCACAACGACGGCAGCCAGATCCGCGCCTGGTGCTACGTCGACGACATCGTCGACGGCATCGTCCTGTGCCTGGCGCGCGACGAGGCCGTCGGCGAGGCGTTCAACATCGGCAACCCGCGCTCGACGCTCACCATCTACAACCTCGCGCGGGAGATTGCGCGCCTGGCGAGCTCCTCGTCGCGCATCGAGTTCGTCCCGTGGGACTTTCCCGACGTCGAGCTGCGCATCCCGTCGATCGAGAAGGCGCGCAAGCTCCTCGGCTTCGCGCCCCGCGTCGATCTCGAGGAGGGGCTGCTGCGCACGATCCTCTGGTACCGCCGCAAGCTCGGATGAGCGACGTCGTTCTTCGCTGCGCGGAACTCACCAAGCGCTACCGCGCGGGATTCTGGGGGCGCCGCATCGACGCGCTGCGCGGCGTGACCTTCGAGGTCGAGCGTGGCGAGATCTTCGGCTTCCTCGGCGTCAACGGCGCCGGCAAGACCACGACCTTCAAGATACTCGTCGGGCTGCTCTTCGCGACCTCGGGGCGCGCGGAGATCTTCGGCGTGCCCGCCGGCGCGATCGAGGCGAAGCGGCGCCTCGGCTTCCTCCCCGAGAGCCCGTACTTCTACGAGTACCTGACGGGCCGCGAGCTGCTCGACTACGTCGGGCGTCTCTTCGGCCTGTCGCGTGGCGAAAACCGTCGCCGCGGCGGCGAGCTGCTCGAGCGCCTCGGCCTCGGCAAGGCGGCCGACACCGCGCTGCGCCGCTACTCGAAGGGCATGCTGCAGCGCGTCGGCGTCGCGCAGGCGTTGATGGGCGATCCCGACCTGCTGATCCTCGACGAGCCGATGACCGGCCTCGATCCGCTCGGCCGCAAGGAGCTGCGCGACTTCATCGGCTCGCTGCGCGAGCGCGGCAAGACCGTCGTCTTCTCGACGCACGTCCTGCCCGACGTCGAGCTCCTCTGCGACCGCGTCGCCATCCTGCGCGACGGGCGCATCCACGATGTCGGACCGCTCGGCCGCCTCGTCTCCGCGCGAATCCTGTCGACGGAGATCGTCGTCGACGGCGAACCGCCCGAGCTCCTGGCGAGGCTCGGCGGCCTGGACGCCCAGGCGCGCGGCGGCCAGCTCGTGGTCGTCGTCGCAAAGGACGGCTCCGTCGACGTCGCGCTCTCGAAAATCGCCGCGGCGGGCGGTCGCATCGTCCAGGTGACGCCGCGACGCGAGACGCTCGAGGACGTCTTCGTGCGCGCGACCAGCGCCGCGGTGGAAGACTCGCCGTCCGCGGGCGGCGACGGGGGAGCCTGATGCGCGCCGGCGTGGCCATATTTGCCGTCGCCCACAACACCTTTCGCGAGGCGATCCGCGACAAGGTCCTCTACGGCATCGTCTTTTTCGGCGTACTAGGCCTCGCCGGCACCTACGTGCTGAGCGAGCTCGCGTCGTACGAGTCGGCGCGCGTGGTGCGCGATCTCGCTCTCGCCGGCTCGAACCTGCTGGCGATCCTCGTCGCGATCGTCCTCGGCGTCACGCTTCTCCACAAGGAGGTCGACCGCCGCACGGCGTACGCGATCCTGCCCAAGCCCCTGCACCGCTGGCAGTTCGTGATCGGAAAGTTCTGCGGCATGGCCGCGACGCTGATAGCGCTCTGCGTCCTTCTTGCCGGGGTCGTCGAAGCGCTGCTGCGCACCCAGGCGAGCACAATCGACGGTCCGACCGCGGTCGCGCTCGTCCTGAGCCTCCTCGAGGTGCTGGTGGTAACGGCCGTCGCGGTGACGCTGTCGTGCTGGACCAGGCCCTTCCTGTCCGGACTGCTCACCGCGGGAATCTTCATCCTCGGCCGGTCAGCGGAGGAAATTGGCGCGCTCGCCGCGCGCGCCGAGGGGCCGATGAGGCTGGTCTTTGACGCCCTCCACAAGGGCCTGCCGAACCTCTACCTGTTTCAGGTGAGCGGATGGGAGGTGGCCGGCAAGCGAGTCAGCATCCACGGGACGTTCGTCGACTGGGCGTACGTGGCGAGCGCGGCCACTTACGCCGGGCTCTGCATCGTGGGCGCGCTCGCGATCGCCGTGCTGCTGTTCCGCCGGCGCGACTTCGTGTGATGACGACTGGAAGGTGGATGCCGATTCTGACCGTGGTCGCTTTGGCGGCCGTGGCGATCTGGGTGCGGGCGGAGGTCGAGGCGCTCGCGGCCCTGGCCGAGGCCGACGTGGCCGAGCGCGAGGCTCGGCCCGACGACGCCATCGTGAAGCTCGGCCGCGCCGCGCGCTGGCGCCTCCACCAGAGCACGGCTCTCGCGCGCCTGCGCGGCCACGCACTCGCCGCCGAGCGCCTTGGCCAGCCGGGCCGCGCCCGCACCGCCTGGTCGGAGATTCGTCAGGCCACGCTGGCCACCCGAGCTTTCGGGATAGGCGAGCCCCCGATTTTGGGGGAGGCGAACCTACATCTCGCCCAACACCTCTCCGGGGTGGATGGACGAGCCTATGCCGCGACCGCGCCGGGAGCGGGGTTCGTCGGATCTCTCTGTGCAATCATAGGATTGGCACTTGTCGTCACCTCTCTTTGGGTTTGGGAAACGTATTATTCATTCCGCTATATTCGAATTGGAATAGGCGGTTTTCTCTTTTTCCTGGGTTTGTTCGCCGCCTAGGCCGCGATTGTGCTATTACTTGACACTAACTCGTAGGCGCGGTTCCCTTTCGCCTGAATGAACCCAACCGTTCACAAGATCCTGGAGCTCCTGCACGACACGCGCATGGAGCGGCGTTGCGCCGCGGCCATGGTGCTCGGCGCACTCGACGCGAGGGAAGCCGCCGTCATCAAGGCCCTCGGGGAAGCGCTCCACGACGACAACCGCGTGCTTCGCCTCTACGTCCTCGAGGCTCTCGAGGAGCTCAGGGCCGCCGGCATGACCGAGCAGCTCCTTCCCCTGCTGGACTCGCCCGACGAGGAGGTGCGCCGGCGCGTCCAGGTCGTGCTTGAGCGGCAAGGTGCCAAGGCCGCGTCGGTTCTGGCGCGCGATCTCGCGTCGGCGCCGCTCGCCCGCAGGCGCGCGCTCGTGGCGATCCTCGCGCGCAACCGGACGCCCGAATCGCTCGACAAGCTGTTGCTCATGCTGCGCGACCCGGACGTCGCCGAACACACGCTGGCAGCCCTGCGCGCCGAGATGGACAGCGCCTCGGCACGCGACAAGACGCTGGTCGCCCGCAAGACCGTGCGCCTGTTGCGCGGTCGCGCCGCCAAGAACGATCCTTTCGCCACGGCCAACGGCCTGAGGTTGCTCGGCTACGTCGGCGACGCCAAGCTGCTGCCCGTGCTGGCGGGTTTCCTCGCCGACAAGCTGCCCGCGGCGGTGCGGGCGGCGGCGGTCGCGGCCCTGCGCCGGCCACTTTCCGGCTCGCGTAAGCCGGGCGCAGTGGTCGTCCGACTGCTTCAACTGGCTGACGACCCCGAGCCTTCGGTCGCGCGCGCGGCGCTCGACACGCTGCGCAACGTCGAGATGCCGGTCGGCCTGGCCGGCGCGTTGCTCAAGCTCGTCGACGGGCGTCACCCCGAGGCGCGTACCTTCGCGGCGGATCGCCTCGGCACGATGGACACGCAGGCCGCCGCCAAGCGGCTGTTCGAGACGCTTCGCAAGGGCGAGCCGGCGGCGCGCGACGCCGCGGCACGATCGCTGGGGCGTCTCACCTCGGCGGTGAGGCCCCTCCTGGCGGCGGTCGCGCGCGAGGACGACGCGGCGATGCTGGCGACCTATGCGCGCGTGCTGCGCTCGCACGGCGAGCGCATCCCGGCGGCAGCGCGCAAAGCCATCGCCAAGCGCGCCGCCAAGCTGCTCGAGCGCAAGCCCGACGATCCGCGCGCCACGTCGCTGCTCGATCTGCTCGGCGCGATTGACGCCAAGCTGCGCGACCGCACGCTCATCGATCTCGCGCTGCGCTTGAAGAAGCTGGGACGGCTCGCCGATGCGCAGGCCTTCCTGCGGCCGCTCGGGCGCTCCGAGCACCTCGACGACGAGGCGCGCTTCGCGCTGGCGGTTCTCGCGCTCACGCTCGGCCCGCGCGACCTCGCGCACGCACACGCTTCGCGCGGCGGCGATCCGACGGTGGCCGCGTTCGGGAAGCTCCTCGCCGCCGGCTTTCCCGTGCCCAAGCGCCTCAAGAGGGAGCGTTCGATCGACGGCGAGCACCTCTACTACCTCGGCTTCTGCCTGGTCGAGAGCGACTCGGAGGATCTGAAGGACCTCGGAGGCGACCTGCTTTCGCACCTTGCCAAGAAGAGCCCCGGCTCGAAGGTCGGTCGCGCCGCCAAGAACAAGCTCGGCCTCTCCGGCGCCGCGGCGTAGCCGCGCGTCCCGCCCCCTGGGCGAGGCCCGTCGCGTTTGAGCGGCCTTCGGCCCTCTGCTAGGGTCGCGCGCGATGGTGCCGAAGCCCGACGACTATCCGATCCTGGTCGTCGACGACGAGCTCGACAACCTCGACGCCTTCCGCTTCAACTTCCGCAAGGGCTTCCAGCTGCTGTGCGCGGGCGGCGCCGAGGAGGCGCTCGGGCTGCTTGCGCAAAGCGACGTCGCGGTGATCGTCACCGACCAGCGCATGCCCAAGATGACGGGTCTCGAGCTCCTGCGCGCCGCGCGCGGCATCCGTCCCGACGCGATTGGCGTGATCGTGACCGCGTTCACCGACGTCGACGTGCTGATCGACGCCATAAACCTCGGCCAAGTCTACCGCTACATCACCAAGCCGTGGGACTCGCGCGAGGTGCGCGCGATCCTGGGCCAGGCGATCGAGCGCTTCCACCTGCTGCGCGAGAACCGGCGCCTCGGCGATCAGCTCCGCGGCTACGCTGCTTACCTCGAGCGCGAGGCCAATGCCGCCTACGACTTCGGCGCCATCGTCGGCCAGTCGCCGGCGCTGCGCGCGGTGCTCGAGAAGGTCGAGCAGGTCGCGCGCACCGACTCGACGGTGCTCCTGCGCGGCGAGACGGGAACCGGCAAGGAGCTGGTCGCGCGCGCCATCCACATCAACAGCGCGCGCGAGGCGCGGCCGTTCGTGCGCGTCAACTGCGCGGCGCTCGCGGCTGGCGTACTCGAGTCCGAGCTGTTCGGCCACGAGAAGGGCGCGTTTACCGGCGCCGTCAGCCGCCGCGCCGGCCGCTTCGAGGTCGCCGACGGCGGCACGCTCTTCCTCGACGAGGTCGGCGACCTGCCGGTCGAGCTGCAGGTCAAGCTGCTGCGCGTGCTGCAGGAGGGCGAGTTCGAGCGCGTGGGGTCGAGCGAGACGCGTACTGCCGACGTGCGCGTGGTGTCGGCGACGCACCGCGATCTCGAGACGCTCATCGGCGACGGCCGCTTCCGACACGACCTCTACTACCGGCTCAACGTCTTCCCGATCGTGCTGCCGCCGCTGCGCGAGCGGCCGGACGACATCGCGGCGCTCGCCGAGCACTTCATGGAGCGCCACGCGGGCAAGACGCGCGCACGCGCCCGCGGCTTCGAGCCCGCGGCGATCGAGAAGCTGCGCGGCTACGCGTGGCCGGGCAACGTGCGCGAGCTCGAGAACGTCGTCGAGCGCGCGGCCATCGTCGCGCGTGGTGACACCATCGGGCCGGCCGAGGTCGATCTCGGGCCGCAAAGGCTCAGCTCCGCCGCGTACGAGGCGCCGGCCGCCGCACGTCCCGCCTCGCGGGCTGAGGCAGCCGAAGCCGCGCCGGGGTCGCTGCACGAGCGGCTGCGCGACGAGGAGCAACGCGAGATTACACGCGCCGTCGAAGGAGCCCGAGGCAACATCGCCGCCGCCGCGCGCTCCCTCGGCATCAACCGCTCGACGCTCTACTACCGGCTGAAGAAGCACGGCCTCCTGCACCTGCTTCCGAACAAGGCCGAGGCCGAGGATGCGCCCGCGTAGCCGTCGATGAAGCTTCTCTTCGTGATGGATCCGCTGCCCGCCATCGACGTCGGCGGCGACACGACGCTCGCCTTCATGGTCGAAGCCCACCGCCGCACGCACGCCGTCTGGCACTGCGAGCCGCGCGACCTCGCGCTCGAGCACGAGCGAGCGATTGCGCGCGCCCGCCCGGCGACGGTGCGGATCATCCCCGGCGATCACTACACGCTCGGCGAGCCGTCGATCGTGCCGCTCGAGGACTGCGATGCCGTCTTCATCCGCAAGGATCCGCCCTTCGACGCGACCTACTTCATGGCGACGCTGCTGTGCGAGCAGGCGCGCGGCAAGACGCTCTTCGTCAACGACCCGCGCGCGCTTCGCGAGGCCAACGAGAAGCTGCTGGTTCTGCGCTTCCCCGAGCTGACGCCGCCGACGATTGTCACGTCCGACCGCGCGCGCATCCGCGCCTTCGCCGCCGAGCAGCATCACAGCATCGTGGTCAAGCCGCTCGACGGCCGCGGCGGCGAAGGTGTCTTCGTGCTCCGCTCCGGCGATCAGAATGCCAACGCGATCCTCGAGGTCGTGACCGACTTTGGAAAACGCTGGGCGCTCGCGCAGCGCTACCTGCCAGAAGTCCGCGAGGGCGACAAACGCATCCTCCTCCTCGGCGGGCAGCCACTCGGCGCGGTGCTGCGCGTGCCTCGCGAGGACGACGCCCGTGCGAACCTGCACGTGGGCGGGCGAGCCGAACGTACGTCGCTCACCCCGCGCGACAGAGAAATCTGCGCGCGCATCGGCCCGACGCTCGCTTTGATGGGCCTGCACTTCGTCGGCATCGACGTCATCGGCCCGTGGCTGACGGAGATCAACGTGACGAGCCCGACGGGGCTGCGCGAGATCGACGCGCTCGAGGGCGTGACCCTCGAGCGGGACGTCATCGATTGGGTGGAGCGGGCCGCGGCGGCGGCGAAAGGCTGAGCTCCGGCGCAGGAGTCGGAGTCGGAGTCGGAGTCGGAGTCGGTGTCGGAGTCGGAGTCGGAGTCGGCTCCGGAGACGGGACCGGGCTCGGACTCGGCTGCCAGCCGGCCGGGGCGGCCAGCCACGGGTCGTCCGCCGGCGAAGCGTCCCAGCCGCGGACGGCTCGATCCTCGAGCGGCACGTCGACGAGGTCGGGATACTCCCACGCCCAGATGAAGCCCGTCGCGTAGGTGAAGAGGCCGATGACGAAGGTCCAGCCGGTGAAGCTCCGCTTCATCCGCGCGCGCGCCGATCGCCCGTCGGGCGCCTTGACCACGACCTCCGCCGTGTGAGGCACGCCGCGCTGACTGACCTCGCCGCGGCCGCGTCCCACCATCTCACCGTCGACGAAGATGCGCGCCCGCGGCTCGTTCGTGATCACCTGCGTCGTGCCGCAGCCGCTCGCGAGCGCGAGCGCCGCCGCCAGCATCGCGCTTCGCATCAGAAGCCGATGCCCACGCTCATGATAGGCCCGTGGCTGTAGTGCTTTTCGCCGGAGGAGCCGTCGGACCCGAAGTAGGCGTCGCCCTCGCGCTCGCCGAACGTGTTGACGAAGTAGCCGAGCTCGCCGCGCACCTGCACCGTGGCCAGCCGCCCCATGAGGATGCCGACATCGGCGTGCGGCGCCAGGCCGCCCGCGCCCCGGCCGCCGAACTCCGTATGCCACCAATGCACGCCGCCACCCACGTACGGCGTCAGATCGCTGCGCGAGAGCGGGTAGTAGGCGCCGAGCCCGAGCCCGATGGCGGCCGAGCTGTCGTCGTTGTCGTACGCATCGTCTCCCTTGGCGAACAGCAGGAGCGACACGTCGGCCAGGAACGTTCGCGCGTCGTAGAGCCAGAAGAGCGAGCCGCCCGGCACCGCGCCGCTGCCGCCTTCGGCGCGGTTGATCGGAACCATCGCGCCCAGCCGCAGCCCGAAGACGTGCGTCGCCGTGCGCTTCTGGTAGGCGTCGGCCTCCTTCTCGGTCACGGTCTCGATGTCGGCGTTATCGCGCGCCGGCTTGCCGGTCACGATCGCGCGCGCCAGGCGCGCCAGCACGGCGTCGATATCGTCGGGCGAGCCGGCGTTGAGCGTGTCGCTGCGCACCGCCTGTGCATCGCTCACGCGGTAGACCGTGACGTGAACGCGTGCCGTTCCCGCGAGGCGCGTCAGGTGCGCCGCGACCGCGAGGTCCGCGCCGACCGTTCGGGCCAGCGAAACGGCCTCGGCCGCCGTCGCCTCCTGGCTGGTCGGCGCGCCGCGCACGGGCACGACCTGGAATTTTCCACCTTCGGCGAGGTGCGTGCGGAGCAGGTCCTGGGCGGCCTCCAGGTAGCCGGGATGGACGTTGATGCCGGAAAACGGAATGACCGCCACGGTCTCGGCGGCCACGTTGCGCGAAGCCAGCGTCGCCGCGGCAAGCGACGCGAAGCCGGCGAGAAACCTCCAAGCGTCACGATGGGGCACGTTCAACGTTCACCTCCTCGCGGTCTATCTAGCATACATGAGCACGGCTCGTGCCACGCCCCGGCGCGAGGCAAGGTCGCGAAATGCCGCCAGCGCGCTCGGCGTCGGGAGGTGAGATTCGGACACGTCTGTCAGGTGCTAGGCAACTCGGGGCGCGTAGCGCCGCTGGCCCGTGAAGCGGCGCGAGCGCAGCAGCGCGATTCCGGCGCCGACGACGAGCACGCCACCCACCGCCGCGAGCGGCCCGGGGCGTTCGTTCCAGAGCATCCAGCCCCACAGCACCGCGAGCGGGACGGTGACGTAGCTGACGCCCGAGACGACCGAGGCCTCCTCGATGACGTAGGCGTGCGTCATGAGGAGCTGCGCCACGGTGGCGAGCGCGGCCATCGCGACGAGACCGAGCGCCTCGCCCGGCGTCGGCAGCACGGCCGTGGGCGCCGCCGCGATCGCCGCGAACACGGCGGTGAAGACCGTGAAGCCTAGGACGATCACCGCGGGGTCGTCGTCCGCGCTCATGCGGCGCACGCTTAGATGCGCCAGCGCGCCGGCGAGCGAGGCGACGAGCGCGGCGAGGCCGGCGAGATTGCCGATGCGCAGCGACGGCTGCAACACGAGCGCGGCGCCGGCGATCGACGCCATGAGGCAGCCGATCGTGCGCCCGGCCGGACGTTCGCCGAGCAGCGCCGGCGCGAGCAGCGCGATGAGCACCGGCTCGACCTTGCCGATGAGCGTGACGTCGGCCAGCGGCAGCCGCGCGATCGCGTAGAAGCTCAGGCTCATCGCGATCGTCCCGGCGACGGCGCGGCCGAGCATGAGCGGGCGATTTCGCGCGACCAGCGGGATGCCGCGGCGGCGCAACCACCACACCAGGAACGGCAGCGGCAGCGCGCAGCGGAAGAGCACCAGCTCGGCCGTGGGGATGCGGGGAGCGAGGGCCTTCAGCAGCACGCTCATGAGGCTGAAGCCGATCGACGCCGCGAGCATGAGCAAGACGCCACGGCCGCGCATGAGGGCGAAACACTAGCGTCGCGCGCGCGGTCGCGCCACTTCGCTTGACGCACTCGGTCGCCGGGCGTCAAATGCGCGGCCCAAAGGGAGGCGTCGCCATGAAGCTGGGATGGAGTCGGGCAATCGCGTTTCCGTTGCTCTCGCTCGTCGCGATTGCGTGCATGAAAGAGGATCCGCCGCCGCCGGTCGTGCAGGTGCCGCCGCCGCCGCCCGTGGTGCTGCCGCCGGCGCCGCCGCTGCCGCCGACTCCGGCGGGCCTGCCCGAGCTCTCGGTCGCGCCGGAAAGCGCGCCGACGCCCGAGAAAGTCGCCTGGGGCAAGCAGCTCTTCTTCGACCCGCGCCTCTCGAAGGACGGGTCGGCGTCGTGCGCGACCTGCCACGTCCACGAGAAGGGTTGGACGGACGGGCTTGCGCTCTCGACGAAGGTCGGTGGCGCCGTCAACACGCGCCACACGCCGTCGCTCTACAACGTCGGCTACCACGCGACCTTCTACTGGGACGGCCGCGCCCCGACGCTCGAGAAGCAGATCGAGGCGGCGTGGAAGGGGCAGATGGGCGCCGATCCCGAGGAGGCCGCGGCGGTGATCGCCAAGGTTCCCGTGTACAAGGCGCGCTGCGAGCAGCTCTGCGGCAAGCCGCCGACGGCCAAGGACATCGTCGATGCGCTGGCGTCGTTCGTGCGCACGCTGCGCAGCGGCGGCTCGGCGTGGGATCGCTACGAGAAGGGCGATACGGCGGCGGTGTCCGCTGACGTGCTCGCCGGCTATGCGATCTTCACCAAGAAGGCGAACTGCGCGCTCTGCCACGCGCCGCCGCTCTACACCGACTTGATGTTCCACAACGTGGGAATCGGCGCGGACAAGCCCGAGCCGGATCCGGGCCGCGGCAAGGTGACGGGCGATCCCAAGGATCAGGGCGCGTTCAAGACGCCGGGGCTGCGCTCGGCGAGCAAGACCGCGCCGTACTTCCACGACGGCAGCGAGCCGACGCTCGAGGGCGCGGTCAGGCGGATGGTCGCCGGTGGCGACAAGATCCCCAACCTCGATCCCAAGCTCAAGCCGGCGAAGCTCTCCGCCAAGGAGATGCTGCAGCTCGTCGCGTTCGTGCAGGCGCTTGACAGCAGCGAGTCGTTCGAGGCGCCCGAGGTGCCGCGGCCGTAGTCGGCGGTGCGAATGCGATGCGAATGATGATCGAATGATGATCGATCGTTCGCTTCTCGCGGTCGCGACGGTCGTGGCGCTGGCGTGCGCGGGCCAGCCCCAGGAGCGTCGCGCGAACGCGGAACGCGCGCGGCAGCAGCCGCCGGCGGCGCCCGCGCCAGGGCGCACGCCTTCGCAGATGGCCGAGCAGGTCGAGGCGGCGATTCGCGCGCACTACGACGGCCTGCTCGACGCGAATGGCTACCTCGTCTTCGAGGACGCGGCGCTGCCGGGGACGCTCAGCGTCAAGTTGATCGGGATCCATCCCGTTCGCGTCGTCGACGAGGACCACGGCTCGGCGTGCGGCGACTTCGCGGGCACGCTGACGCAGGACGGCAAGTCGCGCACTGCGACCGCGGATCTCGACTTCGACGTCAGCCGCGAAGGCGTCGGATGGAAGGTCGTGAAGCTCGGCGTCCACCGGCTTGACGGCATCCCGCGGTAGGCGCCGTTTCTCAGACCAGCCAGCGCGGCAGCTTGCCCTGCAGCGCCGCGTCGAGGCCCAGGACGCGGCCGGGCGCGGTGAGCAGCACGCAAAACAGCATCGGCAGGAGCGCGGCGGCGGTTCCGAGCGACCAGGGCCGCTCGCCTTGGCCGATCAGGATCGACAGCACGAGCAGGAACGAGCCCAGCGCGGCCGGTCGCGTGAGCAGGCCGATCGCGAGCAGCGCGCCGCCGACGAGCTCGCCGTAGGCGATGAGGAACGCGAACAGGCGCGCGTGCTCGAGCACCGTTTCGCGGAAGAACGGCACGGCGAAGGCGTAGGTATCGCCGGCATCCAGCCAGCCGCGCACGCTCTTCGCGAGCGCCACGCCGTCGAGGAACGTGCCGCGCACTTTGCTCCAGCCAGCCGGGAGGAGCGCGATTCCCACGTAGACGCGGATGAAGAAGAGCGCGAGCGAGAGCGGCTTGCCGGTGGAAATCTGGCCCATGACGGCGCATTCTACCTCCATGACGGCAATCCAAAGCATTCGCCTCGTCGTGCTCACGTCGGCGGTGGCCGCCTGCAACGCGAGTGGCGGTGGAGAGGCCGCGCCCGCGCCATCGCCCGCCGTCGCGCCGCCTGCCGCCGCGCCCGCGCCCGCGCCCACGCCCGCGCCCGCCGGTTCGCCGACGGCGCGCAAGGTGCCGGTGGCGCCCGATCAGCCGGTCGTCGACATCATCGTCGACGCGAGCGGCTACAACCCGCCCGTGGTGACCGTCGAGAAGGGCAAGCCGACGCGCTTTCGCGTGAAACGGGTCTTTGAGCGCACCTGCGCCGACGGGATCCGTGTGCCGGCCGCCGGCATCGACGAGGCGCTACCCCTCGGCAAGACCGTCGAGTTCGCGCTCGCGGTCGACGCCGACACGCCCTTCGGCTGCCCGATGGGCATGATGATCGCCGGCAAGATCGCCGTGCGCTGAAGGGCTAGTTCCAGCGCGTGGGTTCGTCGCGCGGACCGCCGGGGACGACGCGGAGGCGGC
>JBBTFH010000032.1:0-27080 GCA_038041915.1 Myxococcota bacterium
CGGCGGGCGTCGGCGAGCGCGCTGTCCGCCTCGACGCGCGCCTTGTCCGCCACGAGCGCCTGGGCGGCGCGGCCGGCCTTGGCCACCTCCGCCTCGGCGTGGGCCTCCTCGGCCTCGCCGTGTGCGCGGCGGGCGTCGCCGCGTGCCCTGTCGGCCTCCGCGCGTGCTTTGTCCGCGGCGCCCTTGGCCCCGACCGCGACGAGCTCGTGGACGCGAGCCTTCTCGGCCGCGGAGTTGGCCCGGCGGGCGTCAGCCCGTGACCTGTCGGCCTCCGCGCGGGCCTTTTCGGTCTCGAAGTTGGCTTTGCGCACCTCGGCGCGGGCCACCTCCGCGTCGGCGCGCGCCTGGTCGGCCTCGGCGCGGGCCTTTTCGGCGTTGGCGCGTTCCCTGTCGGCCTCCGCGCGCGCTTTCGCGGCGGCGCCGCGCTCGTCACGCGCCTGCGCGAGCAGCTTCTCGGCTTGGACGCGCGCAGCCTCGGCCCGGGCGAGCTGAGCCTCCGCCTGGAGCCGCGCTCGCTGGGCCTCGTCGCGCTCGGCCGCGGTGGCGCCGGCCCGCGCGATCACTTCGCGCGCCCGCCTGTCCATCTCGTGGGCCGCGCCGGCCGCCTGCTCGCGTGCCGCGCGCGCCTCGTCGGCGTCACGCTGCGCGCGCTCGAGCGCAACCTGTGCCTTCGTGCCGCGGGCCTTCTGGCGTTCGGCCTCGGCCTGCGCGGCCTCCGCGGAGGCGAGCGCGAGTACAAGCGCCCGCTTGGCCTCGGCCTCCTCGCCGCGCGCCGCCGCGATCTCGGCGCCCGTCCGCCGCGCCGCCGCCTGCGCCTTCTCGGCCTCCGCCTCCGCCAGCGCCAGCGCCTGCGCCGCCCGCGTCTGCGCCAGCAAAGCGCCTGCGCGCGCCTCGGCCTCGCCGCGCCGCGCCGCCTCCGCCTCGCGTCGAGCCGCTTCCTCCGGCCCCTCCGGCTTCGCCTCGAAAGGCGTGATCGTCACGACGATGTCGTGACCGCGAGCCCGGATCTCGTATCCGGCCTCGCGTCGGAGTGCGATGAGGATGCGCGCGACGTTGCGCTGCGCGTCGGAGAACTCGCTGGCGGCAATCTGCGACACCGCGAAGGTGCCCACGTCGATGGGACTGTCGACCTCGCCGAGTCGCCCGTGCGCGACGTCGACCGCCAGCCGGAGCGGTTTTTCGATCTTGTAGCTGGTGAAGGTCGGGGTCGCCTGAGTGTGGACGACGATCTCGGTCGCCGCGCCGCTCTCGCGCACGTCGATGCCGGAGACAGTGTTGCCGGCGGCCGTCGCACCCGCGGCGCGAACATCGTAGATCGCGGTGGTGAGCAGCAGCGCTGCCATCCGCACCGCCTTGCCCGTTGCATGTCGTCCCATCGTTCTCGCCCCTCTCTTTGTTTCTCTCGCGGCTTCCGGTCTCATTCCAGCGGCGCTTCCGGGTGCAGGTAGATCTCCCGAGCCACCACGTTCTGTCCCTGCACGTTTCCCTTCTCTTCCTTCAGCTCGACGATGACCTTGCTCGACAGGATGCGCGTGACCTTCGCCTTCGCGCTGCTGACGTAGTCGCCGCGCTGGACGATCACGCCGGTGCTGTGCGGATCGCGGAACATCGCGCGCGGCGCGGTGCCGCCCGAAATAGTCGCGATGAGCACCAGCTCGTCGAGCGAGAAGTCCTCCATCAGGACCTCCGACTGGTCATCGATTGTCACGGGTGCGACGACGTCCTCGATGAACGACTTGAAGGGATCGCGCGACTGGGGAGATTCCACGAAGAGCTCGTCGCCGAGTGTGTCGTCCGCGGCCTCGGCCTGGGCGGCGGCCACCGGTCTGGTGGCCGCTCTGGGCGGCGCCGCCGTCGCCGTCGCGGTGGGCGCGGCGACCTGGGCGGTTTCGCCGCAGGCGGTGGACAGCGCCAACAGGAGGAGCGCGGCCGCCCTCTGTCTCACTTGCCCCCCTTGTCGAGGAACCGGAAAGTCGAGGCGACGAAGGACGCATCGAGCGTCACGTCCTTGCCCGTCGTCTCGCCGGAGCGCTGGAGCGCCAGCCCCTCGATGTTGACGATGCGCCGCAGCAGCCCGACGTTGCGGAAGAACTTGGCGATGCGGTGATAGCTGCCCCGAACCCGCATCTTCACCGGGATTTGCGAAAAGAAGTCCTTGGGAGCCTCGGGCATGCGCGAGAACTGGAGGACGTCGACGCCGACGACCTCGGCCTGCTGGTGGATTTGCTCGAGGAACGCGGGAATCTCGGCGCCGCGTGGCAGCTTGCGCATGAGATCCTTCTGCTCCGCACGCAGCTTCGCCACCTCGTTCTGGAAGGCGAGGTAGTCTTGCACGCGCGACTCGTAGGTGGCCTTCTCCTGCTCGAGGATCGCCTTCTGCGCGAGCAGGCTCTCCTTCTCGACGGCGAGGCTCGACCAGAAGACGAAGTAGTAGGCGATGCCCACGATCAGCCCGACCGCGGCGACCGCGCCCGCTTTCGCGCTCGTGGACAGTTTGGAGAACCGCTCGAAGCCCGCCATCAGTACTTCACTTTCACGTCGAGGTTGAAGTGGACGTGCTTGATGCCCTTGGCGGCGACCGAGTCGCCTACGGTGTCCGAGCCCTGCAGCACCGGATCGTCGAAGAGCTGGCTGATGTCCAGGCGCTTGACGAACTCGGCCACGTCGCTGTTGTCCTTCGCGTAGGCGTCGATGTGCGTCGTGGCGTCGGCCGCCGCGGCGAAGCTCGAGATCGCGACGCGCCGCGGGTCCCAGGTCGGGTCGTAGACCTTGTTCGGCTCCTCGGCGCGGATGCGCTCGTACTCCTTGGGGTCCACGGTCGGCTGCCCGCCTACCGACAGGATGCGGCTGAGCTCGAGCAGCACCGCCACCGGACCCGTGCGGCCGGCCTCGAGGCGCCGGATGATGTCACGCTGGGCAATGAGCCGTTCGCGCTCCGACTTGACGGCGTCGAAGTCGCCGACCTCCTGCTTGAGTTTTTCGATCTGCTGTCCGATCACGGCGTTCTCCTGCGCCAGGACCTCGACGTCGCCGGCCTGCCACTGGTGCACGAAAAAGAGGACGGCGAGCTCGGCCGTGAGCACGAAGGCCATGTAGTAGAGCGTGCGTTCGGCGCGCTCGCGCTTCTTGGCCGCCTTGACGGGCAGGAGGTTGATGCGAATCACGCGGAGTCCCCCGGATGCCGCAGCGACAGGCCGACGGCGACGGCGGCCATCGGCGCGTTGGCTTGCAGGAAGTCCATGTCGAAGCGCTTCTGGTCGATGGTCATGCGCTTGAACGGGTCGAGCGCCTCACAGGGTAGGCGCGACTTGCCCTCGATCGCGCGCCTCAGCGCGGGCACGGCGGCGCTGCCGCCGGCGAGGTAGATGCGGTGGATGTTCCCTTCCGCGCTCGTCGCCAGATAGAAATCGAGCGAGCGCTGGAACTCGCCGGCCAACGTGTCGGCGACCTGCGCGAGCACGCGCTCGAGCTCCTGCGGCACCACCTCCGCCGCCTCCGTCGAGCCGCCAAGTTTGTAAGCCTCCGCCTCCTCGTAGGAGACGCTGAGCTGTTTCTGGATCTCCTCGGTGAAGGCATTGCCGCCGATGGTCACGTCGCGCGTGAAGAGCGAGAGCCCGTGCGAGACGATGTTGATGGTCGAGATCGTCGCGCCGACGTTGATGAGCGCGCTCGACTCGGTCTCGGCCACCGTGTAGTTGGCCTCGAAGCTGTTCTGCACCGAGAAGGCGGCGACATCGACGACGACCGGCCGGAAGCCCGCCTCGCGCGCGACCGCCGCGTAGTCGTGCACGACCTCCTTTTTGGCGGCGACGAGCAGGACCTCCATCTGCCCCTGCGCGGTGCGCGGCACGAGAATCTGGTGGTCGAGCTCGACGTCGTCGCGGTCGAACGGGATGTGGTGCCCGGCCTCCCATCCGATCTGCTCCTCGAGCTCCTGCTGCGTCATCACGGGGACGGTGATCTTCTTGATGATGACCGAGTGGCCGGCGATGGCGATCGCGACTTCCTTGTGGCGAATTTTCATGCGCTTGGCGACCGCGCGGATGGCCTCCGCGACCGCCGACTGGTTCATGATCGTGCCATCGACGATGGTCTGGGGGGGGAGCGGCTCGATCCCGAAGTTGATGAGATCCATCCCCTTGGAGGTCTCCTTGATGTGGACGACCTTGATGGCGCTCGAGCCGATGTCCAAACCAATGCAGTTCTTGGAAGCCATCTACGCGAGCTCCGCTCCCGGGAACACGTGGCCGCGATCGGCAGGTGAAAGTCCTAATGCTTCAAGTATCTTACGCATAGTGTCCATGCGCGCCGGGAAGCCTCGCTCGATACGATCGATGGTCAGGGGCGAGAGCCCGGCGCGGCGAGCCAACTCGGCCTTGGACATCATCCGGTCCACGCGCAGGCGGCGCAGGTGGTTTCTCCCATTCGACGACGCAGTGAGCTCCAGGGCGGTCGCTCCGTCGCGGTTCTCGGAGACCGTGGGGTCTTTCATCTTAGAGGCTCTCCTTGGCAGGCGCAAAAGTCCGGCTTGCCCCTCGGGGCTCGCCGCGAGGGCTGCCGCAACCGTCGCCGAGGCGAGAGTGGGTCGTATGTAAACCTACGTGTCATATAATTAGGCATAATGTAGCAGAATAACCACACGGAGCAAGTATTCTTCGGAGAAAAGGACCCCGGATCAGCTCAAGATACCGAATTCCTTCATTTTATAGAGGAGCGCCCGATAGCTGATCTCGAGGTGGCGTGCGGCCGCGGTGCGATTGCCGCCCGTCTTCCGGAGCGCCCGACGGATGAGCTCCTCCTCCAGGGCGCGCGTCGTCCGCTTGATCGACAGGTCGCTGCCCGAGAGCGCCACGCGTACGCGATCGTGCGACTCGCGTACGCGCGCCGGCAGGTTCTCTCCCTCGATACGCGCGCGTTCGGCGAGCACGATGGCGTGCTCAATGGTGTTTTCGAGCTCGCGCACGTTGCCGGGCCACGGGTACTCCATGAGCAATCGCATGGCGTCGGGGGCCACGCCCTCGATCTTGGTTCCAAGGCGCTGATTGTGACGCGCCAGGAAGTGCTCGATCAGCGGTGGAATCTCCTCGCGCCGATCGCGCAGCGGCGGGATCGCGATGTGGACCACGTTGAGGCGATAGTACAGATCCTCGCGGAACCGCCCTTCGCGCACCTCGTCGCCCAGATCGCGGGCCGTCGCCGCGACGACGCGCGCGTCGATGTCGATTTCGCGCGTGTCGCCGACACGGCGGATCTTCTCCTCCTGCAGCGCGCGTAGGAGCTTGACCTGGAGCGCGAGCGGCAACTCGCCTATTTCGTCGAGGAAGAGCGTGCCGGCCTCGGCCTCTTCGAAGAGGCCCTTCTTGTCGCGCGACGCGTCGGTGAAGGCGCCTTTGACGTGGCCGAACAGCTCCGACTCGAGCAGCGCCGGCGGGATCGCGCCGCAATTGACCGCGACGAACGCTCTCGCGGCGCGCGGTCCGAGGTCGTGCAGCGCGCGCGCGACCAGCTCCTTGCCGGTGCCGGACTCGCCGGTGACCAGCACCGTCGTCTTGTACTCGGCGATCTTGCGGACGGCACGCAGCACCTCTTCCATGCGCGCCGAGCGGGCGACGATGCGCGGCGTGCGTGAGTGCTTGTCGAGCGCCTCGCGCAGCTTGCGGTTCTCGCGCTTGAGCCCCTCGCGCTCCTCGGCCTTGCGCAGGACCAGCACTATTTCGTCGGGCTTGAAGGGTTTGGAGATGTAGTCGTAGGCGCCCTTCTTCATCGCCTCGAGCGCGATGTCGAACGAGCCGTACGCGGACATCACGATTACCGTTGGGGCTCCCGCGCCGCGAAGCGCGATTTGCTCGAGCAGCTCGATGCCGCTCATGCGCGGCATGCGGAGATCGGTGAGAACCACGTCGTAGGCCTTCTCTCCGAGCTCGGTCATGGCCTCGCTGCCCGAGGCCACGGCGTGCGGCTCGTAGCCGGCGCGCCTGAGCAGAGTGCCGAGCATGTGCCGCAGTGATTCCTCGTCGTCAACCACGAGGATTCGGCGCAGCTCCGGAGCGGGCTGGGGGGACGCCACCGACGGAGAACGTAGCATGGGCGGCGCGGTGTCGCGCATCCCCTGCCGAGGCGCCATCGTTGGCCCGTCTGCCAACTCGGTTGCCGCACGCCACGCGCAGGTGCGCGGAATTGCGAGGCTCGCCGCTGGCCCGCGCATTGCTCTCTCAATAATTGGTGTTTGATCGACTGACTTTGGCTAGGATGCGCTCTCTTGCGGTTCCCTTGCCAGGAGGCTCTCATGCTGCGTCCCAAAAACTTCGTCGCGGTGCTCGCGCTCGCGCTCGCCGGCTGCCCCGAGCACCCGCTTGAGCTGGTCCGCCCCGACGCTCGGCAGGCCACGCCGGTCAACATCCCGCTCTCGGTCGAGCGCGATCTCGACATCCTGTTCCTGATAGACGACTCGAACTCGATGGGCGAGGAGCAGGGGCTGCTCGCGCAGCAGTTTGGCAAGCTGATGTTCGCGCTCAACGATCTCGATGGCGGCTTCCCGAACGCGCACATCGGCGTCATATCGAGCAACCTCGGCGCCGGCAGCTTCTCGATTCCGACCTGCCAGACGCCCAACGGCGATCGCGGCTGCCTGCAGGTCGCGGCCGGCTGCGGCCTCGAGAAGGGCGCCACGTTCATCGACATCAACAACGACGACCGCGTGCTCTCCGGCAACATCCCCGACGTCTCGGCTCCGACCGAAGACTCCGCGGGAAACCGCTGCTGCCCCGGCGACAGCGTGTGCCCGAAGGCGTCGCGGGCGCCGGACGGACAGCTCGACGTGTGCGACGTGGCCTCCGCCTTCGCCTGCACCGGGCAGCTCGGCATCAACGGCTGCGGCTTCGAGCACCAGTGGGAGGCGGTCAAGCGCGCCGTCGACAACATCGACACCGACGGCGACGGCCCGTCGGACACGACGCTCGAGAACGGCTGCAACGGCGGCTTCCTGCGCGACAGCGCGCTGCTCGCGGTCATGCTCATCACCGACGAGGACGACTGCAGCGCCGCCAACGGGCAGATCTTCACGCCCGACACGTCGATGTTCGGGCCGCTGCAGAGCTTCCGCTGCTTCGAGTTCGGCATGACCTGCGATCAGCCGATCCAGCGCGCCGGCGGCCAGACGCTCTCGGGCTGCCGCCCGCTCGAGGGCTCGGCTGAAGAGGAGAGCCCGTGGTTCTACCCGCCGTCGCGCTACATTAACTTCTTCCAGAACTTGAAGGCGCCCGGCCAGTTGCTCGTCGGCGCGATCTCGGCGCCGTTCGATCCCGACAACTCGGTGGTGCTGACCCAGCTCGACGGCCAGAACAACCCGACGCTGGTGCCGAGCTGCGGGACCGGCCAGACGGCCTCGCCCGCGATCCGCATCCGCGCCGTCGTCGACGGCTTGGGCAAGGATGGTATCTTCGCCCCCGACAGCCCGATCAACGCCGACATCTGCTCGCCCGACTATTCGCCGGCGCTGCGCGAGCTGCGGAACCGCATCGCCGGCCGCCTCATGCCGGGCTGCATCCCGAGCGTTCTCACGGACGCCGACGGCGACATGATCCGCGGCTCGGGCGACGCGCAGTGCACGATCGAGGAGGTGCAGAACCTCGGGGCTGCCAGCGAGGAGCGCCAGTTGCTCGACGCCTGCCAGTTCGTCGAAGCGCGCGAGACCGAGGTCTGCCCGACCGATCCGAAGAACAATCAGCCCCTCAGCCCGGGCGCCGTGAAGGAGTTCCCCTGCTACTTCTTCTGCGATTCGACCGGCCTCGAGAACGCCTGCCCATTTACGTGGCAGCTTCGGGTGTGCCGCGACGAGGTCTGTAACCCGGCGACCACTCCACCGCCCAATACGCGCGCGCTCGCCACCTGCACCACCTGCAGCCCGAGCGTGCCCGGGTGCCTGTGCGGCGACGGCGTCTGCGATGAGGATCTCGACGAGACGGCGGTCAGTTGCTGCGAGGATTGCGATCCCGACGCCTGCGAGGCCGAGGGCGGCGAGTAGCCCGGCTGATCCCGAAAAAACGCGGTTGAAGGAGTCCGCCGGCGCGTCGTGGCAACGGCGTGGCAACCGGGCGTCAGGCGTAGAGCGCCACCAACTCAGTAACGTGAAGGACCTTGACGCCGGCGTGCTGCGCGCGCTCGACCAGTCCGCGCCTGTCGCCGGTCACGAGTTGCAGGCCCAACCGGCAGCAGACCACGATCAGGCTGTCGTCAACGATGCCCACGTTTGGAATCCGCTTCACTCCCCCGTCGAGCAGACGCACGAGCTCCTCTTGCATGCCCATCTGCCGGTAGACCGCCTGCGCGCTCCGCCAGAAGTCCGGGGTGTTCAGCTTTGGCAGATCGTCGCGCACATGCCGAGCCACCTCGACGGTCACGCCTGCCGTCGTCGCCAGGGGGTATTCTGAGGCCACCATCTTCGCGAAGGCCCGGCGCACGTCCCTCCCCTTGAGGTAGAGGACACGAGCCAGCACCTCCGGCGGCACGGCGACTTGCTCCACTGACACGCGCTGAGGCTGCGCATAGTGCCAGAGCACGAGGTAGTCGAGGAGTGGCCCGGTATCCAGGCAGAACCTCGGAGGAGGCATCAGAACCGGGGAAGCGGCGCCGGTGGCAAGTCGTACTCATTGCAGAGTTGCTTCCGGAGATCTCGGAGGCGCCCCAGAATCAGCGATGAATCCGCCCGCAGTCGTTCACGCGCAGCTTGGAGTGGCCGAAGCTCATCGTGGATCGCGCCGAGAACGACCGGGCGCGCGACAGTCCAGAATTCCCAGTCCACGTACGCCGAGGAAAGCTCGACGATCTCGTTGACGGTTCGCTCTGCGGCCATCGGAACAAGCTCGTCGAGAGGATCGCTGGCCAAGCGGCCGACACGCTCACCTTGTTGGAGGCGGTACTTCTGTTGCCCCGCTCGGACCGCTTCCGCGAACGGCGGCGACTCCATGAGCAGATCGTACGCAACCCCGGCCGCGACGATCGCCTCGCGCAGCAGCTGTGCGTGGTGCTCCAGAGCCTCCCGGATCTTGGGATGGTCATCGAGACAGTCTTCGAGGTTCGTCTCGCCGTTCGCGTCGAGGTAGCCCTCCGGCTCCTGGATGAACTCCGTGCTCCGGTTGAAGCGCCGCCATGTGAGGTTTCCGCTGGAGAGGAACTGCTGTTCCCGATCTAGTGCCGTGATCAGCGGGTTGATCGCAGTGTAGAGCCAACCCTGAACGCGAAGGGACTGACGCGCCGGCCCTCGTCTTCTTGTTCTCGGACTCATGGCCGAAGTTTAGGCGACATTGGCGTGAACGTCAGCACGAGACCCCCGCTCGCGCCAGAACTCACCGGCGCGGCGGTTTCTCGTCTCTTCCGTTGCACATCCGCCAATCGAGTTGACGCGCGCGGCGCGTATCCGCGCGAAAGCGCGCGCTCCGCGCGTGGCATCGCGCTTGCTGTGATCGCCTCGTATGCACCACCGTCGCGTCACACCCATCGCCGCCGTCTTCGCGCTCGCGGGCTGCCCCGAGCACCCGATCGAATTGGTCCGCCCCGAGTTCCCGCAGACCACACCCTGTGAGATCCCGCCCCCGCTCGAGCGCGATCTCGACATCCTGTTCATGATCGACGACTCGAACTCGATGGGCGAGGAGCAGGGCCTGCTCGCGCTCCAGTTCGGCAAGCTGATGTTCGCGCTGAACGATCTCGACGGCGGCTTCCCGAACACGCACATCGGCGTCATCTCGAGCAACCTCGGCGCCGGCAGCTTCTCGATCCCCACCTGCCAGACGCCCGGCGGCGATCGCGGCTGCCTCCAGGCCGCGGCCGGCTGCGGCCTCGACAAGGGCGCGACCTTCATCAACATCACCAACGACGACGGCGTGCTCTCCGGCAACATCCCCGACGTCTCGGCGCCGGCCGAAGACGCCGCGGGAAACCGCTGCTGCCCCGGCGACAGCGAGTGCCCCGAAGTAACGCGAGCGCCGGACGGCGCGATCGACGTGTGCGACGTGTCGGCCGCCTTCGCCTGCACCGGGCAGCTCGGCATCAACGGCTGCGGCTTCGAGCACCAGTGGGAGGCGGTCAAGCGCGCCGTCGACAACATCGACACCGACGGCGACGGCCCGTCGGACACGACGCTCGAGAACGGCTGCAACGGCGGCTTCCTGCGCGACAGCGCGCTGCTCGCGGTCATGCTCATCACCGACGAGGACGACTGCAGCGCCGCCAACGGGCAGATCTTCACGCCCGACACGTCGATGTTCGGGCCGCTGCAGAGCTTCCGCTGCTTCGAGTTCGGCATGACCTGCGATCAGCCGATCCAGCGCGCCGGCGGCCAGACGCTCTCGGGGTGCCGCCCGCTCGAGGGCACGGCTGACGAGGAGAGCCCGTGGCTCTACCCGCCGTCGCGCTACGTGAACTTCTTCCAGCACCTGAAACCCCCGGGGCGGCTGCTCGTCGGCGCAATCTCGGCGCCCTTCGAGCCCGACAACTCGGTGGTGCTGACCGAGCTCGACAGCCAGAACAACCCGACGCTGGCGCCGAGCTGCGGGACCGGCCAGACGGCCTCGCCCGCGATCCGCATTCGCGCCGTCATCGACGGCCTGGGCGAGGACGGCATCTTCGCGCCCGACAGCCCGATCAACGCCGACATCTGCTCGTCCGACTACTCGCCGGCGCTGCGCGAGCTTCAGAACCGCATTCACATCCACTTCAGGCCGGACTGCTTCCCGAGCGTTCTCACGGACGCCGACGGCCACATGATCCGACGCTCGAGCGACGCGCAGTGCGCCATCGAGGAGGTGCGGAACCTCGGCGCCTCCACCGAGGAGCGCGAGTCGCTCGACGCGTGCGAGTTCATCGAGGCGCGCGAGACCGAGACCTGCCCGACCGACCCGAAGACGGGTCAGGCGCTGAGCCCGGGCGCCGTGCAGGACTTCCCCTGCACCTTCTTCTGCGACTCGACCAGCCTGGAGAGCGCGTGCGACTTCACCTGGCAGCTCCGCGCGTGCCGCGACGAGGCGTGCAACCCGGCGACCAGGCCGCCGTCCGACACGCGCGTGCTCGTCACCTGCTCCACGTGCAGCCCGAGCATGCCGGGATGCCTGTGCGGCGACGGCGTCTGCGATGAAAATCTCGACGAGACGGCCGTGAGCTGCTGCGAGGATTGCGATCCCGCCGCGTGCGACGAGTAACTCGCCTGACTTACTCGACGCGGATCGCGTTCGCGTAGATCCAGGGGTATTCGTGCAGGTACGTTTCCGGCTTCGGGCCGAGGTGGGGCGCGAGATGCTCGGGCACGAGGCGCACTTCGGCGCGGTAGGCGCCCGCCTCGCCGGCGACGTGCGCAAGCTCGTCGCCGTCGCCCTGGGCGACCTCGGTCGCGCCGTCGGTCGTTGCGCGCAGGATGCGCATGCGCGCCGCGACCGTGCCGCTCCAGCCGTGGATCGTCGGCCGCGTCACGCGCAGCGTCGCGCCGGCCGGCGCGACGTCGCCCATCTCGACGATCTCACCGCCTGCCGTCTCGGCGCGGAAGTCGAAGCCGACTGGCGAGCCGAGCGTTTCGAACGCCACGTACGCGCGCCCGGCGGCCAGCGCCGCTTTCAGCTCGTCGGGATCAAGCGGCGCGTCGCCCGCCGGCACGAGCACGTGATTGGCGAACCAGCGCATCATGCGGCGGTACGAATCGGTGCGCTCGCCATCGCGCAGCAGCGGCTGCGGCAGCACGTTCTGGTGCGCGTCGGTGCCGGCGACGCCGACCATCGGGCCGAGCGCGAGCAGCGCGTCCCACTTGTCGAGCGTGACCTGCTGATCCTCGAGGAAGCCGAGCAGCGCCAGGTCCGGGTGCGGCGACTCCTCGTCGCGCCCGAAGAATGCCGCGACGCTCTCGATCGCCGCGAACGGATCGAGGCCGAGATCGGGGCCGCGGATGTCGGGGTCGATCGCCGCGTGCAGGTTGTAGACCTCCATGCCGTCAAGGCCGATCCCGCCGAGCGCCGCGAGCGTCCGCCCTTCCGGGTGCGCCTGCAGCACGACCGCGCCGACGCCTTTGAGCGCCGCGACGTTCTCGGCCGACTCCTGATTGTAGAGTGCGTCGCGCGCCTCGGGCGTTCCGTCGATGTGCCGCTCCATGCCGACGGGCATCGCGCCGAACTCGCCGCCCGGCAGCAGCAGCGGGCGGAAGCCGTCGCCGCAGTCGATGCGGTTGCCGATGGTCGCGTCGCCTTTCGCGACGGCCTGGTCGCCCTCGCGCAGCAGCAGCAGCTCCTGATAGTCGACGATCGCCGCCGTCTCCTCGTGGTCGGTCGTCATCGCGAAGTCCTGCCGCGTCGCGCACAGGCCCGCGCGCAGGTCCTGGTAGCACGGCTCGTTGACCGCGCCGGTCTTGCCGTCCGCCCGCGGCATGCCGTCGCAGGCGTCGTGCGAGTAGGGCGTGTGCAGGTGGATAATGCCGCGCGCGTCGCGCCAGCCGCGTGCCTGCGCAGCGCCGGCGAGGAGCGACGTCTCGGGAAGGCCGCTCTCGAGCACGAAGGCGACCGCCGCGTCGGGTGGCGAGCCGTCGGCTGCCGCTCCATCCCGCGGGCTCGTCGCGCCGCCGTTTCCGCACGCCGCGGCGAGCAGCGCGGCCAGCGCCCGGCTCATGCCGCCGCGTCGAGGAAGCGGGTGAGCGCCCACGCGTCGCGCGCGCGCAGGCCGTCGAAGCGCACGCCGAACCCGGGCGCACCCGCCTCCTCGCGGCCGTGCCAGCGCACCTCGCCGCCGACCTCGATCGGATCCGGTTGCGCCGGCACGCGGAATCGCACCGTCACGCGCTCGCCCACGGGCACGCGCTCGAGCGCTTCGACGAAGGCGCCGCCCAGGCTGAGGTCGCGAAAGGCCACATCGAGCGTGCGCTCGCCGGCGGCGATCTGGGCCGCCAGCCGGCAGGGAGTGCGGGTCGCTACTCGTCGATTGTCCACGGCGAAAGGTAGTGTAGGTCTGGTGATCGCAAATGTCGATCTGGGCTACCATTCCCTCTCATGAGCACCGACTGCCTCTTCTGCCAGATCCGCGACGGCGCGATCGAGGCCGACCTCGTCTACCAGGACGAGCGGGTGGTGGCCTTTCGCGACATCAAGCCGCAGGCGCCGACGCACGTATTGATCGTTCCGCGCAAGCACCTCGCGTCGCTGCTCGACGCCGGGTCCGATGACGCCGCGCTCATCGGCCATCTCCAACTCGTCGCCGCGCGCCTCGCCCGCGACGCGAAGCTCGAGCCCGGCTTTCGCACGGTCGTGAACAATGGCCCGGGCGCCGGGCAGAGCATCTTCCACCTGCACCTGCACCTCCTCGGCGGCCGCCCGCTGTCCTGGCCGCCCGGTTAGGCGAGCGTGTACCATTCGAGGCAGATGCGCCGTTCGAGTCAGGCGGGCGTCACGCTGATGGAGTTGATGATGGTCGTCGTGATTATCGGCTTGCTCGCGGTGGTGGCCGTGCCCGCGCTTGGCCGCTACCTTCGCCGCGCGAGGACGAGCGAGGCGCTCCAGTCGGTCGAGCGGATCTCCGCCGGTGCGCGCGCCTACTACGAGGCGACCCACAGCGACGTGAACGCGCGCCCGCTGGCGCGGCAGTTTCCCGCGACGGTCGCCGTGACGCCGACCGGCGCCTGCTGCGACGGTCCGGCCGACCGCTGCACGAGCACCACGATCGACTGGAGCACGAACACGTGGCGGGCCCTCAAGTTCGACATGACTCAGGGGCACTCGTATCAGTACCAATTCACCAGCGCCGGCGTGGATGGCGCCGCGACGTTCACCATCGATGCCGTGGGCAACCTCGACTGCGACGCCGTGACGGCGACGTATCGCTCGACCGGCTCCGTCGATGCCAACTCGCTGCGCCCGATCGCCACCAGGCCCTTCGTCGTCGGCGGCCCCGCGAACGAGATCGAGTAGCGCCTAGAACCTCACATCCACGTACGAACGGCGACGCACCTCGGCGAGCCACGCCCGCGTCGCGCGCTCGACCTCTTCCTGGGCGATTTGCGAGCGCAGCTCCTCCTTGATCTCGTCGAAGGGCCGCGCCGCCGAGGCTTTACGCTCGAGCACCTGCACGATGTGCGCTCCCTTGTCCGAGTAAATCGGGCCGCGCAGGTCGCTGGGCTGCATCGTGAAGACCACCTCCTCGACCTCGGGAGGCAGCGTACCGCGCGAGGCCCATCCGCTCTCGCCGCCGTCGGCGCGCGTGAGCAGATCGTCGGACTCGATCCGGGCGATCTGCGCGAAGTCCTCGCCGGCGCGCAGGCGGTCGGCGAGCGCCTGTGCGCGCGCGCGCTTCTCGCGCACGATCGCGCGGGGCGCGTTCTCCGGGATCTGCACGAAGATCTGGCGCAGCCGCACGCGCACGTCGGCGCCGGCGCGCCGTAGGTTCTGATCGTAGTAGCGGCGCACCTCGTCGTCGGAGACGTGCACGCGGCTGCGCACCTGCGCGTTGAGCAGCTTGAGGCGCAGGATCTGCCGCCGAAGGTCGTCCTTGTACGACTCGTAGGTGAGCCCCGACGCGCGCAACGCCTCGATCAACTGCTCGTGCGTGATCTTGTTCTGGCGCTTGATCTCGTCGACGGCGCGCTCGACCTCGTCGGCGCCCACGCTCATCTGCAGCTTACTCGCCTCCTGCGCGATCAGTCGCTCGTCTACGATGCGGTCGAGCGCCTCGCGCTGGATCCCCGCGGCCGCCTCGTCGCGCTCCTTGCCCTTGTCCGGGAGTTCGGCCAGCAGCGGGCGCGCGCGCTCGTCGATCTCGGAGAGCAGCACGATGTCGTCGTTGACGACCGCGACGATGCGCTCGACCACCTTGGCCGCCGCGACCGACGACAACCCGAGCGAAAGCGAGAGAAGCAGGAAGGGAGCGGCGCGTGCCGCGGGGGGCATGGGAGCTACTGCGGCTTGTCCTGCGGCGCGCCCGGGTGCCCTTCCGGCATGCCCGGCATGCCCGGCATGCCCGGCGGCATCGGCATCTTGCCGCGCAGCCCCGACGGGTCCGCGGGCGGACCGCCGCCGACGTCGAGGTCGGCAGCACCCGGCCCCGGCGCCGTCGGCGTCGTCGTGTCTATCGGCACGGCGTTGAGCTTGTCGTCGTAGATCTGCACCTTGGCCTTGGTGCGGAGGTTGGCGACGAAGTCCTCGAGCGACTTCGTGCGCGTGTCGCGATAGAGGCGGTTTTGGATCTGGCGCTTGACCTCCTCGAAGGTACGGTTGAGCTCCTTGCGGCGGCCGGTGAGCTTGACCACGTAGAAGCCCTTGTCGGTCTTCACGGGGCCGGCGACGTCGCCGATCTTCTCGAGCGCGAACGCGGCCTCGACCACGGGCTTGGGCAGCGCCGGATCGTCCTTGCCGAAGTAGCGCAGATCGCCACCGCGCGCCTTCGACTCCTCGTCGGTCGAGTGCTTCGTGACGAGGTCGCGGAACACCTTGTTGTCCTGCGTGTTCTTGTTGGCTTCCGCGACCACCTGCGAAGCCGTCTTCTGATCCTTGACGATGATCGCGCTCGCGCGCACCTGCTCGGGCTTGCGGTATTCATCGATGTGCTCGTCGTAAAACTTCTTGAGCTGATCGTCGGCGATGTCGGCGAGCTTGACCGAGCTGTCGATCACGTCCTTGGTGAGCTTCTGGATCATCACCTGCTTCATCGTGCGCACGACCTCGGGGTCCTTGTGAAAGCCGCGCTTCTCGGCCTCCTTGGCGAGCACCTCGAAGCGAATCAGGTTCTGCAAGAACTCCTTCTTGCGCTCGAGCGAGGTGTAGCGCGCACGGATGTAGGGGCTCTGCTTGTTGATGCGATCGGTGAACTCGCCGACGGTGATGCTGATGTCGTCGACCTTGGCGAGCACCTCGCCGCGCTCCTTGTCGGAGAGCCCGCCCGCCTTGGGGTCGGCCGCCGTCTCGTCCTTCTTCTTCTCGCAGCCGACCAGGCCGACAGCGACGATCACATAGGCAAACTTGCGCATTTCCGCTCTCCTTTTTGTGCCTTCGAGTTGCGGGCGGATAACACATCGGAATCCCGCATGCAAGGCGGCGCGCCTGCGCGTCGCCCGAGGGGCCATCAACGGCACGTCGCCAACTCGGCGAGGGCGCGGCGGGCGGCGTCGAGGCGGTCGGGCTCGTCGGGAGGCAGGGCGCGTACGACGCGGCCGTCGGGCGTGAGCTTCCACGGCGAGCCGCGCCTGGCGGCCATCGCGGCGACCTTGGCGGCGTGAAGCGGCGTGCGTTCGTCGAGGGCTATGGCGACGCGGCCGCGCGCGATTTCGAGGCTGGTCGCGCCGAGCGCGCGCGCGGCGGCCTTGAGCGTCATCAGGCGCGCGAGCGTGACCACCTCGGGCGGCTCGGGGCCGTAGCGGTCGCGCATCTCCTCGACGATGTTTCGCACGTCGTCCTCGCCGCTCGCCTGCGCCAAGCGCTGGTAGAGATCGAGCCGCTGGCCGGCGTCTTCGACATGTGTTTCGGGGATGTAGCCCGGCAGGTCGGCGAGGATCTCGGGATCGCTCGCGCGCCGGATCGGCTCGCCGCGCAGCTCGCCGACCGCCTCCTCGAGGATGCGCGCGTAGGTCTCGAAGCCGAGCGCGGCGATGTGGCCCGTCTGCTTGCCGCCGAGCAGCTCACCGGCGCCGCGGATGTCGAGATCCGCGGTCGCGAGCGCGAAGCCGGAGCCGAGGTCGCCGTAGCGCAACACGGCGTCGAGGCGGCGCCGCGCGTCGCCGGGCAGCGCCTCGGAGTCGACCAGCAGCCAGCACAGCGCGCGCTCCTTGCCGCGGCCGACGCGACCGCGCAATTGGTAGAGTTGCGCCAGGCCGAAGGTGTCGGCGCGGTGGATGAGCATCGTGTTGGCGCGCGGGATGTCCAGGCCCGACTCGATGATCGCCGTCGTCACGAACACGTCGATTTCGCCCGCCACGAAGCCGAGCATCACCTTCTCGAGCGCGGCCGCCGACATCTGCCCGTGGCCGACGCCGACGCGCGCCTCGGGCACGAGCGCGCGGATCTTTACCGCCCAGTCGCCGATCGACTCGACGCGGTTGTGCACGAAGAAGACCTGGCCGCGGCGCGCGAGCTCCTTGCGGATGGCGTCGCGGATGGTCGCGTCGTCGGTGCGCGCGAGGATCGTGCGTACGGCGAGGCGATCCTCGGGCGGCGTGGCGATGACGCTGAGGTCGCGTATGCCGGCGAGCGACAGGTGCAGCGTGCGCGGTATCGGCGTCGCCGTCATGGCCAGCACGTCGACCTCGGCGCGCATCTTCTTGAGCCGCTCCTTGTGGACGACGCCGAAGCGGTGTTCCTCGTCGACGATGACGAGCCCGAGATCCTTGAAACGCACGTCGGGCGAGAGCAGCCGGTGCGTGCCGACGACGATGTCGACCTTGCCGGCGGCGAGATCCTTGAGCGTCCGCGCGATCTCGGCGCGCTCGCGGAAGCGCGACAAGCCCTCGACGCGCACAGGCCAGTCGGCGAGGCGCTCGCGGAAGGTCCGCAGGTGCTGCTCGACCAGGATCGTCGTCGGCGCGAGCACCACGACCTGCTTGCCCCCCGCGGCGGCGAGGAACGCGGCGCGCAGCGCGACCTCGGTCTTGCCGAAGCCGACGTCGCCGCAGACCAGCCGGTCCATCGGCTTGTCGCCCTGCAGATCCGCCAGCACCTCGCCGATGGCGCGCTCCTGATCGAGCGTCTCGTCGAACGGGAACGTCGCCTCGAACTCGGCGAACATCGCGTCGGGCTGCGCGTGCGCGTGGCCGGCGGCGGCCTGGCGCTGCGCGTAGATCTGCAAGAGATCCTCGGCGAGCGCCTGCGCGTCCTCGCTCGCCTTGCGCTTGCGGCGCGCGAAGGTCTCGCCGCCAAGGCGGTCGAGCGGCACGCTCTCGCCGTCTCCTCCGCGATAGCGCTCGATGAGCGCGAGCCGGTAGATAGGCAGGTAGAGCTTGTCGCCGCCGGCGAACTCGAGGTGCACGAAGTCACCGCGAACGGCGGCGAGGGTCAGCGCGACGAGCCCGCGATAGCGCGCGATGCCGTGCTCCTGGTGCACGACGAGATCGCCGCCCTGCAGATCGTGCAGGTCCGCGGCGCGGGCGCTTTGCCTTGCGGCGCGGCGGTGGATGCGCGGGCCGAAGAGCTCCGCTTCGGCGACGACGACGCGCTCCTCGAGCACGAAGCCCGCGCCCAGATCGCCGACTTGAATCTCGGGCGCGCCGACGCCGCGTGCGTCGAGCAGCGCGCGCAGCCGCTCGGCCTGCGCCGCCATCGACACCTGCGCGAGGATGGTCATGCCCGCGGCGCGCCATTCGGCGAGCCGCGCGACCAGCGGCCCGAGCGGATCGTCGCTGGCGCGCGAGAGGCGCAGGTCGGCGGCCAGCACGTCGAGCGACTTGGCGCCGGCGTCGATCGCCGCTTCCCCCTCCAGCGCGAGCGGCCTGAGCTCGATGCGCCGCCGGCCCGACACCGCCGAGATCAGCGCGTCGGGAGACAGGTAGTGCGCGTCTGGCGGCAGGACGATCGCGCCCTCGCCGCGCCGCGCCGCGAACGCGTCGCCGGCGATCGCGGCGTCGGCGCGCGTCGCCTCGACTACGCCAGCCGGATCGTCGATGACCACGAGCGATCCCGACGGCAGATAGTCGAGCACGCTCTCGAGCCGCAGGTGCATCGCCGGCACGAACCCCTCGGCGCCGAGGAACGCCTGTCCCGCGTCGAGCCTTTCGCACAGCTCGCGCGCACGGGACGACGGCGCGCCTGCCTCGTCGGCGGCGTGCACGATCGCCGCGCGAAGGTCGCCGCCGGTGCGGATCGTCTCTCGCGCCGGGTGCACGAACAGGTCCGCCTGCTTGCGCAGCGTCCGCTGCGTCGCGGGCTCGAAGAGCCGGATGCTACAGGCGCGGTCGCCGTCCCACTCGATGCGCGCCGGGTAACGATAGAGCGGCACGAAGACGTCGATCACCGCCCCGCGCACCGCGAACGTCCCCGGATCCTCGACCACCGGCGCGCGCTCGTAGCCGGCCTCTACCAGCCGCTCGGCGAGCGCGTCGCGGCCGACCTCCTCGCCCGCCGCGACGTGGTGGCAGCGCGCCTCGAACGCCTGGCGTGGAATCACCCGCCTGCGCAGCGACTCCGCGCTCGCGACCAGCACGTCGGGCCCGAGCCCGTGCGCGACGCGAAAGAGCAGCGCGAGCCGCCGCTGTGTCGGCTCCGCATCCGGCGCGACCTCCGCGTACGGCGTGGCCTCGGAAACGGGCAGAAACTCCGCTCGCTGCCCCATATCGTCGCCGCCGCCGAGGAAGAAGCGCACGTCACGCGCGAACCCGCGTGCGCGCGATTCGTCGGCGCACACGACCAGAATCGGCGGCGGCCCCACCTTCGCCTCCGTCTCCGCCAGCCGCGCGACCACCATCGCCGCCGCCCCGCCGCGCAGCCCCGTCGCGCGGACACACACGTCCCCACGCCGGAGGCGTCCGAGGACCTCCGCGAGGAAACGCATGGCCGCGAATGTCTAACAGGACGCCCGCCCGCCCGCCACCTCGCTTCCGTCAGCGCACCTCTCGTGAGCGCACGTCCGTTGTAATCAGGGCTTGCCGCGTTGGTAGCGATCGACCGCGGCGCGGTGCTCGGCCAGCGTCGACGAGAAGTGGTGCGAGCCGTCGTTCCGCGAGACGAAGAACAGGTACGCGGTCTGGGCCGGCGCGAACACGGCCTCGAGCGCGGCACGCCCGGGGTTGGCGATCGGTCCGGGCGGCAGCCCCGGGCGCACGTAGGTGTTGTAGGGATTGTCGCGATCGCGCAATTGCGCCGTTCGGATGCGACCCTCCATGCGCCGGCAGGCGACGCTCGGCGCCTGCGCGACCGTGCAGCCGTAGGTGATCGTCGGGTCGGCCTCGAGGAGCTTCGGCGAGAAGCTCGGCAGGCGCAGGCGGTTCAGGTACACGCTGGCGACCATCCCTCGCTCGGACGGCTTGCCCGTCTCCTTCTCGACGATCGACGCGAGCACGACGATCTCGTGATCGCCCATCGCGAGCGCGGCCTTGGTCGCGGCGTGGCGGTGCTCGAGCTCGGAGAAGACCGCGCGGAAGCGCGCGTGCAGCGTGCGGAGCGCCTGGTCCGGCGCGTCCGGGCGGAGGCGGTAGCTGTCGGGGAAAAGATAGCCCTCGAGCGTCGCCGCCGGGACGCCGAGAGCGCGCGCGAACCGCTCGTCGCGCATGCGGCGCAGCAGCGCGTCACGCGTGCCGATGCCGGCCGCGGCCAGCAGATCCGCTATTTCGACGATGTTCCTGCCCTCGGGAATGGTGACCGCGACGTCGGGCTCCGCCGCGCCGCGGACAAGGCGCGAGAGCACCTGCCTGGGAGTCATGTCGGTGCGCAGATCGTACGCGCCGGCTCGCACGCTCTGCGTGAGGCCGCGCCAGGTCGCGTAGACGCGAAAGGCGGCGCGCGAGCCGATGACCTCGGCGGCGTCGAGCGCATCGAGGATCTCGGGGAAGCGCGCGCCGGGCGCGATGACGACGCGGGCGGGAGCGCCGGCGGGGGGCAGGCGGTTGGGCTGGTCGGGGTAGCGGTAGACGATCAGGAAGGCGAGCGTCGCGGCGGCGATCGCGATGGCGACCGTCGCGAGGAACACCACGAGCGCGGCGCGCATGGCGCTCATCGCGGAAGCGCGCCTGCCCGGCTGGCGTCGAGCCACGCCTGCAGGATGTGCGCGGCGGCGAGGCGGTCGATCACCTTGCGGCGCTTCGCGCGCGAGAGATCGGCCTGCAGCAGCACGCGCTCCGCCTCGACCGTCGTGTAGCTCTCGTCCTGCAGGTGCACCGGCACTGCCCCGAGGCGCGTGCGCAGCCGCTCGGCGAAGCGCGCCATGCGCCGAGCCGCCGGCCCCTCCTCGCCCTCGGCCGTGAGCGGCCAGCCGACGACGACGGCGACGGCGCCGGTCTCGGCGACGATCGCGGCGACGACTTCCGAATCCTTCGCGTCGCCGTGCCGCTCGATCGTGCGCAGCGCGTGCGCGGCGATGCCAAGCGCGTCGGTGAGGGCGACGCCGATGCGCCGAGAGCCGACATCCAGGCCGAGCACACGCACAGACTAGGGCAGCTTGAGGCCGTTCTGCTGGCAGACGTAGGTGAGCAGCGGGCGGTTGCTCTCGCTGACGCGCTGGTAGGCCTCGAGCGCGTCGTCGCGGTTCTTGAGGTAGCAGCTCGAAACGCCGATGATGCGCCACGCCTTGCCGTTGCCGGGCTGGAGCTTGAGCGCCTGGCGCGCCGACGCGATGGCCGCGTCGTAGTCGCCACGCACGTAGGCGGCCTCCGTCTCGGCCAGGAGCGGGCCGAGCTTCTCGTCGGCGCCACTCGGCGAGGCCGGTGCGGCGACCTGCTGGCCTGCGGCCTCGGGCGCGGGCGGAGCTTCCACTACCGGCGCGGCGGGCTTCGGGGCTCGGCCCGGCGCCGGCGCGGACGTCCTTTGCGAGCCTTGGCTCGAACGTCGGGCTTTCGCTTCCGGCTCGGGTGATGGTGATGGCGCGGGCGCGGGCGCCGCGGCGACAGCGGCCGCGGGTTTCTCGCACTTCTGCCAGATCTCGGCGGCGCGCGCGTTGTTCTCGTCGACGACGGCGATCTGATCGCGCAGTTGCCGCACGTCGTCGCAGCGCCCCGCGCCCGCCGCGGCCTTCATCTTCTCGAGCGTCGCCTCCACGTAGGCGGCGCGCACGGCCTCGTAGTCGGCCTCTCCGCGCACCTGGTAGAGGCTGCCGTTCGGGATCTCGCTCCAACGCGCCACCGCCGCTTCGCTGTCCTTGCGCGCGACCGCGCCCTGGAACGCGTCGTACGCGGCCTTCGCGGCGCGCTCCGACTCGGCGCGCCCACGCCCCGCCTTGCAGGCGCCGTTCTCGGGGTCCGCCGCCAGCACCTCGTCGCACAGCGCGACCACGCGCGCCCAGTCCTCGGACTTGAACGCATCCTGCACCTGGGCGATCAGCGCCGAGACGTCGTGGGCGGGCTCGGGCGCCGTCGGCTCGACCGGCGCCGAGGTTCCCGAGGGCGCACGACCGGTCTCGCCGCCGAAGACACCGAGCTGCCAGGCGACGAGCGCGACGCCCGCGACAATCGCGGCGATGAGCATCGGCGAAAGAGAGGCCTTCTTGGCGGCGCCGGCGGACGGACCCGACTCGCGCTGCGCGACCGCCGGCTCGCTCGCGTCGGCGAAGCGCAGCCGCACCTCGCCGAACTCGATGACGTCGCCCTTGGCGAGCTCCGAGTCCTTGGCCGGCTGCCCGTTGATGCGCGTGCCGCCGGAGCTCTCCAAGTCGACGAGCGCATAGGCGGCCCCGCGACGGACGAGCCGGGCGTGGCGCGAAGCGACCGACGGATGGTTGAGCACGACGTCGTTTCCCGCGTCACGGCCGATCACGAGCACGGGCTTGGAGAGCGCGAACTCGCGCCCTCCGACGGGAAAGCCGACGCCGATGAGCTTGAAGGAGGTTTCGACGGCGGCCGCTTCGGCCTGCGCGCCGGCAACGTCGGCGGCGGCGATGCGCTGCGTCGGCGGCCCGTCGAGTGGCGGCAGACCCGCGGCGTCGCCCTCCGGCACCGGCGCCGGCGCTATCGCCTCGTCTCCCCGGAGCGCGATCTGGTAGTCGCCGATCTGGATGCGGTCGCCTTCCTTGAGCGGAACGCGCCCCTCGACGCGCACGCCGTTGACCTTCACCCCGTTGTAGCTGTCGAGGTCTTCGAGGAGGGCGGTCGTCTCCTGGCGCAGGATGCGCGCGTGGCGACGCGACACGTTGCGCTCGGTCAGGCGGATGGTGTTGCCCTCGTTGCGGCCGACGGTGATCTCGCCGCGGAGCAGCGGAACTACCGTCGTGTGCCCTTGATCGTCCTCGATGACGAGCTTCTGCATAGCGCGTGAGGCGGAAGGATAGGGGGGGGTACGGAGCCTGTCAACGAAGCGCGACCCGATGCGCGACACGAAGGGCGACGATGGTGCGTGGCGACGGGACGGCTCGGGCCTCGGCGGCTACGGCGTCGAGCGCAGGATCGAATACGCCCGCAGGATCTCGACCGCGCGGCGGACGTGCGGATCGTCGCTCGCAGGTCCCGCCTCGCGGGCCGAGGCAGCACGTCCCGTCGGGCGGGCTGAGGCAGCCTCGGGCGGCGGCTCGGCGGACGCGCCATCAAAGCGCAGGTGCCCCGCGAGATCCTTCTCGCGCACGGCGGGGGCCACAGGGGCGCCGGCCGGCGGCGGACGCGCGTCCTCGACCAGCACGTCGGGCGCGATGCCGCGCTCCTGGATCGATTTTCCCGAAGGCGTCGTGTAGCGCGCGACGGTGAGCTTGAGCGCCGAGCCGTCGTCGAAATCGATGATCGTCTGCACCGAGCCTTTTCCGAACGTGGGCGATCCGACGATCACCGCGCGCGCGTGGTCCTGCAGCGCGCCGGCGACGATTTCGGCGGCCGAGGCCGTGCCGGCGTTGACCAGTGCGACCATGGGAAAGCCGACGTACGTGTCCTTGCGGTGCGCCTTCTCCTCGTCGAGCACCCGGCCGCCGCGCCCGACGGTGCGCACGAGCAGGCCCGACTCGACGAACGCGTCCGCGACGCGCACGGCCTGGTCGAGCAACCCGCCGGGGTTGTTGCGCAGGTCGAGCACGAGTCCGCGCAGCGCGCCGCCGGAGGCGCCGAGAAGCTTCTCCATCTCCTCGCGTAGCGCGTGCTCGGTGCGCTCCGGGAAGCTCTTGATGCGCAGGTAGCCGATGCCGGGCTCGAGCGCGCGCGAGGTGACGCTGACGAGTTGGATGATCTCGCGCGTGAGCGTGACGTCGCGCGGCTCGGGCCACGCGTCGCGCATGAGCGTCAGCGCGACCTTCGAGCCGGCCGGGCCGCGGATGAGGCGCAGCACGTCGGCCATGAGCAGCCCCTTGGTCGTCGCGCCGTCGATGGCGACGAGGCGATCTCCGGTGCGCAGGCCCGCGCGGTCGGCCGGCGTGCCTTCTATCGGCGAGACCACGACCAGGCCGCCGTCGCGAAACTCGACCTCGAGGCCGATGCCGCCGAACTCGCCCTTGGTCTCCGCGTGCATCGAGCGGTTCTCGCTGGGCGTCAGGTAGGTGGTGTGCGGATCGAGCGAGGCGAGCATGCCGCGGATCGCCGCGTCGATGAGCTTCTCCTCGTCGATCTCGGCGACGTGGTGGTTCTCGACGTGCGCGAGTACGCGCGCGAACACGTCGAGCTTGGCGTAGGGGCTGTAGGGCTTGGGCGCGGCGCGCGCGGCGCCGGCGTGAAGACAGGAGACGATGCCGGAAAGGGCGAGCGGGGCGAGCTTCATGGGTAAAGCCTACCCTCGTTCCATCTGCGCCGTCGCTACTTCGGTGAAACGGTGAAACGGAGTGGGGGAACTTCAGACTAGAAGAATCCAACCGGGCAGGTGTCGTCGCTTCTGATGCAGATGGGGCTGGCGCCGCCGGGGTAGGTGCAGCACGGGTCGCCGTCGCCACAGCTTGCGCAGGCGGCGCACGAGTCGCACAGCAGCGCCGGCTCGAACCTTCGGCAGTCCCCATTGATGCAGACCTGGTCCGAATTGCACGCGTCGCCGCAGTCGCCGCAGTGGAGCGGGTGAACGTCGGTGTCGACGCAGGCGGTCCCCGGCCCCATGTCGCAGTCCTGCAAGCCGTCCGAGCAGTCGCCGTCGAAGCAGTCTCCGTCCTCGCATCGATCGCCGCACGAGTCATCGCAGGTGCTGCAATGCGACGGGTCGCTGTTCGTGTCGACGCATGGACCGGTCGCGCCGTTGCACGCTTCGAGTCCGGGACGGCAGACACACGAGCTGCCGGCGCACATGCGCGAGTCGATGCACGGCGGGTTGTCGCAGGCGCCGCAGTGCCTGGAGTCGGAGCTCACGTCCACGCAATCGGCCACGAGCGTCGAATCGTCGCAGTCCTGCAGGCCGCTGGTGCAGACGCACGCGCCGCCGATGCAGCCGGCGAAGTCGCCGCACGCGTTGCCGCAGACGCCGCAGTTCTGGTCGTCGCCGGTCGTATCGATGCACGTCGACGCGAGCGCGTCGAGGTTGCAGTCGGTGTAGGCGCCGACGCACGCGCACGCGCCGCCCGTGCACGTGCCGAAGGCGCCGCAGTCATTGCCGCACGCGCCGCAGTTCGCTCCGTCGCCGGTCGTATCGACGCAGGTGGCTGCCAGCGCGTTGTCGTTGCAGTCGGTGTAGGCGCCGATGCACGCGCACGCGCCGCCTTCGCAGGTGGCGAAGTCGCCACAGGCGTTGCCGCACACGCCGCAGTTCACGGCGTCCGCGTTCAGGTCGACGCACGCGAAGGCCGCCGGATCGAGATCGCAGTCGAAATACGCGCCCACACACGCGCACGCTCCGCCGCCGCATATCGTGAAGTCGCCGCAGTCGTGGCCGCAGGAGCCGCAGTTGTCGGGATCGCTCGACGTGTCGGCCTTGCACTCGGGCTCGGACTCGGATTCGGACTCGGATTCCGACTCGGATTCTGATTCGGACTCCGATTCGGCCTCGGCCTCGGCTTCGGCTTCGGCTTCGGCCTCCGATTCGGTCCCGCCCTCGGATTCAGCCTCGGACTCCGACTCCGATTCGGATTCCGCGCCGCCCGCGCCCGGCGCGTCTTCCTTGCAGCCCGACGCCAGAATCGCCAAGACAGCCCAGCCCAGAACCATTTCGCGCATCGCTTGCCTCCCGCGTCGCGTCGCGACGCAAGCCACGATCAGCCTACAGCGAGCAGAACGATCCCGTGATGCGGAACAGCGTGTCGGTTGCACGGTCGGTGACGAGCAGGCTGGTCGCGCTCTCGAACCAGAGGCCCCACGGCTCATCGAGCCCGCTCACGATGGCGGTCGTCGTACAGCTTCCGCTGCAATTGTCGACCACCGACACGGTCGAGGCCCCGCGCGAGGCGACGACCAGCTTGGGCGTCGTGCAGGGCGTCAGCACGACGTCGCGCGCATCGCTCATCAGGGCGCTCGAGGAAAGTGTCACGGCGGCGTTGACGGTGGCGGTGACGTCGGCCGTGTCGCGCACCAGGCTGTCGGTCCCGCCGGTCTTGGTCGCGAAGATGCGATTCGTGCTCGAGTTGCAGCTCGCCGCCACGCCCCGAGGGCTGATCGCGAGCTGCGTGCCGCCGCTGGTCACCATGTCGTCGCACATCAGGCTCGACGCGGTGGGCGCGGCCGACGGATCGAAGAGTCGAATGCAATCGTCGCCCTCGGCCGCCACGACCAGGCGGTTCTGACTGGCGCAGGTGGTGAAGTTCGCGATGCCGACCGGAGCGGTGGCCGCCGTCGCGAATACGGTCGCGGAAGCGCCCGTGCTCAGGCGCACGATCTCGTCGTTTCCGCTGTCGGTCACGAAGAAGAAGCCGGTGGCGGTGTTGAAGACGATGTCCTCGAGGGTCGGACCACCCGAGAAGACGGACGAGGAGGCGAAGGTCGTGAGCGAGCCGGCGCTGGTGATCCGCACGATCTCGTCGAGGCCGTTGTTGACGACGTAGAGGTTGCCCGAGCCGTCGACGGTGACGCCCTGCGGGCGGTCGAGACCCTGGGCATTCCCCGCTTTGACCGTCGTGCACAGGAAGCCGGAGGGCAGGCTCAGATCGATGCACGGCTCGGCCGTCACGGTGAACGTGGCGGAGTCCGACCGGCCGGTGGCATCGGTGACGGTGAGCCGCACGCGGTACGTGCCGGGAACGTCGGCGACGAAGCTCGGTGTGAGGACGGCGTCGTTGAGCGACGTCGTGCTGCCGGGCGGGAGCAGATCGAAGCTCCATGCGTAGGTCAACGTTTCGGCCAGGCCGCAGGAGGTCGCGTCGGCGTCGGAGGACTCGGAGGCGTCGACCTGGACGACGGCGCCGGTCGTCACATCGGGAGCCGTGACGCCGTCGCCGGCTGCGACGATCGCCGGGCTGGCGCCCGCAACCAGCGCTTCCGGCGGGTTCGCGCCGCACGACGAGGCCACGATCGACGGCGAGAGCGCGGTTGTCGCGCGCCCGGTGGAGTCGGTGAGCGTGAGCGCGACGCGATACGTGCCGGTGGTGTCGGCGACGAACGACGGGTTGGT
>JBBTFH010000033.1:0-9078 GCA_038041915.1 Myxococcota bacterium
TCGCGCGGCTCGGCCGGAAGGTCGACGTCGTCTCGCCCGAAGCGCTCGTCGCGCTCAAGCTGCGCGCGCACATGTCCGATCCCGAGTCTGCGGACGGCCTCAAGCACCGCTCGGACGCGATCACGCTGCTCCAGCGCGGGCGCGTCGACGTGGCGGCCTTGCGGCGCTTCGTCGTGAGCGACGCGGCGCTTGCCCGAGCTCTCGATCGCGCGCTCGCCGCCCCGCGCCCGAAGGGGCGGATTTCTCTCGGGCGGCGCTAGGGAATGCGGCGCATCGAGATCGGCCTGCTCGGCCTCGGCAACGTCGGAAGCGGCGTGGTGCGGTTGCTACGCGAGCACGCGGAGATCGTTTCGGCGCGGCTTGGCGCCGAGGTCGTGCTGCGGCGCGTGGCGGTGCGCGATCCGGCGAAGCGCCGCGACGTGGAGCTCGACGCCACGCTGGTCACCAGCGACGCGCGCGACGTCCTGCGCGACCGCGACATTCGCATCGTCGTCGAGCTGATCGGCGGGATCGAGCCGGCGCGCACGCTCGTGCTCGAGGCGATCGCCGCCGGCAAGCACGTCGTGACCGCGAACAAGGCGCTGCTCGCCGAGCACGGCGACGAGATCTTCGCCGCCGCCGAGCGCGCGGGCGTCGAAGTCTACTTCGAGGCGGCGGTCGCGGGCGGAATCCCCATCATCCGTGCGCTGCGCGAGGGGCTGGCCTCCGATCGCGTCGAGGCGATCTGGGGCATCGTCAACGGCACGTCAAACTACATCCTCACGCGCATGGCCGACGCGGGGCGGCCCTTCGACGAGGTGCTGCGCGAGGCGCAGCAGGCGGGCTACGCCGAGGCCGATCCGACGCTCGACGTCGAGGGCGTGGACGCCGCGCACAAGCTGGCGATCCTCGCCACGATCGCGTTCGGCGCGCGCCTGCGTCCCGCGCAGATCTTCACGCGCGGCGTCTCTGTAGTCGAGCCGGCCGATCTGGCCGCCGCCGAGCGTTTTGGCATGTGCATCAAGCACCTCGCCATTGCGAAAGATCACGGCGACAGCCTCGAGGTGCGCGTTCACCCCGCGCTGGTGCCGAAGCGATGGATCCTCGCTTCGGTCGGCGGCGCGCTCAACGCCGTCTACGTGCGCAGCCGCGCGCTCGGGCCCTCGCTCTACTACGGCCACGGCGCCGGCGGCCTGGCGACGGCCGTCGCCGTCGTCTCCGACGTGATCGAGGTGTGCCGCAACCTGATCGCGTTTTCCTCCTCGGCGCCGCCACCGCGCTCCTATCGGCGCCTGCGCGACCTGCCGATCCGCGACATGGGCGATCTCGAGTGCCGCTACTACCTGCGCCTCGCCGTCGCCGACCAGCCGGGCGTGCTCGCGCGCGTCGCCGGCGCGCTGGCCGCGCACGGCATCTCGATCGCCGAGGTCGTGCAAGGGAGCGCCGCCGCCGGCCCGGTCTCGCTCATCATCCTCACGCACCGCGCCCGCGAGCGCGATGTCCAGGCCGCGCGCGCCGAGATCGACGCCATGGAAGCCGCTTTGGGCCGGACCAAGCTGTTGCGGATCGAGGAGTAGCTCGGCGATGCTGACGCCCGTTGACGATTGACGGCGTCGCCGGGGCCGTCGCACCATGCGGCGTGCGTGCCCCAGTGGTGGGGCGCCGCCGTCACGACGCGCGCGCCGCCAGGGCCGGACTAGCCACCAAGGGAGGGAGAGAATCATGGACAGGAACCTTGCGCTCGAAGTCATCCGTGTGACCGAAGCGGCAGCGCTCTCTTGCGCGCGGTTGGTGGGCCGCGGCGATCGGGAAGGCGCCGATCGCGCCGCCGTCGAGGCGATGCGCAAGGCGCTCCAGTCGATCCGCATCAGCGGCACCGTCGTCATCGGCGAGGGCGAGCGCGACGAGGCCCCGATGCTCTTCATCGGCGAGAAGGTCGGCTCCGGCGAGGCGGATGCGCCCAAGGTCGACATCGCCGTCGATCCGCTCGAGGGCACCAACCTGTGCGCTACCGGCTCGCCCGACGCGATCGCCGTCATCGCCATAGCCGAGGACGGAAAATTCCTGAACGCGCCCGACACGTACATGGACAAGATCGCCGTCGGCCCGGTGGCGCGCGGCGCCATCGACATCACCCGGAGCCCCACGGAGAACCTCAGGCGCATCGCCGACGCCAAGGGCTGCTACGTCGAGGACCTGATGGCGATCATCCTCGAGCGGCCGCGGCACGAGAAGCTGATTCAGGAGGTGCGCAAGGCGGGCGCGCGCATCCGGCTCATCGGCGACGGCGACGTGTCGGCGGCGATCGCGACCTGCCGCGCCGAGACCGGCATCGACGTGCTCTTCGGAATCGGCGGCGCTCCCGAGGGCGTGCTCTCGGCGGCGGCGATGCGCTGCATCGGCGGAGAGATCCAGGGCGTGCTGCGGCCGCGCAACGACCTGGAGAAGGAGCGCATGCGCGCGATGGGCATCCGCGACTTCGACAAGGTCTACCGCGCCGACGAGCTGGCGGCGGGGCAGGTCATGTTCGCCGCGACCGGCGTGACCGACGGCGCCTTCCTGCGCGGTGTGCGCTACTTCCCCGGCGGCGCGATCACCAGCTCGGTGATCATGCGCAGCAAGACCGGCACGGTGCGCTACGTCGAGAGCCACCACCACTTCGATCGCAAGCCGAGCTACGGCTAGTGAGAAGGCGTGACCACGAGCAGCTGCTCGGCGATCCGCTTGGCGACGGCCGCGTCGATCAGGCCTTTGTGCGTCCTCATGACCTGCCCGACGACCTTGCCCGCCTCGCGCGGCTCCTTGGCGCCGATCGCCGCAATCGCCGCGCGCACGATCTCTCGCGCCTCGTCCTCGCCCAGCTTCGCGGGTAGGAAGCGCTGCAGGTAGCCGATCTCGAAGCGCAGCTCCTCGGCCAGCGCCGCGCCGCGCTCGCCCACGTTCGCGTACTCGGAAAGCGCCTTGTCGAGCTGCCTGGCGTACGCGGAGGCCACCTCGACGACGATCGCGTCGGTGAGCTCGCCCGAGAATCCGGCCGACGTGCGCCGCTCGGTGAGCTTGGTCTTGAGCGCGCGCAGCACGTTGGCGGTCTTCAGATCCTTCGCCATCATCGCCGCGCGCAGCAGGCGGTCGATCTCGTCGGTGAGCATCGCCGGGCAGGATAGCCGGGCATGGGGTCGCGTGCTAGCTTTGACTCGATGCTCGTCGTGTTGCTGGTCGCGCAGATCGTCTCGGCGTCGCCGCCGGAGGTTTCAGCGGCCACGGCTCCGGCTCCGGCCGCGCAGGGCGCGCGGACCGTCCAGGCGCCCGCACCGCCGCCCGAAGGCGCGGCTCCTCCCGCGCCCGCGTCACCGGCGCCGCGGGTGGCGCCCGTGCCCGCGCCGTCGTCGGGCGCGCACGCCTACTACGGCTACCACCCCGTTTCCGACGGGTACGGCACCTTTTGCGTGACGCCGGGCCCGCACGTGCACCCGTTCGCGCCGTTCGATCCGTACTTGTTCGTCTGGTGGAACGGCGCGTGGACCTTCGTCGGCGATCCTTACGACTTCGGCTACGGCGGCGGCGCGCACCTCTTCTGGCGCCACCATCCGCACCCGTGGGGCGGCTGGTGCTACTTCGAGGCCGACCACTATCACCTCTACGGTCCGTGGGGTCCGTACTTCCGCCCTTACGGCGCGTACTTCGTGTTCGTCGGCGGCTTCGGGAGCGACTACTACCGGCACCAGCAACGGCACGCGACGTACTACCGGACCGTCTATGCGCCACGCTACCGCCACGCCGCGGGCCGCCCGTGGGCCGCCCGCCGAGCCGCCCAGGCGCCGCCGCCGACCGTTCGCCGCGACCACGGCGTGCACGTCGCGCCGCCCGCACCGGGCACGCCGTCGCGCCGCCGACACCCACCCGCCTCGGAGCGCGCCACGAAGTCCAAGCGCCGGTATTGACCGTCGCGCGCCCACGGGCCTAGGCTTTCCCGATGCTGCTCGCCGTCGACGTGGGCAACACGAACACGGTGCTCGGCGTCTTCGACGGCGATCACCTCGTCGACCACTGGCGGCTGGAGACGACGGAGGGCCGCACCGCCGACGAGTACATGGTGATGCTGCGGTCGCTGCTCGGCTTCTCGGGCATCGGCGCCGAGGCTCTCCGCGCCGGCATCATCTGCTGCGTGGTTCCGGCCGTGCTCGAGCCGCTCGAGCGCATGATGGAAGTACGGCTCGGCTGGCGGCCGCTGGTCGTCGGCCCCGGAATCCGCACCGGCATGCCGGTGCTCACGGAGAACCCGCGCGAGGTCGGCGCCGATCGCATCGTGAACGCGGTGGCCGCCTTCGAGCGCCACCACCGGTCCGCGATCGTCGTCGACTTCGGGACCGCGACCACGTTCGACTGCGTCTCGGAGCGCGGCGAATATCTCGGCGGCGCGATCGCGCCGGGGCTCGCCATCAGCGCCGACGCGCTCTACCATCACGCGGCGAAGCTGCCGCGCGTCGAGGTGTCGCGGCCGCGCTCGGTGATCGGCAAGAACACCGTCGCGAGCATCCAGGCGGGGCTGTTCTTCGGCTACGTCGGGCTCGTCGACGGCATCGTCCGCCGCCTGATCGCCGAGCTTGGCGGCCACCCGCTGGTCATCGCCACCGGAGGACTGGCGCCGATCATAGCGTCCGAGTCGGAGACGATCGAGGAGGCCGATCCGCTGCTGACGTTGCACGGGCTACTGCTGCTCTACGGACGGAACACATCGCCTTTGTAAGGCCGGACAGGAGGCACGGGGATGAAGCGATATGATCCAACGGACGTGCGGGACTTCGCGCTTCTGGGGCACGGCGGGGTGGGAAAGACGTCGCTTTGCGAGGCGATGCTCTTTTCGGCCAGGCTGACCTCGCGCCTCGGGCACGTCGACGACGGCACCTCGACGCTCGACGCCGAGCCCGAGGAGCACAAGCGCAAGATCACCATCCACGCGGCGCTCGGCCACGCGGAGTGGAAGAAGTGCAAGCTCAACTTCGTCGACACGCCGGGCGAGCCGAGCTTCGGTGTCGAGGTGACGATGGCGCTCGCCGCGGTCGACGGCGCGTTGCTCGTCGTCAGCGCGCCCGATGGCGTGCAGGTCGGCACCGAGAGGGGATGGCAAGCCGCCGAGGAGCGCGGGCTGCCCGTCGCGATCGTCGTCAACAAGATGGATCGCGAGCGCGCCAGCTTCGAGCGGGCCGTCGAGGGCTGCAAGGCGTCGCTCAGCGAGAAGGCGACGCCGGTGCAGCTCCCGATCGGCGCCGAGGCGGGCTTCGAGGGCGTGATCGATCTGCTCGCCATGAAGGCCATCCGCTTCCCCGGCGACGGACGCGAGCCTTTGGTCGGCGAAGTGCCGCCGGCGCTGCAAGCGGCGGCGCGGGCGGGGCGCGACGCGCTGCTCGAGGCCATCGCGTCAACCGACGACGCGCTGATCGAGAAGTACCTCGAGACGGGCGAGCTCGCGGAGGCGGAGGTGCGCGCAGGCTTGTCGCGTGGCGTCGCGACGCGCACGCTCGTGCCGGTCCTTTGCGCGTCCGCCGCCAGGTGCGCCGGCGTCGCGACGGTGCTCGACTTCGTCGCCGACGAGTTCCCGTCGCCGGCCGCGCGCCCGCCGCTTGGGGGCAAGGATCCGAAGGGTGGCGAGGTCTGGCGCCGCGCCGATCCGGCCGAGCCGTTCTCGGCGATCGTCTTCAAGACCGCCGCCTCGGACATCGGGCGCGTGAGCCTGCTCCGCGTCGTCTCCGGCGTCCTGCACGCCGACTCGTCGGTGTGGAATGCGACCCGCGGCAAGGCGGAGCGCGTTGGGCAGATCTACGCGCTTTGCGGCAAGAAGCGCGAGACGCTCGCCGAGGCCGGGCCGGGTGAGCTCGTCGGCGTCGCCAAGCTCAAGGAGACACGCACCGGCGACACGCTCTGCGACGAGAGGTCGCCCGTGCTCTTCGAGTTGCCCAAGCCGCCGCAGCCCGTGATCAGCTTCGCGATCCGCGCCAGGTCGCAGGGCGACGAGGACAGGCTGGCGGGCAAGCTGCACGAGATCGTCGAGGAGGACTACGCGCTGCACGTCTCGCACGATCAGGCGACCAAGGAGGTGCTGCTGTCCGGGATGGGGCAGAGCCACGTCGAGGTCAACGTCGAGAAGCTGCGCCGCCTCGGCGCCGACGTCGAACTCCTGCCGCCCAAGGTGCCGTACCGCGAGACGGTCAAGGGCGCGGTCCAGGAGGTCGAGGGCAAACACAAGAAGCAGACCGGCGGGCGCGGGCAGTACGGCGTCTGCACCATCGACCTCGAGCCGATGCCGCGGGGCGGCGGCTTCGAGTTCGTCGACGAAATCTTTGGCGGCGCCGTGCCGCGGCAGTTCATCCCGGCGATCGAGAAGGGCATCCGCAACCGGCTGGGCAAGGGCGTGATCGCCGGCTTCCCGGTCGTCGACGTACGCGTACGTCTCAAGGACGGCAAGTACCACGACGTCGACTCCGACACCCGCTCGTTCGAGATCGCCGGCTCGAAGGCCTTCCAGGCGGCGTTTCGCCTGGCGCGCCCCATCCTGCTCGAGCCCGTGATGAGCTTGGAGATCGTCTGCCCGACTTCGAGCTCGGGTGACGTCATCGGCCACATCAACGCCAAGCGCGGGCGCGTCCTCGGCATGGAGACGGTGGGCAAAGGAACCGTAGTCAGGGCACAAGTCCCCATGGCGGAGGTGCTGCGATACGAGGCAGACTTGCGGTCGATGACGGGCGGTCGCGGATCGTTCCACATGGAGCTCTCGCGCTACGACGAGGTGCCGGGGCACTTGACCGACAAGATCGTGAGCGAGGCGAAAGTGGCCGCGGAGGAGGAAGAGTAGCTTGGGCCTCTTTCGCACGCCGCTTTTGGAGGCGGAGCTTCCCGCGCTCGTTCTGCGCGCGACGGCGACGACGACGCCGGCGCCCGCCCGCCTGATGGTGGCGCGCGGCCTGGCGCCGATGGGGCCGCGCGATCTCTGCCTCGCGCTCTACCAGCTCGCGCTCGATGGCGACACGCCGGTGCGCGCGGCGGCGATGAAGACGGCCGCCGATCTACCGGAGCGGATCGTCCAGCCGGTCCTGGGCGAGGCGCTCGACGCGCGCGTGCTCGACTTCTTCGCCGAGCGCCTGGCCGAGCGCGGTCCGCTGCTCGAGCAGGTGCTGCTCAATCCCGCGACGCACGAGGAAACCGTCTACGACTTCGCGCGCGGCGGCAGCGAACGCATCTGCGAGGCCATCGCCGTCAACGAGGAGCGGCTCTTCCGCGCGCCCAAGATCATCGAGGCGCTCTATTTCAACCGCGGCGCGCGCATGTCGATGATCGACCGCCTCGTCGAGATGGCGGGTCGGCGCGGGATCGCGCTCGCGGGCATTCCGACGTCGCGCGACTTCGGGACCCGAACGGAGGTCGAGCTTCCGGCGGTGCCTGCGAGCGAGGCCGGCGGCGTCGACGCGCTCTTCTCCGACACGCTCGCCTTCGGCGACGAGCTCGAGACCGGGCTCGCCGGGGCTGCCGCGGAAGAGCCCGACGAAGCCGACACGACGACGAATCTCGATGGCGGCGACGACTTGTTGCTCAAGAAGGGCGGCGACAAGGCCGAGAAGAAGCTCCAGCAGATCGGTTCGCTCCCGGTGAACGCGAAGATCCGCCTGGCGATGCTCGGCAACAGCTTCCACCGGGCGGTGCTGGTGCGCGACTCGAACAAGATGGTCGCGATGGCGGCGATCCGCTCGCCGGCCGTGACCGACCAGGAGGCCGTCAAGTACGCCGGTGCGCGCAGCGTCGACGACGAGGTGATCCGCTTCATCTCCAACAAGAAGGAGTGGATGCGGCTCTACACGGTGAAGAAGAACCTCGTCAGCAACCCGAAGTGCCCGCTGCCGGTCGCGGTAAGGCTCCTGACGCACCTGCGCTCGGTCGATCTCAAGATCCTCTCGACCTCCAAGAACGTGTCCTCGGCGGTGGCGACCGCCGCCAAGCGCCTCGCGCAGTCGCGGCAGAGCTGAATCCGTTGCTGGCGGATCGGTTGGGGGCCGTCCTCGAAGCGCCCGCGTGCGCGCTCCGCGACGTGGCGGCGCGGCGCGGTGGGAGCGCCGGATTTCGCGACGCGCTGGGGCTGATCGCGCTCGGCGTGCTCGCGCTGCACGCCGATGCGCTCGCGCGCGAACTGGCCGTCGCCGCTCGGCTCGATCTGCGCGGCGGTCTGCTCGGCGCGCTGCGCGTGGTCGCGCAGGCGGGCGGCGTGGACCTGGCGGCGATCCTCGTCGGCTCCCTCGCGCTCACGGTCGCGTCGCCGCGCGCTCGACGCGACTCGGCGCGCGACGTCGATCTCGCCGCGTGCGCCTGGATGCCGTCGCTCGCGTTGCGCGTCGCGGCCGGGCTGGCGGCGGCCGCCGGCGCGCCCGAAGGCGCCGCGCACGCGCTCGTGGCCCTCGGTTGGCTGTGGAGCGCCGCGCTGCTCGTCCTTGCCGTCCGCGTGGTGCGCGCGTGACGCGCCGGCGCGGCCTCGGGCTGGCCGTCCTGGGCGGCCTCGCCTTGCTGATGGCCGTCAACCTGCCGCGGACCCTGACGCAGGTCGACGCGCTTGGACCGATCGCGCGCGGACGCGCCGCGCCGGCGTTCCGTCTGCCGGCGCTCGCCGGGGGCGAGGTCGCGCTCGGCGACCTTCGGGGCAGCGTCGTGCTCGTCGACTTTTGGGCGAGTTGGTGCGAACCGTGCGTCGTCCAACTGCCGCACGTGGAGCGCCTCGCGCGGCGCTTCGCGTCGCGTGGTCTGCGCGTCCTGGCGGTCAACGCGGGAGAGCCGCGCGCCGACGTCGAGCGCTTCGTGCGGCGCGCCGGGCTGTCCGGCGTTACCGTGCTGCTCGACGGGGAGGGCGTCGTCGGGGCTCGCTATGGCGTGCGCACGCTGCCCTTCACGCTCGTCGTCGATCGCGGCGGCCTCGTACGCGACGCCGCCATCGGCCCGCGCGGCGAGCGGCGCCTCGCCGCGATGGTCGAGCCGTGGCTGCGGTGAGGGCTGCTAACGCTCTGCTCAGCGCGGCGCGAGCTCTTCGACGCAGGAGGCGTTGCGGTGGCGCGCGGTCGGCAG
>JBBTFH010000034.1:0-9281 GCA_038041915.1 Myxococcota bacterium
CGGCATCAAGTCCATCGACTCGATGGTGCCCGTCGGCCGTGGTCAGCGCGAGCTGATCATTGGTGACCGCCAGCCTGGCAAGACCGCCGTCGCGATCGACGCGATCATCAACCAGAAGGGCCAAGGCGTCACCTGTATCTACGTCGCCATCGGTCAGAAGGCTTCGTCGATCAAGAACGTCGTGCGCTCGCTGGAACAAGCTGGCGCCATGGAATACACCATCGTCGTCGCCGCTTCGGCCTCTGACTCGGCTTCGCCTTCCGCTGCAGCCTCGTCGTCGACACCACCGCAACCAGCAAGAAGGACGAACACCACGGCCAACCAGGAAATTCGCTGCATGGGACACCTCGTCGGCCAATTATACCAGGGGTGGGCGCATGAACGGCGCGGACCTCACCGGTGCGTCCGGCCTTTTCAGCGAGCCTGGCACGCCGCCGTCGCGCGTCGGCCGCTCGCGCCGCATCGGCGTGGAGTACGCCGGCGCGTGGGCGCGCAAGCCGTGGCGCCTGTTCGTCGCCGGCAATCGCTTCGTGTCGAAGGGCTAACGTCGGCGTCCGCGTGGCCGCGGGGCCGCCGGCTCCTGGTCGGGCTCCGCCGGCGGGCGCCGCTCGTAGAGCGTCATTTGGATGGAGCCCGTGCGAATCCGGGGGCTCGGCAGGCCCACCCTGCGGTAGTCGCCATCGAGCCTTCGCTGGAGCCGCTCGTAGCGCTCTCGCCGCTCGGGCGTGCCGTAGTGCGACGCGATCGTCCAGACGCGGCCGAACCCTCGCGCGTCAATACGACGCGAGACGTCCTCCTCACGGTCGTCGAGCGGTGCCAGGGGAGGCGCATAGACTTCGAAGGGGAACCGCACCAGCTCGTAGGGGGTGACGATCAGTGCGTCGCCGTCCCGCGCGTGCCGCCGCAGGTAGTCGCGCACCTGACGCCAAGGCTCGCCGCCCGGGTTCGCCCAGTACGCGCGTAGATCTTTCGCGTACAGGCGCCCGATCCCGGCCGCCGGCCATGCGACGATCGCCGCGCCGAGCACGACGGCCACGACCCGCGCCGGCGTCCCGCTGCCTGCGCGTGCCGCGAGACGCCCGGGAAGCGCCGCGAGCCCCGCCATGCCCGCGCCCGCCGCGAGCAGGCCGAGCGCGATCGACGGCATGAAGTAGCGCACGGTCAGGAAGTGTTCCGGCGTGACGAGCGTAAACGGCACGAGCGGAAAGAGCGCGATCGCGACGACCGCCGCGAGCCGGGCGCGCGCGGCGCCCGGCAGCGCGACGACACCCGCCGCCACCAGCGCCGGCACGATGTTCGACTTGAGCGTCGTCCTCACGACGTCCTTCGCCACGCTCACCCAGTTCTTCACCGGCTTCCACGAAAACCTCGCGTAACGCGACCCGTCGCCGTCAAAGTGGCCGAGCAACCCCGGCAGGAGCGGCGCCACCGCCACGGCAAACGCCGCCGCCGCGACCGCCCAGCCGAGCCGCCCGCCGCGTAGCGCCGCGCTTCCCCGCCGCGCCGCCACGAGTTGGTACGCCGCCGCCCACGCGGCGATCCCCACCAGCCACAGCGCCGCGAACACGTGGCACCAGATCGCCGCCGCCGCCGCGACTCCGGTCAGCGCCCAGGTGCGGAGCCGCGCGGTGGGCGGACGTCCGTCGAGGCCGAGGCAGCGCACCGTTCCCGCGAGCGTCGCGAGCACGAGCAGCGCGAAGAGCGAGTAGAAGCGCACCTCGTGCGTGTGCTTGAGCACGTAGGCGGAGAGCGTCCAGAGCGCCGCGCCACAGACGCCCGCGCCCAGACCGAAGAGCGCCCAGCCGAGCCGGAGCGAGACGGCCGCCACGCCGGCGTACGCCGCGACGAAGGGAAGCCGCAGGCACGCCTCGTCGTCGCCGCAAAAAGGCAGCGTCGCGCGCGTCACCAGGTACGCAAGCGGCGTGTGCGGCATGCGCGTGCCGTCGGGGCGGACCATCGCGAGCATGTCCGCGAGGCTGCGCCGCGCGTCGACGACGGTGAACGTCTCGTCGATCCAGAGATCGCGGTGACCGACGCGGTAGAGGCCGAAGGCGAGCGCCATGCCGAAGGCCGCGACGGTGACCGCGGCGCGCGCGCGGCGGCTCGTGTCCGCGTACGGTTTCACGTGGCTGCTCGTCGCAGCATGAGTACGCCGAGTCCCGCGAGGGCCGCGAGCCACAAGCCCGAGAGCGCGAGCACGCCACGCGGTAAGTAGCGAAACTCGACGCGGTGGCGTCCCGCGGCAAGCTCGACGGCCCGGTGGATCAGGTTCGCGCGCAAGAGAGGGCGCGCAGTGCCATCGACGGTCGCGTGCCAGTCGGGGTCGTACGATTCGGCGACGACGACGAGCCCGTCGGCCGGCGCGTCGACGTCGAGGACGACGCGGTTGGCCCGCCACGTGACGACGCGCGCCGGGACGGACGCCCGGGCGCCGGCGAGTCCCCGCAGGCGGCGACGCGCATCCTCGGGCGCGTCGGCCTCGTCGAGCACGGCGGTCGGACCTCGGGTCTTGCGCAGTCGTTCGAGCACCTCGCTCGGGTTGCGCACGAGCTCGGCTGAGCCCACCCACGCCGCGAGCGGCCATGGGTCCCGCACGCGGTAGAGTCCAGGTGGCCCGGCCAGCGCTTCGGCGCCGGGTGAGGCGTCGAGCCGGGCGCGCGCCTTGCGGTCACGCGTGGCGACGATGCCGACGTTCATCGCGGCGAGCAGCGTCGGGTCGGCGCGCGCCGCTCGGTAGAGGAGCATGTAGCTCCGATCGGCCAGCGCGGGACGGGCTCCGGCGAAATCGCGCACGCCGGCGTGCGGTCCGGGCCTCCGGCCCGCCCACTCGAAGTCGGCGACGCGCGTGGCTACGAGCGGCGCGGCGGCGCGCGCGAGCTTCTCGGCCCGCGCGAGGTCCGGCATCGGCTGGAGGATACGCGCGACCGGCCGGCTCGCGAACAAGAGGTCGGTTGCGGTGGCGACGACCAGCGCCCAGCCGATCCAGGCGCGCCGATGCTCGCCGGCGAGCGCCAGCGCGGCGACCAGCGCCGCGACCACGAACGCGATGGCCGCGCCGGCGTCGGCTCGCCCACCGAACGCGAGCCGCGCGCCGAGGAGCGCCGCGACGCCGCCGGCCAGGGCGCGCGCCGCGCGCGGTGGCGCGGACGCAAGCGCGGAGGCGCCGGTCGCCCCCGCGATGGCGAGCGCGACGGCGGGCACGAGGGCGTAGTGCTCCGCGATGCGGAAGGCGGAGAAGCCGGGAAGGCGCAGGGCCGCGGGCAGGAGCGGCGCATTTCCTCCGCACGCGAGCAGGAACCCGAGCGCCGCGACAGCCGCGAGCGCAACGGCGCGGGCCGGGCGGGCGAGCGCGAGCCCCGCGAGCGCGCCGGCGAGGGGAGCGAAGCCGGCGTAGAGCAGGAGCGGGCCGGTCGCGGGCTGCGGCACCAGCAGCCCGACCGCCGAGGAAGGAACGATGGTCGAGCGCAGGACTTCACCCTCGCCGAGCGCGGCGCGGAGCGTGCCTCCGAGTATCGAGACCGTGGCCGCAACCTGGGCGGCGCTGAGTGCGAACGCCACGGTGGCCGCGGCGCCCGCCGCGCGGGCGAGCCTCAGAGCCCACGCCCGCCGATCCGCGGCGGTGAGCCACGCTTCGACCAGCGCCACGACGCCGAGGGGCGCGGCGATGAGAAACATCCGGAACGTCGACGGCGGATAGCCCGCGACGAAGGACATCCCGAGCGCGGCGCCGAGCCACGCGCCCGAGCGCGGTCCCGGCCGCGCCACGCAACGTTCGACGGCGAGGAGCAGCCAGCCCATCCAGGCGACCGGCCAGAGAGCCGACTGATCCTTGAGCTTGTCCATGCGCGGGCACAGGATGAACGCGACGGTGCCGAGCGCCGCCGCCCAGGGAGGCAGCCGCCGTTCACGCAGGTAGGCGTCCATGCCGGCGGCCGAGATGCCGTAGAGCAGGATCGGCTTTGCGATGGCGAGCCAGGCGGGCGCTGATCCGACGACCAGCGCGACCGCGACGAGGAGCCACGTCAGCGGGTCGTAAACGGCGCTTTGCGGCTCGGCGACGAACGAATAGCCGGCGCGGTCGTACGGGTTCCAGAGCGGCAGCTCGCCGCCGGCCAGCACGCGGCGCATGAACGCGAGATCGGCCCAGAAGACCCGGGTGAGATCCCAGCCGGGAAAACGCGCCTGGCCGCCGAGCCCGAGCATCGGCGGATGCGCGGCGACGAACAGCGCCGCGCCGGCGAGGCCGACCCACAGGGCGCGCTTCACGAAGCCACTAGCTACCAGGTTTCAGCTTCGTGCTCCCGGGAGTTTTCCTCGCGAAGGCGGCCAGCGACGCGCGATCACGTTTCCATGGACGGACGCGACACCAGGGTCAGGATCGGCGCCGGCTACTTGCTCTTGGGCAGCGGGCAGGAGAAGCCCGCCTTCGTGATCGCGGCGCGGATGGCGTCGGGCCCGGTCTGGGCGTCGTCGTACGTGACGGCGACCAGCTTCTTGTCGAGGTTCGCCTTGGCGTCCTTGACGCCCTTGAGCGCGCGCACGACCTTCTCGGTGCGCGCCGCGCAGCCTTCGCAGGTCCAGCCGTCGACGGCGAGCTCCCGCGAGATCTCCTTGGCGAGCGCCGCCGCCGGCGCGACGAGCAGGATCAGACCCAGGACCAGTGTGAAAGATGCGCGCATCGAGTGCCTCCTTTGTGTCACGGGGTAGCCACGATAGCCCAAGAGCGCTCCGCGCTCCATGCCGGCAGCGTGACCACGAACGTCGCGCCCGGCGCTTCGCCGTCGTCGAGCGTGATCGTCCCACCGTAGCTGTCGACGATCGAATGGCAGATGGCCAGGCCCAGGCCCGTGCCCTCGCCCGGCTCCTTGGTGGTCACGAACGGCTCGAAGATCTTCGCGCGCAGCTCGGCGGGAACGCCGGGCCCGTCGTCCGACACGCGGAACTCGACGCTGCCCCCGGCGGCGCGTGCCGTGACGCGCACGCGGCCGCGTCCACCCATCGCGTCGGCGGCGTTGATGAAGAGGTTGACCAGCACCTGCGTCATGCGCGACGCGCCGGCGGCCACCGGCGGCAGGTCCGCCGGCAGCAAGCGCTCGAGCGCGACCTCGCGGAAGCGCTGGTGGTGCCCCGCGAGCGACGCGGCGGCGTCGACGACCGAGGCGAGCGCAACGGCCTCGATCGCTTCGTGCATGGGGCGCGCGTAGTCGAGCAACTCGCGCTCGATAGCGTCGATGCGCGTGGCCTCGCGGCGGATGCGCTCCTCGATCTCGCGCCGCTCCTCGATCGGCAGCGCCTCGTCTTTCAGGATCTCGGCGTAGCCGATGATCGCGGCCAAGGGGTTTCCCACCTCGTGCGCGATGCCGGCCGCGAGGCGTCCGATCGACGCGAGCTTCTCGGAGCGCACGAGCTGCTCGCGCGCGCCCTCGAGCCGGCGCACGTGCTCCCGCAGCGCGAGCGACATGTCGTTGGCGGCGCGCGTGAGATCGGCGATCTCGCCGCCGCCCTCGACGGGGATGGTGTGGCCGAGCTCGCCGGCGGCGACGCGGCGCGCGAGCTCGCGCAGGCGCTCGATCGGGCGCACGACGTAGCGGCCGAGCAGCAGCGCGCCGATGATCAACAGGAAGGCCGCGTCGATCAGCGTGAGCGCGACGATCACGCGCCGCGAGCGCTGAAACGGCGCGGCGCTGGCCGCGCGCCGCACCACGCGCACCGCGCCGACCGTCGCGCCGCCGTCGACGATGGGCTCGGCGAAGCTCGCGCCGAGCGGCCCGGTGCGCGACGAGGCGACGTGCGAGCTCAGTGCGAGGACGACCGCGGCGTCGCGCAGGTCGGTGCCGACGAGCGCGCGGTCGCTCGACGCGAGCACTCGGCCGGCCGCGTCCACGATCGTCACCTCCTGCGAGCCGGTCTCCTCGCGCGTGCGCGCGAGGAACGGCGCGACGCGCTGGGCCTCGGCCACGAGGCTCGCGCCGGGCGCGTGCGTGAGCGCGACCGCCTGCGCGACGCTGCGCCCGTAGCCGCGCTCGTTCTCGATCGTGATCGACTCGGCGGCCCACAGCGCCACGCCACCGGCCGTCCCGGTGGCGGCGAGCGTCAGCGCGGCCAGCCCGACGAGCAAGCGCGCCCGAAGGCCGAAGCGCATGCCCGCGATTGTAGGCCGCGCCGACACGGCGGTCAGCTTCTCAACCGGCGGTGGTGGGGCGCGCGCGCCGCGCCAGCGTCACCGCGCCGGCGATCACCAGCGACGCCAGCATCGCGCCCTGCACGACCAGTCCGACCACGTCGGGGTGAAGGCCCATCCACGCGACCTCGGGGCCGCCGGCGATCGGTCGCGGCGAGAGGACGCCGGCGCCGCGCAGCTCCTTGAGGCCCGCGCCGGCGAACGCGATCGCCAGCAGGCAAAGGAGCAGCCCCGAGCCGCCGAAGATCGCGCCGAAGGGCAGGCGCGCTCCCGCGCGGAAGACCACCCACGCGAAGGCGATGACGGCCGCGCCTCCCGCCGCCGCGCCGCCGAGAATCGCCGCGCGATCGGCGCCGGCCTCGGCGAGCAGCGCGCGGTAGAAGAGCACGGTCTCGAAGGCCTCGCGGTAGACGGCGAGGAACGCGAGCCCGAACAGCACCGCGACGCTGCGACGCGCGAGGCTCGCCTCGACCTGCGTGCGCAGATAGCGCATCCAGCGCGCGGCATCGGCTTTGCCGAGCAGCCAAAAGCTCACGTAGAAGAGCACGGCGGCGGCCAGCAGCGAGACCGCGCCTTCGATCAGCTCGCGCCGCGCGGCGATGCGGCCGATGACGATGCTCGAGAGCCACCAGGTGAGCGCGCCCGCGGCGAGAGCGGCCAGCCAGCCGGCGTGGACCAGTTTTCCCAGATCGGCGCGGCCGGCGCGGCGCAGCACGGCCAGAAGCGCCGCGACCAGCAGCGCCGCCTCGAGGCCCTCGCGCAGCAGGATCACCAGCGACGCGAAGAAGGCGTAGGCGCCGCGCGGGGCGCGCGAGGCGAGCGCGGCGTCGGCGCGGTCGAGCACGCGCTCGAGCGCGTCGAGGCGCGCGGCGATGACGCCGGGGGGCGCGCGCGTGTCGAGCGCGCCGCGCAGCGCGAGGAAGGCCCGCTCCGCCTCGGCGACCAGCGCGGGATCACGCGCCCGCAGCCGCAACTCGGCCGACTCGAAGCCCAGCAGGTAGGCGTCGATGGCGAGGCGCCGCGCCTCGTCCGCGGTCGGCGCCGCGACGGCGGCCCGCGCCAACCGCCGCGCTTCGACGATCGGATCGGGCGTGCGCCACGGCGCCTCGGTGCGGAGCCACGCCAGGCCGCGCTCGCCCGCGCGTGCGCGCAGCTCGGCGTCGCTCGCGAGCATGACCTCGCGCAGCGGCAACTCGGCGCGCTTGGCCGGGCGGCCCGCGTGCGGCAGCGCGAAGACGTAGAGCGCGAGCGCCAGGCGATCTTCGGGCGGCAGCGCATCGAAGGACGCCATGGCGGTGCCGGGCAGGCCGAAGGTCAGCGCGTGGTAGGCGCGGCGCGGCGACGCCGAATCGAGGAAATCGCGACTACGGAACGAGCGCGGCGGCGGCGTGAGCTTTTCGGCCTGCGCCGTGCGCGCGTCGCCGGTGGCGCCGTGACAGCTCGCGCACAGCCGCCCGTACAGCATCGCGGCCCGCGCCTTGGACGCCGGGCGCGCCGGCACGACCGCGACGCGCAGCCGCGCCACCAGCTCGTCGCGCAGCGCGCGGGCGGCGCGCGCGACGTCCGCCGGCGGCACGACGCCCGCGACCAGCGCCGCGAGCGCGGCGAAAGGCGCGTCGGGCTGCCCGAGCGACCGCGCAAGAGCCCGCGCGTCGGCGACGAAGGCTTTCTGCTCGTCGTACTCGGCCTGCGCGACGACGCGCCCATCCTTCACCGCGCCGGCGTAGTCGCCCGCCACGTAGTCGAGCAATCCGACGAGTTGCTCGGCGTCGCGCGCTTGAGGCGCCGTGAGCGCGAGGGCGAGCGCGGCGGCGATCATCGGCGGCTCGCCCTCAGCGCTTGGATTGGCAGCTCGCGCAGAGGCCGTAGATCTCGTGCTTGTGGTGTGTGATCGTGAATTCGTGCTTGCGCGCGACCTCGTCCTGCAGGTGCTCGATCTCGTCGTTCTCGAACTCCGAAATCCGCCCGCAGCCGGTGCAGATGAGGTGGTCGTGGTGGTGCGGCCCGGCCTTCTCGTAGAGCGCGAAGCCCGCGCCGAAGCGCCGCTCGTTGGCCAGCCCCGCCTCGCACAGCAGCTTGAGCGTGCGATAGACCGTCGCGTAGCCGACGCGCGGGTTCTTGCGCCGCACCTTCTCGAGCAGCGCGTCGGCGCTCATGTGCCCGCCGGCGCGAAAGAAGCTGTCGACGATCGCCTCGCGCTGGCTGGTCGCCTTGAGGGCGCGCCGCCGCGAAAAGTCGAAAAACGCCGCCTTCAGCTCCGAAACCTCGCTCATCTTCGCCTACCGCTTTACTGCGCCGGCGGGGGCTCGCGCAAGCGCACCTGATGGTATTAGGGACGCCGTGCCCGTCGCGCCGTCTTTTCGTCAGGCGTTTCGCTTCTGGCTGAAACTCGGTTTCATCAACTTCGGCGGGCCCGCCGGCCAGATCGCGCTCATGCACCGCGAGTTGGTCGATCGCCGCGGCTGGCTGGGCGAGGAGCAGTTCCTGCGCGCGCTCAATTTCTGCATGCTGCTGCCCGGCCCCGAGGCGCAGCAGCTCGCGACGTATGCCGGCTGGCGCCTGCACGGCACGCGCGGCGGGCTCTGTGCCGGCATCCTGTTCGTCGCGCCGTCGATCGTCGTCATGCTGCTGCTCTCGTGGCTCGCCGCCGCGCATCACGACGTGCCGGTAATCGCGGGCCTGCTCTACGGCGTGCAGCCGGTCGTGGTCGCGCTCGTCGCCGAGGCGCTGCTACGCGTCGGCAAGCGCGCGATCCATCACCACGCGCTGTGGTGGGTCGCCGCCGCCGCGTTTGTCGCGCTGCACCTGCGCCTGCCGTTCCCGCTGGTCGTCGCCGGCGCCGGCGCGCTCGGTCTCGCGCTCGCGCGCCGCTATCCGCACGTCTTCCGCAAAGCCGGCGCCGCGCCGCCGCCTCCGCCGCCGCCCGAAGGCGGACCGCGCCCGGGCGCAGGCCGCGCGCTGCGCGTGGCCGCCGCGTTTGCCGCGCCGTGGGCGGTGTTCGTCGGCGCGCTCTGGCTCTGGCGCGGCGGCGCCGACGTGCTGGTGCGCGAGGCGCTCTTCTTCACCAAGGCCGCGTTCGTCACCTTCGGCGGCGCCTATG
>JBBTFH010000035.1:0-3917 GCA_038041915.1 Myxococcota bacterium
CCGACGGAGAAGCGCGCGCAGGTCGACGGGCTCGACATCTTTTACGCCGAAGCGGGCGACGGGCCGCCGGTGTTGCTCATTCACGGCTTTCCGGTTTCGAGCCGCATCTGGTCGCAAGTCATCGGGCCGCTCTCGCAAGCGCACCGCGTGATCGCCGTCGACGTGCCGGGCTTTGGCGAGTCGGCCTGCCCGCCGGCGTTCAGTTACGACTTCGTCGGCTTCGCCGACGCGATCGCGGGCTTTCTGGCGCAGGTCGGGGCGAAGCCGGCGGCGATCGTCGGCCACTCGATGGGCGGCGCCATCGCGCTCGCGACCACGGTGCTCCATCCCGGCTCGGCGTCGCGCCTGGTGCTGGTCGACGCGCTCGCCTACCCCAAGCCGCTGCCGCTCGAGGGGCGGCTCGCGCTCATGCCGATCGTCGGCCCGTTCCTCTTCAAGAAGCTCTACCGCAAGGCCAACCTCATGCGCTTCTTCCGGCGCGACGTCTACGTCGACCCGGCCAAGGCGACGGAGGAGATGGTCGGCTACTTCTGGAAATGCCTCGAACGGCCGGGCGGCAAGGAGGCCGCATACCGGACGCTGTGCGCCCTCGGCGATGTCGAGCCCATCGCCGAGCTTCCGCCACGCGTGGCGTGCCCCAGCTTGATCGTCTGGGGCGAGGGCGACAAGGTCTTCCCGCTGGCGCACGGCGAGCGCCTCGCGCGGGAGATCCCCGGCGCCAGGCTCGAGGTGATTCGCGGCGCGGGGCATTCGCCCATCGACGAGCGCGCCGAGGACTTTCTCGCGCGCGTGACGCCATTTCTCGCCCCGTCGTGAAGGCCAAAGAGCGGGCCAAGCCGCCCGCCAAGTCCTCGACGCGCGTCCGCCCCGCGCGCCTCGAGGACTGGCCGACGCTGTGCGGGCTCCTGCACGAGGTCGAAGAGCTGCACAGTCGCATCTGGCCGAGCTTCTTCCGGAATCACGGGGCTCCGGCGTGGTCTCCCGAAAGGCTGCGCGATGCGATCGCCGCGAGCGACGAGTCGGTGCAAATCGCCGAAGAAGACGGGCTCGTCGTCGGGCTCGTGCACGCGACGGCGTTCGACACGCCCGAGCAACCCGCGCTCGTGCGCACGCGGCGGGTTCACGTCGACGATCTCGTGGTCGCGCCGCGCGCGCGCCGCCGCGGTGTCGGGCGGCGCCTGCTTCGTGCCGCGGAGGATTGGGGCCGGCAGAGCGGCGCCACCCAGTGCGTGCTGACGGTGTGGGAAGGCAACGACGCGGCAGTGCGCTTCTACGCGGCGATGAGCTACCGCGACCTGAACAGGGTCCTCATCCGCGAGATCTAGCGTGGCGCGCCGCAACGTCACGGCCGTCGCCCTCGCCCTGCTCCTCGCGCGCGTGGCCGGCGCCGACGACTCGAGCCTGGTGTGGCGAACCGTGCGGACGCCGCACTTCACGATCCACTACCACCGGCCGCTCGGCGAGCTGGCGCAGCGCCTCGCCCGCCGCGCCGAGCAGGCGCACGCCGCGCTCGTGCCGAGGCTCGCGCACGCGCCCGACGGCCCGACGCACATCGTGCTGGTCGACGACACCGACTCCGCGAACGGCTCGGCGCAGACGCTGCCCTACAACCGCATCGTGCTGTACGCCACCGCGCCCGAAGCCTTCTCGGTTCTCGGCGACTACGACGACTGGCTGCTCGATCTGGTCATGCACGAGTACACGCACGTGGTGCATCTCGACACGATCCACGGCTTTCCGCGCGTCTACAACGCGATCTTCGGCAAGACGCTGTCGTGGAACCAGGTGCAGCCGAAGTGGTTCATCGAGGGCCTCGCGACCTACGAGGAGTCGGCGCGGACGGCCTCGGGACGCGGGCGCTCGAGCCTCATGCACATGTTCGTGCGCGCGGCCGTGCTCGAGGACGCCTTTCCCCGCCTCGACGTGCTGAGCGCGGCCCCACGCGCCTTTCCCCGCGGCACGATGCCCTACCTCTACGGCGCGCACTTCCTCGCGTTCATCGCCGAGCAGCACGGCGAGGAGGCCCTCGCGCGCATCAGCCACGACTACGCGGGAAACGCCCTGCCCTTCGCCCTCAACCGCTCGGCGCTGCGCGCCGTCGGCAAGGACTACCCGACACTGTACAGCGAGTTTCACCAGCACGTGCGCCGTCGCTATGCGCTCGAGCGCGACGAGGTACGCGCGCGTGGCGAGACATCCTCGCGCCGGCTCACGTTCGCCGGCGAAACCGCGTCGCACCCGCGCTTCCTGCCCGACGGGCGCATCCTCTTTTTCCAGTCGGACGGCGTGAGCCACGCGGCGTTGCGGGCGATTTCTCCGAAGGGCGGCCAGCCGGTCGACGTGACGCGCGTCGCGTCGAGTGCGCGCGAGAGCGCGCGCCCGAGCCCGAGCGCCGACGGGCGCCGCATCGTGATGGATCAGCTCGGCCCGTGGCGGACGTTCTACTCGTACAGCGATCTCTGGCTGCACGATTCAGACTCGGGCCGTACGACCCAACTGACACACGGGCTGCGCGCGCGCGACCCGGACCTTTCGCCCGACGGACGCACGATCGTCTTCTCGCAGAACGGCGCCGGCGCCTCGCGCATCGCGCGCATCGCGCTCGATCCGACCGGAGCGGCGAAGGTCGAGCCGATCACGCCCTTCGACCCGGACGTGCAAGCGTATACGCCGTCGTTCTCCCCCGATGGAAACCTCGTCGCGTGGAGCGGCGCCACCGACGCCGGTTTTCGCGACCTCTTCGTCTACGACGCGCGCGACCGCAGCGTGCGGCGCCTCTGGAAGGACCGCGCTCTCGACCTCGACCCACGCTTCTCTCGCGACGGGCGCTGGCTCTTCTTCGCGAGCGATCGCACCGGCATCTACAACGTCTATGCCTATGAACTGGCGGGCGGACGCCTGTGGCAGGTCACCAACGTCGTTTCCGGCGCGTTCATGCCCGAGCCGTCACCCGACGGGAAGCTGCTCGCGTTCATCGGCTTCTCGCACACCGGCTTCGACCTGCACGTCATGGACCTCGATCCCGCGCGCTGGCCCGCGGGCTGGATCGAGGCGATGCCGCACGCCGACGAGCGGCCGGCCGCGCCGGTCGTGGAGTCGAGGGCCGGTTACAAAGACCAGCCCTACGACGCGCTCGAGACGTTTTATCCGCGCTCGTGGGAACTCGACATCCTCGGCCTGCTCCGGACGCCCCGCCTCCTGCAGGCGGGCACGCGCTTTTCCGACGTCGCCTCGCGGCATCGCGCCGCCGCCGCCGCCGGCTGGCGGCCGGAGCGTGATCGCGCCTCGTTCGCGCTGCGCTACGCGAACAGCGTCCTTTGGCCGACGCTCGGCGCCAGCGGCGGGCGCAGCGAGGCGCCGCGCGGCGGCTTCGTCTTCGGTGGCCAGGAGCGGCGCTACATCGAGGAGTCGTGGCGCGGAAGCATCAGCGCCGCACTCCCGATAGTCCGGCGCGCCGAGCACAGCGCCAGCCTCGAGCTCGACTACCGCTACGAGGACGTCGCCAACGCCGACGCGGATCTCTACGTGCCCGATCCCGGCGATCCGCTGCCTCGCTTCCCCGAGACCGGCGTCATCGCCGGCGTCGGCATCGCCCTCGGCTACAGCGGCGTGCGCCGCTACGCGTGGTCGATCAGCAGCGAGGAAGGGCGCGCGCTCTCGCTCGGCCTCCGCTCCAACCGGGAGGATCTCGGGAGCGACTTCCGCACGACCGAGCTGACGTACGGCTGGAGCGAGTTCGTGCCGAATCCCGTGGTCGACCGCCACGTCCTCGCGCTGCGCCTGCGCGGCGGCATCGGAAAAGGCAACCTCGCGCAGCGCGGCATCTTCGCGATCGGTGGAGCCGGCGATCAGGACTTCGTACGCAGCCTGCTCGAGCTGCAGTTCGGCCGCGGCACGGGCCTGCGCGGCTATCCCCC
>JBBTFH010000036.1:0-3650 GCA_038041915.1 Myxococcota bacterium
CTGGCGGCGGCGATTACCGGGTTCGCGGCGGCGAATTCGAGCAGCCGCGGCAGATCGAGGCGAACCGACGGCGCCGCACCAGCGACCACGGGCGCCGCCAACAGCGCGAGCAGCGCGCGCCTCACCCGAAGGGGACCGGCGGCGGGCAGCGAAACCGGCGATTTTATCACCGCCGCCCGATCTGCATTCGCGAGGTGTCGGACATCTACGGCACGCCCCAGCCGGGCACACATACAATGAAGGTCCCGTCAGCGGCAAGGCAAGCCGTGATCAGGAACTTTTCTCGCGGAAGCTTCGGGCGGTCGGCATGTCGAACGCGGCGCCGCGCGGCGGCTCCCTCGTTGTGGCGCCGGGGATACCCATTTTCAGCTTGACCCTCGTCGAGCGGCGGGCATAGCGTCCATCATCTTGCGGCTCGCTGTGGCGCTGCTCGCGTCTCTCGTCTGGGCCGGCTGCTCGTGCGGCAAGAAGACGACCTCGGTTTTGGAGACCGGCACGTGCGCGGTCGATGACGACTGCACGGCCGGCGAGCGGTGCATCAAGGGCATCTGCCAGGCTCCCGAAGAAGGGGAAGTCGAGGGAGAGCCGGACATCTCGGTCGACCCCGGAGACTGCGATGGCGCCGACGGCGATCTGTGCATCGACTTCGGATCGCCGCTGCTCGAAACGCCGACGGAGGTCTCGATCACGATCACCAACGTGGGCGACGCGCCGCTTACGGTGACGAATCTCGTGGTCGACGGCGACACCGCGCCACAGGACTTCCATGTCGCCAAGAATCCGGCGGTGCCCTTCACGCTGGCGGCGGGCGTGTCGGCCGAGATCTTCGTCACCCTGCTATGGGTCGATGTGGAGCCGCCGGTGGCGACGCTGGTCATCGCCTCCGACGATGCCGACGAGCCGACGGTCGACGTGTTCCTGCTGTCGGAGTGGAAGGGCGAGCCGTGTCTGGACGTGTGCGCGCTGCGGGGCGATTCGACCAACCCCTTCAAGACCATGCCCCCCTGCGTCGAACTCAGCGAACTGGGCACAGATCACGAGGACGACGTCGTCGACTTCGGCACGCTGCTCTACGACACGACGGCGACGCGACTGGTGGCCGTGTCGAACTGCGCCGACGGCAACGCCGTCCTGCACCTGAGCGCCGCATCGGTAACGAATGAGGAGCAATTCGACATCGTGGATATCTTTCGTATCGACGACGCCGGCGCCGAAATACCCGTTTCGCTCGAAGGCGGACGCGATCTCAACCCGCGCGATGTCTCCACGCTTCCGGAGGTGCTCTACCTGCGCCTCGAGATGCACGGGCTCGAGCCGGGCAACGTCGACGAGTCGCTGGTCTTGACCTCGGACGACGAGAGCGGGGACACGCTCGAGGTGCCGCTGCGCGCCGTCGTCTCGTGCGAGGACGGCTTCGTCGACGTCGATGGCCTGGACGCCAACGGCTGCGAGTGCGGACCGGTCGCCGAAGAGGTGTGCAACGGCGAGGACGACGATTGTGACGGTGAGGACGACGACGGGCTGCTGCTGGGCCAGGCGTGCGACGGCCTGGGCGACGAGGACGAGTGCGCCGAGGGTTGGCTCATATGCGCCGATGACGGGACCGTCGAGTGCGAGGATCTGACCGGCGAGGCGCTCGATCTGTGCGCGACGCCGGAGCTATGGATTCGCGCGCACGTTCCGGGCGGCGGCGGTGTGGTGCAGGCCGGCAGCGCGATGCTCGCGGGCGCCATCGGACTCGAAGGCCCGGCCGGCCGTGTCACGAGCGGCGGCATGACGCTGACCAGCGGCTTCTGGCACGTCCTGCCTTGATCTGAAGCATCCGCCGGCATCCATGCCATTCATGCCCATTGATCCGACGACTCCCTCGACGTAACGTTCGTTCACTGCGGGTCGCGGAAAAGGGCCGCCGGAGGATCTGACATGAGACACATGACCATCGCGTTGACCGTGACGGTTCTCGCCGGCGGGATGGCCCGTGCCGCGCCGCGGCTCATCACGTATCAAGGCCGGCTGGAGGGCGTGAGCGCGCTCGGCGACGTCGACGTGACGTTCGCACTCTACGACATGGAGGTCGGCGGTACGGAGCTGTGGAGCGAGGAGCAGACGGTCGATCTGTGGGACGGCGTCTTCACCGCCAAGCTCGGCAGCGACGAGCCGCTCGATCTCGACTTCGCGACCGACACGTGGCTCCAGGTCGTGGTCGAGGACGGCAGCGACGAGGTGATCTTTCCGCGGCAGCAGCTCACCAGCGTCGCGGCGGCGTTTCGCGCCTTCGACGCCGAGGCGTTGGGCGGCGAGCCTCCGAGCTTCTACGCGCCGGCCGGCGCGCTGATCGACGGCGACGTTGCGACCACGCCGGTCGGATGGGACGACATCGTCGGCGCGCCCGTCTACACGGCCACCGGCGGGATCGATCTCACCGGCGGCGAGTTTCGCCTTTCCAGCACCGGCTGCGGCGACGGGGACGTCTGGCGCTACGAGGGCGGCGATTGGGCCTGCTCCGCGAGCGCCGAGCCTTACACCGGACTTTCGCCTATCACGGTCACGGGCACGTCGATTGGCCTGAGCACGACCGGCTGCGGCGACGGGGAGCTGTGGAAGTACGATCCGGCAGGAGGCGGCTCGTGGAGCTGCAGCGCCGACCAGGACACGACCTACGAGGCGGGCTCCGGGCTGACGCTGCTCGGCACGACCTTCTCCGTGAACACGACGGCGATCCAGACGCGCGTGACCGACGCGTGCGCGAGCGGAGAGGCCATCCGCGTCGTCAACGGGGACGGCACGGTCGTGTGCCAGGACGCCGAGAGCTACACCGCGGGCACGGGCCTGACGCTGACCGGCACGGAGTTCGCCGTGAACACCACGGTGATCCAGGGTCGCGTGACCGGTTCGTGCGCGGCGGGAAGCTCGATCAGGACCGTCAACGCCAACGGTACGGTGACCTGCGAGACCGACGACGACACCAACACCACCTATGATGCCGGCACGTATCTCACGCTCGTCGGCACCACGTTCGACGTCGACACGACGCTGGTCCAGCGGCGTGTGTCCGCGTCTTGCGCCGTCGGCAGCGCCATCCGCGTCGTGAGCGCCACGGGCGCCGTGACCTGCGAGACCGACGACGACACGACCTACGGCGCGGGCACGTACCTGTCGCTCACCGGCACCACGTTCGATGTCGACACGGCGCTCATCCAGCGGCGTGTGTCCGCGACCTGCGCCGCCGGGAATTCCATTCGCGTCGTCGCCGCCGACGGCACCGTGACCTGCGAGCCCGACGACAACACGACCTACGGCGCGGGCACGTACCTGTCGCTCACCGGCACGACGTTCGATGTCGACACGGCGCTCATCCAGCGCCGTGTGTCCGCCACCTGTGCCGCCGGGAATTCCATCCGCGTCGTCGCCGCCGACGGCACCGTGACCTGCGAGCCCGACGACGACACGACCTACGGCGCGGGCACGTACCTGTCGCTCACCGGCACGACGTTCGACGTCGACACGGCGCTCATCCAGCGGCGTGTGAGCGCCACCTGCGCCGCCGGGAATTCCATTCGCGTCGTCGCCGCCGACGGCACCGTGACCTGCGAGCCCGACGACAACACGACCTACGGCGCGGGCACGTACCTGTCGCTCACCGGCACGAC
>JBBTFH010000037.1:0-1348 GCA_038041915.1 Myxococcota bacterium
GCCGCCGCCACCGCCGTCGCACGCCGAGATCGCGAACGCCGCTCCCAGAATCCACGTCACGCCCATCGTTCGCCTGCGCATCACGCGGAGAGTGCATCCGCCGCCCTCCCCCCGCAAGCGGATTAGCGGCTACACTCGCGCCACCTTGCGCAAGTGCGCCGCCATCTCGCTGGTCGTGCTCGGCGCCGCCGGCGCGGCGCGCGCGGACATCGCCCTCGGCGGAACGCAGCCCGGAACGCTCACCGAGACCTTCGCGTCGCCCGACGAGTGCAGCGGGTGCCATCGCTTCGAGGAGAGCGCGCCGTGGGATTCGTGGGCGGGCAGCATGATGGCCAACGCCGCGCGCGATCCGGTTTTCCTCGGCGCGTTGACGATCGCCAACCAGGACGTTCCACGCTCGGGCGATTTCTGCATCCGCTGCCACTCGCCGCAGGCGTTCCTCGAAGGTCGCGCGATCTCGAAAAACGGCTCGGCGCAAAACGGCGCGGCGCTGACCGGCGCCGATCGCGAGAGCGTCCACTGCGAGTTCTGCCATCGCATCACCGAGGGGCCGGACGGCGAGCTCCTACAGGGCAACGGCCAATATTTCGTCGCCGACGATCACGTGCGGCGCGGGCCGTACGCGTATCCCGACGCTTCGAGCAGCTTCATGGGACCGGCTCATATGACGGCGGTCTCGGAGCTTCACGCCAGCGCCGCGCTTTGCGGCGTCTGCCACGACGTCACGAGCCCGCTCGCGAACCTGCGCGATCCAGAGGACGGCGCCGACCTCGGCTTCCGCGCGCCGATCGAGCGCACGTTCACGGAGTGGACGCAGAGCGCGTACCCGGCGATGGGCGTCACCTGCCAGACCTGCCACATGCCGGAGATCGAAGCGCGCGCGTGCAAGCCGCAGCTCGGCGGGCCGGTGCGTCCGCGGATGTCGCGCCATAATCTCGCCGGCGGCAACGCGTGGGTGCCCGACATCCTCGCCGGTGAGGAAAAGGCGCTCGATCGCGCCGAGAATTACGCGCAGACCAAACAGCGTGCAATCGAGACGCTGCAGAGCGCCGCGACGCTCGCGATCGACACGCCGGACGAAACGGCGTCCGGCGAGACGATGGCGATCGTCGTCAGCGTCACGAACCTCACCGGACACAAGCTGCCGACGGGATATCCCGAGGGGCGGCGCATGTGGCTGCAGGTCGAGGCGCGCGTGGAGGGCGCCGCGATGCCGTTCTTCGTCACCGGCGCCTACGACGGCGCGACCGGCGCGCTGACGCTCGACGATCAGGCGAAGGTCTACGAGGTCCGGCAGGCGGTGTGGGACGGCGCGGAAGCGGTCGAAGGCTTTCACTTCATGCTCAAC
>JBBTFH010000038.1:0-6714 GCA_038041915.1 Myxococcota bacterium
GGGCGTGCCGACCTGCGCTAGCGGCTGGGGCTATTGCGACGGGAGCGCGGCCAACGGCTGCGAGACCGCGACTCTGAGCGACGAGGCGCACTGCGGGGCGTGCGGCCAAATGTGCGCCGACGAGCACGGGGAAGCGGCGTGCGTGGGCGGCTCCTGCGTGCCGGACTGCGCCGCGGGCTGGGCCGACTGCGACGGCGATCCGGCGGGAAGCTGCGAGACCGACGCGACGACGCTCGCCGACTGCGGCGGCTGCGGCGTCACGTGCGCGCTCGAGGGCGGCGGCGAGAGCTGCGCCGGCGGCGCGTGCGTGCTGACCGGCTGCGACGCGCCCTACGAGGATTGCGACGGCGACGACGCCACCGGCTGCGAGACGCCGCTGGTCACGACCGACGACTGCGGCGCCTGCGGCGCGAGCTGCACGAACCCGAACGGCGCGACCGTCTGCACCGGCGCCGGCGCGTGCCTCCCGAGCTGCGCGGGCGGATTCGGCGACTGCGACGGCGATCCGAGCGACGGCTGCGAGACGAGCACGCAGACGAGCGTGGCGCACTGTGGCGCGTGCGAAAGCGCGTGCGCAAACCCGCACGGCTCCGCCGCGTGCGCCGGCGGCGACTGCACGCCGACCTGCGCGCCGGGCTGGGGCGTCTGCGACGGCGACCCCGCCGACGGCTGCACGACGCCGCTCACCACGCCGTCCGACTGCGGCGCGTGCGGTCTCGTCTGTACGCTCACCGAGGCCGCGACCAGTTGCCTGGCGGGCTCGTGCTCGTCGTCGGTGTGCGATCCCGGGACGGCGGACTGCGACGACAACACCGCCAACGGCTGCGAGGCCGATCTCGCGTCGGTCGCGACCTGCGGCTCGTGCGACACCGCCTGCGCGTTCGTCAACGGCGCCAACGCGTGCGTCGGCGGCACGTGCGATCCGACGTGCAGCCCGGGCTTTGGCGACTGCGACGGCAACCCCGCCAACGGCTGCGAGACCAACACCAGCGTTTCCGACGGAAACTGCGGCGCCTGCGGCGTCACCTGCGCCGACGTCAACAGCGCGAACACCTGCTCGGGCGGCGCGTGCAGCGCGACCTGCGGGACGGGCTGGGCGAGTTGCGACGGGAACGCCGCGAACGGCTGCGAGACGTCGACGACGACGCTTGGCGACTGCGGCGGCTGCGGCGTCGGCTGCGACCTGCCCAACGCCTCGGAGACCTGCGCGTCGGGAACCTGCACGCTGCTCGCGTGCGGCGCCGGGTGGGGCGACTGCACGGGCGCGCCGGGCTGCGAGACGCCGCTCACGACCACCAGCGACTGCGGCGCGTGCGGCGCTTCCTGCACCGCGCTGAACGGCTCGCAGGCGTGCACCGCCGGGACGTGCGTCCCGTCGTGCGCGGCCGGCTATGGCAGTTGCGACGGCGTCGCATCCAACGGCTGCGAGACCAACCTCTCGTCGAGCGACGCGCACTGCGGCGCGTGCGGCACGGCCTGCGCGGATGTCGGCGGGACGAACGCGTGCGCGAGCGGCACCTGCACGCCCTCGTGCGCGGCGGGATCCGGCAACTGCGACGGCAACAACCCGAACGGCTGCGAAACGAGCCTGACCACCAGCGACGCTCACTGCGGTGCGTGCTCTGCCGGCTGCGCCGACGTCCACGGGACCTCGACGTGCCTGGGCGGCGCGTGCGCCGCGACCTGCGATCCGGGCTGGGGCAACTGCGACCTCAACGGCGCCAACGGCTGCGAGACCGACACCAGCGTCTCGGACACCCACTGCGGCACGTGCGGGACGACCTGCGCGGACCTCAACGGCACGAACACGTGCGTCGGCGGGACCTGCGCGCCCTCGTGTACGGGCGGGTGGGCCGACTGCGACGGCCTGACCGCGAACGGCTGCGAGCGCTCCGTCACGACGCTGAGCGACTGCGGCACCTGCAACACCGTGTGCAGCCTGCCGTACGCGAGCGAGAGCTGCGCGACGGGAAGCTGCCAGGTCGGGACGTGCGATCCGGGCCGCGCCAACTGCGACGCGACGGCATCGAACGGCTGCGAGCGGCTGCTCGCGACCAACGCAAACACCTGCGCGACGGCGACGGTGATGACGCGTGCGAGCGACGGCGCCGCGTACATCGTCGGCGACGCGGGCTTGGACACGACCGTCACCTACAGCGGATTTACCTCCCGGTGGTTCAGGCTGACGGCGACCGAGTCGCTGCCGGGCAACACCGGACCGTCGAAGGAGTGTCTCCAGTACCTGACCCAGCTCGTGAGCCCGGCGGGCATGAACTTCGACCTCTACCTTTATTTCAACCCGTGCGGCGCCGGCCCCTCCGCGTCGGCCACCAACGGGCCTGGCTTGACCGACGGCCTCTACACCGGCAGCTGCGACAGCGCCTCGGACGACACGTTCGACGCGTGGATGGAGGTACGTTACGTGTCCGGCAACCTCTGCGGTAGCTGGTCGCTGCAGGTCGAGCGGACGACCGACAGTTGCACCGCGGTTTGGGGGTGTCCGTGAGGCCGCGTCGGCACGGGTTGATGGTCGCGCTCGTGCTCGGCTGCGGGAGCGGGGAGCCGGGCTCCGAGAGCGCGAACGCGGACGCTTGCGCACCGTGCAACGCCGACACCGACTGCGGCGGCGGCCTGGCGTGTGTCGATCGCTGCTGCGCCGAGCCGCGCGACCCCGGTGACGCCGCCGACGCCTCCGTCGGCCCGGGCGTCCCGCGCATCCTCGTGACGCCGGCCGCGATCGATTTCGGGGCGCCGATCCTGGGCGTCGAGATCTCCATCGACGTGACCGTCATCAATCTCGGCGACGGCGCGCTGCGGATCTCGCGCGTCCGCGTCGAGGAGAACGACGAGACGCCGGAGCTTTCCGCCGATCCCTCGGGCGACGTCGCGATCGACGTCCCCGCCGGCGATTTCACGACGCTGCGCGCTCTCGTCGTTTCGATCGACGGCGAGGAAGACTCCGGCCGGTACTGCCTCGAGACCAACGATCCCGAGGCCGCGGAGACCTGCCTGCCGATGACCGCCGCGCTGCGCGGCGAACCGGCGATCTGCGTCTGCCCGCTCGCCCCGTCCGGCGACGGCGATCCGCGCTGCCGCGTCGACGATCCCGAAATTTCCTTCGACGGCATCGCCCACGGCGCGGCCGAGTCGCGCGACGCCGCCATCTTCAACTGCGGCGACGGCAACCGGCTGCTCGCGATCGACGCCGTCGCCGTGACCGACGAGACCGCGTTCTCGGGCCTGTTCGCGGTCGCTCTCTACCGGCTCGAAGGCGCCGACGAGGTCGAAGTGGCGCTCCCGGTCGCGCTCGCGCCGGCGGGTGAGGAGAGCCCGGCCGAGGGCATCTACGCGCGCGTGGGATTCACCGCGGACGACGACGGCGGGACCGTGCCCGCCGAGGCGCTGCGCGTGACGGCCACCGGCGAGGTTTCCGAGGCCGAGGTCGACGTGCCGATCGTGGGCGTCGAGGTCGGCTGCCCCGCGGGCCTCCTCGACGCCGACGGAAGTGTCGAAAACGGCTGCGAGTTTTCATGCACGCCGACCGGCGCGGAGCTCTGCGACGGCCTGGACAACGACTGCGCGGGCGGCGCCGACGACGGCTGCGACGACGACGGCGACGATTTCTGCGACGCCGCGATGACGACGGCCGAGACGCCCCCGCTCGGCTGCCCCTGGGGCGGCGGCGACTGCGACGACGCGACGGCGTCGGTCGCGCGCTGCGAGAACGCGCACGGCGAGACCGCCTGCGTGGAGGGCGCCTGCGTGCCGGCGTGCGACGACGGCTGGGGCGACTGCGACGGCGATCCCGGCGGCGGCTGCGAGCAGAGTCTGACCACCGGCGACCACTGCGGCGGCTGCGACGTCGCGTGCGACCTCCCCGCGGCCGAGGAGACCTGCGCGCTGGGCGCCTGCCAAGTCGTCTTCTGCGCGCCCGGCAGCGGCGACTGCAACGCGCTCGACGACGATGGCTGCGAGCGGCCGTTCGGAACGGTCTCCGATTGCGGCGACTGCGGCGTCGGTTGCGGCAACGACCATGGTTCGACCGCGTGCACGGGCGACCTGTGCGCGCCCGTCTGCGACGACGGCTGGGCGGACTGCGACGGCAACGCCGGAAACGGCTGCGAAACCGACATCGCGGCCGGCGTCGACGACTGCGGCGGCTGCGGCCACGCCTGCGGAAACCCGCACGGCGGCGTCGCGTGCACCGGCGGCGCCTGCGTGCCGGCGTGCGACGACGGATGGGCGAGTTGCGACGGCGATCCCGACGACGGCTGCGAGACCTCGACGCGGACGCTCGCGCGCTGCGGCGGCTGCGACGCCGCGTGCGACCTCGCCCACGCCGCCGAGACCTGCGTCACCGGCGCCTGCCTCCCCACGTCCTGCACGCTGCCGTGGGAAGACTGCGACGGCGACCCGGGCGACGGCTGCGAGACGTCGCTGATCGCCGACGAAACCTGCGGCGGCTGCGAGGCGCCGTGCGCGAACGCCCACGGGTCGACCCTGTGCACCGGCGACAGCCTCTGCCAGCCCGCCTGCGACGACGGTTTTGGCGACTGCGACGGCGATCCCTGGAACGGCTGCGAGACCGGCACCGAGGCGTCGACCGACGACTGCGGCGCCTGCGGCAACGTCTGTGGAAACGCGCACGGCGGCTTCGCCTGCGCCGGCGGCGCCTGCGACCCGACCTGCGCGCCCGGCTGGGGCGACTGCGACGGCAACCCCGACAACGGCTGCGAGACGCCGCTGACGACGCCGGCCGACTGCGGCGCGTGCGACGCGCTCTGCACCGTGGTCGACGCGGCCACCAGTTGCCTGGCGGGCGCGTGCACCTCGTCGATCTGCGATCCCGGGACGGCCGACTGCGACGGCGGCGGCGGCAACGGCTGCGAGGCGGACTTGACGTCCGAGGCCACCTGCGGCTCGTGCGCGGTCGCGTGCGTCGCGGCCCACGGCGACAACGCCTGCGCCGGCGGTACGTGCGTCCCGACGTGCGACCCGAGCTGGGACGACTGCGACGGCAACCCGGCCAACGGCTGCGAGACCGACCTTCTGGCCTCCGACGCGCACTGCGGCGCGTGCGGCACCGTGTGCGCCGATTTCCACGGCGCGAACGGGTGCGTCGGCGGCGCCTGCTCGGTCGTCTGCGACGCCTCCTGGGCAAGCTGCGACGGCAGCGCGACCAACGGTTGCGAGACCGCGGCGACCACCGCGACCAACTGCGGCGGTTGCGGCATCGCGTGCGATTTGCCCAACGCATCGGAGAGCTGCGCGTCGGGCGCGTGCGCGCTGGTGTCGTGCAACACCGGATGGGGCGACTGCGCGGCGGCGGCGGGGTGCGAGACGCCGCTGACGACGACGACGAACTGCGGCGCGTGCTTCGCCGGCTGCACGGCGCTCAACGGCACGCAGGCGTGCGCCGGCGGGACGTGCGTGCCGTCGTGCGCGGCCGGATGGGCGAGCTGCGACGGCGATCCGTCCAACGGCTGCGAGACCGACCTCGGCAGCTCCGACGGCAACTGCGGAGCGTGCGGCACGACCTGCGCCGACGTCGGCGGCACCAACCTATGCGCCGGCGGAACCTGCACCCCGTCGTGCGCCGCCGGCAGCGGCAACTGCGACGGCATCGGCCCGAACGGCTGCGAGACCAGCCTGGGCGCGAGCAACACCAACTGCGGCGCCTGCGGCGTGGCATGCGCCGACGTCAACGGCTCCTCGACCTGCGTCGGCGGCGCCTGTGCCGCGACGTGCGATCCGGGTTTTGGCAACTGCGACGCGAGCGGGACCAACGGCTGCGAGACCAGCACGAGCGCGTCCGACGCGCACTGCGGGACCTGCGGCAACGCCTGCGTCGATCTCAACAGCACCAACACCTGCACCGGCGGCGTCTGTACGCCGGCCTGCTTCGACGCCTGGGCGAGCTGCGACGGCAACGTCGCCAACGGCTGCGAGACCTCCACGCGCACGCTCACCAACTGCGGCACCTGCGGCACGCCCTGCGGCGTGCCGTTCGGCGGCGAGACCTGCATCACGGGGAGCTGCGCGGTCGACGTGTGCGACGCGGGCCGCGCCCACTGCGACGCGGACGTGACCGGCAACGGGTGCGAGCGCGTGCTCGACGCGTACGCGAACACCTGCGCGACGGCGACGACCATGACGCGCGCGAGCGACGGCGCAACGTACATTCGCGGCGACTACCTGTCCGACTACACCCCCATCTACACGGGGTACACGTCCCAGTGGTTCAAGCTGACCGTGAACGAAAACTTTTTCGGCCCTCCCGGCCCGGACCCGGTCCGCTGCATCCAGAGCGACGTGGAGTTGCAGAGCCCGCCCGGACTCGACTTCGACCTCTACCGCTACGACGCCGGCTGCGGCCCACCGCTCACGCCCAACTGCTTCTCTGCCCAGGTTGCCGGCGCGACGGACACGATGACGCACATCGTCACCGACGTGACCGGAAACCAAGACCACACGTACTGGATCGAGGTCCGCTACTTTGGCGGAAGCGTCTGCGGCAGTTGGACGCTGCAGGCGTACCGCGCGAGTTGGCTCTGCTCGACGCCCGATTGTAGCTGACTCACCACAGCGCGGGCGACGCCCGCAACCCAAGAACGCTCGCGCCATGCGACGATTCTTCCCAGTATTAGAACAGCGGCTGGATCGCCCGCTGCGGCTCGCCGGTGGTGATCTCGCAGTCGCGCTCGCCGCACCAGA
>JBBTFH010000039.1:0-1721 GCA_038041915.1 Myxococcota bacterium
GGGAGCAGCCGCAGTTCGCGGAGCAGGGCGTGGAGGCCGCACTGCCAGATGCCGGGACGGACCTGGCGGCGATCGGGGCGGGGGCTGACGACGTAGCCGCGCGGCAGCGCGAGATCGCGCATGCAGGCCTCCATGCCGCGGGTGTCGGGCACGGCTGTGCCGAGCCGGATCTCGATCGGCACGAGCTTCCCGCGCGTTCGGAGCAGCAGATCCACTTCGACGCCAGAGTGAGTCCGGAAGAAGAAGCCCTCGGCGCGCGCGTCGACGAGCCTCGCGTGTCCGAGAATCTGCTCGATGCAGAAGGTCTCGAAGCTGGCGCCGGCCTTCGGGTGGCAAAGGAGCGCGCCGCGCTCGTACGGGAGCCCGAGCAGGGCGTGCAGGATGCCCGTGTCGCGGACGTAGAGCTTGGGGCTCTTGACCAGGCGCTTGCCGATGTTGGCGAAGTACGGGCGAAGGCGTCGAATCAGGAAGGTGCCCTCGAAGATGTCGAGGATGTGGTCGACCGAGTGGTAGTCGATGCCGAGCGACCCTCCCAGCTCGCTGAGGTTGCACAGGCCGCCCTGGCCGTGCGCCACCATGGTGAGGAGGTTACGCAGGCGGACGGCCGAGACACGGAAGCCGAGCTGCGGAATGTCCTGCTCCAGGCAGGTCCGGAGGTAGGCCGGGTACCACTCCTCGGGACGAGCGCGGGGCCGGCTCCAGTGGACGCGCGGAAATCCGCCCCGGACCCAGAGTCGCTCGGCGCCCTCCTCGAGGAGCGAGATTCCGCCCAACTCCAGGAGGCCGACGCGGCCGGCGAGCGATTCGGAAATGCCTCGGATCAGCCCGGGTGACGCGGATCCGAGGAGCACGATACGTAGCTCGGGGCGCCGGTCGAGCAGGCTGCGCAGCACCGGGAACAGCTCGGGGAGGCGCTGCGCTTCGTCGAGAATCACCCGGCGATGGTCGGCGAGGGCGAAGACCGGATCCTGCCGCAGCCGGGCGTAATCGTCGGGGTCCTCGAGGTCGAAGCGCGCGTAGTCGGGAAGCGCCGAGCGCGCCAGCGTCGACTTGCCGCTCTGGCGCGGTCCCAGGATGGCGACGGCGGGGAATTGCCGGAGAAGCGCGCGGAGCCGCGACGCCGTGATCCTTGGATGGAGCATGTCGTGAAGATTAGATGGCTACTTACTAATTTTCAAGACGCGCAATTCCACGCTCGGGCCGGCGACCGGCTACGGCGGCGCCAGAATCTCGGCGGCGGCGGATTCGTATGCGGCGAGCGCGCTCTGGCCGAAGAGCACGAAGCGGACGAGCGTAACGCCGGTCTCGCCGCGGAGGTGGTCGCGCACGGCGGTGAGCGCGACGCGCGCGGCCTGGTCGACGGGGTAGCGGTAGGCGCCCGTGCTGATCGACGGGAATGCGATCGTGCGAAGGCCGTGCGCGTCGGCCAGGCGCAGCGACTCGCGGTAGGCCGACGCGAGCGTGGCGGCCTCGCCGCGCGTGTCGCCGGCCCACACCGGACCGACGGTGTGGATGACGTGGCGCGCGGGAAGGTCGCCGCCGGTCGTGAGCACGGCCTGCCCTGCGGGCAGCGGCCCGCGCACGGCGACGATGCGCTTGCAGGCTTCGCGGATCGCGGGACCGCCGGCGCGGTGGATGGCGCCGTCGACGCCGCCGCCGCCCATGAGCGACGCGTTGGCGGCGTTGACGATCGCGTCCACGCGCTCGAGGACCAGGTCGCC
>JBBTFH010000039.1:1821-18315 GCA_038041915.1 Myxococcota bacterium
GACGCCCAGCCGGTCGGTGATCGCGCGGACGTCGCGGCCGCGTGCGAGCGGATCGCCGGCGCTCCAGACGGACAAGCTCGGCACGCGCACGTTCGCGAGCGCACGCGCGTAGTCGAGGCCGTCGGGGGAGCGCCAGGTCGAGGTGAAGTGCCAGCGAGCGAGCTGGAGCGCGTAGCCGCGCGGTTCGTCGGCGGCGCCGAGGCGCAGGCGCCGCGCCGGCACGCGGCCGAGGAGCGCGGCCGTGAGCGCGAAGCCGGCCATCGTCGCGTCGCGCAGCCAGCGCTGCGGGAGCGGCGCCAGGTTGCGGCGCCAGAGCGAGACGGCGACGAGGACGAGCGCGTGCGGCCCATGCGCGGCGACCTGTGCTGCGTGCGTCGCGGCGTACGCGAGGCCGGCGAGGCCCCCGAGGCTGTGTCCGACGTATCCGAGGCGTCGCCTTGCCGCCGGCGAGCGCGTGCGCACGTGGTCCAGCGCCGCCGGAAGATCCTTGCGGACGTAGTCCTCGAAGCCGCGGGCGCTCCCGCCCGATCGGCCGTGCCCGCGGAACTCGAGCACGAAGACGTCGAGCCCTGACGCCGCGAGGTGCCCGGCGAATTTTTCAAGATACTGTCCGGTCGCCATCATCGCGTGCGTGACGAGCACGGCGGCGCGCGCGTCTGGCCCTTCGAAGCGGCGCAGCGCGAGCGGTACGCCGTCGGAGGCGATGGCGGTCTCGTCGGCGGGCACGCGGAGCGGAGGCTAGCAGGCTGATGAAACTTACGGCAGGTCTCGAAAGGAGAATTTCGCGGCGACGGGAATGGCCACGCCGTCGGCCTCGGCGTAGGGCTTGACGAAGTAGTTGATCTCGCCGCGCATGCCGGGGAAGCGCAGGTCGCGCCCGATGGTGAGCTGCACGCGGTTGGCGTCGTGGCCGCCGAAGAAGAAATCCTTCTTGTCGGGATGCTTCTTCGCCTCCGACACGTCGATGGGGATCCAGCCCACGCCGTCGAGCCAGAAGCGCGCCCAGCAGTGGTATCCGGCGATCTCGCCCTGGCCACGCGCCGGCGGCAGCGGCAGGCCGATCTCGAAGCGTGCGGGGATGCCGGCGGCGCGCGCCATCCCGACGAAGAGCGTGTGGAAGTCGGTGCAGTTGCCGCGTTTGAAGTCGCAGGCCCACTGGATGTCGCCGCGGCCCCATCCCTCGCCGCTCTTGTCGTAGCGCATGGTGTCCCAAACGTAGTCGTAGATGGCGCGGATCTTCTCGGCGGGCGTACCGCGGCCGGCGGTCGCCTTGGCGGCGTATCCACGCACCGTCGCCGTGAGGCCGCCGAGCTTGTCGGGGCCGAGCCAGCGCGCGAAGCCCGCGCCGTCGCTCGACCCTGCGCGCGCCGCCGCCGCGAGGCTCCGCCGCTCGGCGCGCCGCTCGACCACGTACGTGACGCCGACCCGCGCCGGCGCGTTCGGCCGCAGGTGCAGTGCCGCGTTCCCGTAGCGCGGGTCGTGCACGATCTCGGCGCCATCGCCGCCATCGATGTGCAGCGCGCGGATTGTCTGCTGCGCGTCGTCCTGCGCCAGCGGCAGCCAGAGGTCGACGGCCTGCGCGCCGGCGGGAACGCGCTCGAGGCTGGCCTCGTAGCGAAGCTCGAAGGTGCGCGCCTCCTCGGCCAGGGCGCCGAGCGGGAGCGGCAGCAGGAGCGCGAGCGCGAGCGAGAGCGCGGCGGCGAGGCTAGGGCGCATAGCTGACCCACAGGTTGGCGCGGTTGTCGGTGCCGCGCGGGAGGTCGACGTGGTCGGTCGTCCAGCGCACGTACTCGGCGCCGACCTTGAGGTGCGCGTCGAGCTCGACGACGTTCGCGAGGGAAGCGGTGCGGTTGCGTGCGCGCATGCCGGTGGCGAGATCGGCGTTCTTGGGATCGTCGATCGAAATCCCGGGAACGACGGCCCACGCGCGCAACGGACGGACGGCGATCTCCGCCCACCCGCCGGCGGCGCGCACCATCGTGCCGTCGGCAGCGATGCCCTGGCCGATTCCTCCGCGCAAGTCGGCGAGGTCCCGCCCCGCGAACGCCTCGCCGCGGAGCGCCACGCGCCAGTGCGGCTTGACCTCCAGGTCGATCGCCACGGCCTGCGAGCGGAAGCGCTCGCGTTTGGGCAGCGCCGCCTCCTGCCAGGCCATCGCGCCCGACACGCCGCCCGAGATCCAGCGCCAGCGCACGCCCACGCGCGCCTGCCCACCGGGCACGGCGGCGTCCTGGCCATCGGGAAAGCCATCGGGATCGGGCGCGCCGTCGCCATTGGTGTCGGGGCCGAAGTCGCGACCTTCCACGGCGCCGGTCATCGTCGCGGCGATCGCGGCCTCGAGCCACCCGCGCGCAAAGCTCGCGCGCGCCTGCGGTCGCCGATCGCCCAGGTTGCCGGCGTTCCACATGAGCGTGTCGCCGTTGGCGGTCGGAAACAGCGGAGCGACCACGTCCCAGGTCTGGCCGGCGAGCACGCGAAGCGGGCCGGCGTTCGCGGCGAGCCAGGCGTGGCGAATCCGCAGCATCTGGCGCGACTCGCTCGACGGCCCGTTCTGGAAGTCGACCTCGAGCTTTCCCGAGAGCGCGCCGGAGTCGGCGTCGAGGCCCAGCCGCGACAGGCGCGGGTGGAGCGAGAACCCGGCGTCGTCGGCCGCGGCGCCGCTCTCCGAGGGCACGTAGAACGGCTTCTGGATGCTGTCGGTGCGCGAATCGTCGACTATGGCGTCGACGCGGAGCGCGCCGTACGCCGAAACCCGCGTGGGACCGACCTCGGCCGTGGCCAGGGCGGCGAGCAGCGGAGACAGCATGACGCGCTTCTACGCGGGCGGGCGCGCGGCGGTCCAATGAAATGTATCGATACTGTGAATCTCAACCATGTGCCAATTCAATGAGTCGTCGGGCGGCCGGAGAGAGCGACTCGCCGCGTCGCCGCACCCAGAAGAAGCGGCGCTGCAGGGGAAGCCCCTTCATCGCGACCTCGACCAGGCGTCGCGCGCGCAGGTCCTCGGCCACGGCGAGGCGCGAGAGGAACGCGCAGCCGGCTCCGGCGAGGACGGCGCGCTTGACCGCCTCGGTGCTGCCGAGCTCGAACGCGACGCGCAGATCCGCGAACGGCACGCGATGGCGCGCCAGCAGCGTGGCCACGGCGTCGCGCGTCCCCGAGCCGCGCTCGCGCGCGACCAGCGGCAGGCGGCGCAGGTCGTCGGGTTCGGCGCGCCGCACGCGCAGCGACGGCGCGGCGACCAGCAGGATCTCGTCCTCGCCGAGCGGCGTGAACAGCAGGCGCGGATCGCGCGCGCGCTTGCCCACGGCGCCGAGGTCGGCCCGCCCCGCGCGCACGTCATCGATGGCCTCGTCCGAGTCGGCGACGCGCACGGCGATCGCGACGGCCGGGTGAAGCGCGCGGAAGCGCGCCAGCCAGCCCGGGAGCAGGTACTCGCCGGGGATCGTCGATGCGGCGACGCGGAGCTCGCCGGCCTCGAGTCCTTCGCCCGCCCGCACACGCGCCTCGGCCTCGCGGCGCAGCGCGAGCAGCCGCTCCGCATACGCGTGGAACGCGCGCCCCGCCGACGTCAGCCGTACGCGTCGCAACCGGTGCGGTCCGCGATCGAGCAGGCGCGTGCCGAGCGACTCCTCGAGCGCGCGGATCTGGAAGCTCACCGTCGGCTGCGTCAGGTGCAGCGTCTCGGCCGCGCGCGAGAAGCTGGCGTGCTCGACGACCGCGAGGAACGTGCGGAGCTGGTCGAACTCCATCGGGGGTTCACGCTAGCACGTCGGTTGATCGTGACGCGGCGATGGGCTACATGACCCGCGCACTTCTTGGAGCACCCGATGGACATCGAAAAGCTTCGCGCGGATCGACCGGCCCTGATCGCCCACCTGCGGCGCGTGACGGCCGAGCTTCGCGTCGACATCCTCGAGATGCTGTGCGAGTCGAAGAGCGGCCATCCGGGCGCCTCGCTCTCGTCGATCGATCTGATCGCCGCGCTCTTCTACGCGAAGATGCGCTTTCGCCCCGAGCAGCCCGAGTGGCCCGATCGCGACCGCTTCGTCCTCTCGAAGGGCCACGGCGTGCCCGCGCTCTACGCGGTGCTCGCGCACTTCGGCGTGATCGGCCGCGAGGAGCTCAAGACGCTGCGCAAGCACGGCTCGCGCCTGCAAGGCCACCCCGCCAACCGCCTCTGCCCCGGCATGGAGGCGTCGACGGGGTCGCTCGGGCAGGGCCTCTCGGTCGCGCAGGGCCTCGCGCTCGCCTCGCGCCTCGACGGTGATCGGTTTCGCGTCTACTGCATGATCGGCGACGGCGAGTCGCAGGTCGGACAGATCTGGGAGGCGGCGATGTCGGCGCCCAAGTTTGCGCTCGACCACCTGTGCGTGCTCGCCGATTACAACCAGGGGCAGAACGACAAGCTCGTGCGCGAGGTCATGCCGACGCTCGAGCCGGCCGCCGACAAGTGGCGCGCGTTCAACTGGCACGTCGTCGAGATCGACGGCCACGACATCGCGCATATCCTCGGCGCGCTCGACGAGGCGGAGCGTACGAAGGGAAAGCCGACGCTGATCCTCGCGCGCACGATCAAGGGCAAAGGCGTCTCGTTCATGGAGCTCAACATGAAGTACCACGGCGTCGCGCCGTCCCCGGAAGAGACGCAGCGCGCCATCGCGGAGATTCGCGGGAGGGCGTCGTGAGCGGCGTCGGCGGAGCGCCCGCGAAAGCCACGCGCGAGGCGTTCGGCGAGGCGCTGCTGCGGATCGGCGCCGATCCGCGGATCGTCGTGCTCGGCGCGGACCTCAACAAGTCGACCAAGGCCGACGCCTTCGCCGCGCGCTACCCCGAGCGCTTCTTCGAGCTCGGCGTCGCGGAGCACAACATGATCGGCACCGCCGCCGGTCTGGCGCTCGCCGGCAAGATCGCGTGGTGCTCGTCGTTCGCCTGCTTCGTCGCCGGCCGCTTCGAGACCATTCGCCTCTCGGTGTGCTACTCGGGCGCGAACGTGCGAATCGTCGGCTCGCACGCCGGCGTCGGCATCGGCGAGGACGGCTACTCGCAGATGGGCCTCGAGGACATCGCGATGATGCGCTCGCTGCCGACGATGACCGTGCTGCAGCCGGCCGACGACGTCGAGACCGAGCGCATGGTCGAGTACCTCGTCGAGCCCCTAATTGGCCCGGTGTTCCTGCGCCTGGTGCGGCAGAAGGTCGAGCGCGTGCACGCGCCGGATTACCGCTTCCAGTTCGGCAAGGCCGACGTGCTGCGCGACGGGGGCGACCTGGCGATCCTCGCGACCGGCGGCACCGTGGCCCACGCCCTGCACGCGGCCGAGCGCCTCGAGGCCGACGGCGTGCGCGCCGGCGTGGTCAACGTCCACACCATCAAGCCGCTCGACGTCGATTGCGTCGTCGACCTCGCGCGCAAAACCTCGCGCCTGATGACGGTCGAGGATCATTCGATCGTCGGCGGGCTCGGCGGCGCCGTCGCCGAGACGCTCGCCGAGCGCCATCCGACCCGCCTGCACCGCGTCGGCGTGCGCGACGTCTTCGGCGAGTCGGGCACGCCCGAGGCGCTCTACGCGCAGCACCACCTCGACGCGCCCGGCATCCGCGAGGAAGCGCTGGCCTTCCTCGGCCGCACATAGCCTCGTTGCCGTCGATCCGATGTCCCGCCTGACGCACATCCGCCGTCCCGGCGCCTGGCGCCAGATCGCGGTGCAGGCGTGGGGTCCACCCAACGACCCGACGATTTACGGCGCGCTGGCGATCGACGCGACGCGCGCGATGGCGCTGATCGCGCGCACGCGCGCCGAATCGGGCGAGAAAGTCACGCTCACGCACGTGGGATGACGCGCATGCTCGAAAGGCTGCCCGGCTGGCTCGTGCGCCTCGCGTTGCGCGTCACCGCCTTCCTCACCGAGGACGTCGGCCTGGATCTGCGGCGCTTCGGCGCGCCGCGCGACGCATGACGCGCGTCGGAGGGCGGTACACGTGTACACGTAGGCGGTTTGCCCGCATCATCTCACCGTGATAGTTTTTTGATGACTTTGTCCCACACGCGCCTGTCTCCCATCGGCCCCCATAACATCGATCCTGACGCGCTCAAGATTCTGCGCCGTCTGCGGAGCCAGGATTTTCAAGCCTACGTCGTCGGCGGCGGCGTACGCGACATCCTCCTCGGGCACCCGCCCAAGGATTTCGATCTCGCCACCGACGCCACGCCGTCGCAGATCCGCCGGATGTTCCGCAACTGCCGCATCATCGGGCGCCGCTTTCAGCTCGCGCACATCTTCTTCGGCCCCAAGATCATCGAGACGGCGACATTTCGGAAAAGCCCACGCGCCGCCGAGGCCGAGGCCGAGGACGCGGACTCCGCGGAGGCCGCGACGGAGCTGGCGAACGCTCCGCAGGGGCGCGAGGCCGGCGAGGGCGCGCAGGAAGACGACCCGCGCGCCGAGGCCCCAGGCCAGCCGCGTGATCTGCTCATCCGCAGAGACAACGTCTTCGGCACCGCCGAGGAGGACGCGCGCCGCCGCGACTTCACCGTCAACGGCCTCTTCTACGACGCGGTTGATGATCGCGTGATCGACTTCGTCGGCGGCGTCGACGATCTCGAGCGCGGCGTCATCCGCACCATCGGCGATCCGCAGGTCCGCTTCCGCGAGGATCCGATCCGCATCCTGCGCGCCATCCGCTTCGCGGCCCGCCTCGGCTTCACCATCGAGCCCACCACGTATCAGGCGCTCATCGAGCACCGCGGCGACCTCGTGCGGTGCGCGGCGCCGCGCGTGCTCGAAGACGTCTATCGGCTGCTCAGGCGAGGCACGGCTCGCAAGTCGCTCGTGATGCTGCGCGAAGCGAAGGTGCTCGACGCCCTGCTGCCGGCGCTGGCGAAGGCGCTCGACCGCGGCGCCGCGGCCGTCGATCTGTACGGGACGGCGCTCGACGCCCTGGACGCGATCGCCCGCCGCGGCCACACGCCGTCGAATTCGTTGCTGCTGGCCGCGCTGCTCCTGCCGCTGGTTGCGCCTTTCACCGACGTGCGCTGGCCGCTGCCCGCGGGCGATCCAAGCGCCGCCGTCGAGGCGGCCGTGCGCCCGATCTTCGACCGCCTGAAGGTGCCGCGCCGCGAGGCGGATCGCTTCCGCAAGATCGTGCTCGCGCAGCGGCGGTTGCTCGGTCCGCAGCGGCGTCGCGCCCGCCCGATGGAGACCGTGCGGCGCGACGACTTCCCCGAGGCGCTCGGTCTGCTCGAGATCCTCGTCGCCGTGCGCGGAGACGAGGAGGGCGCACTCGAGCGCTGGCGCAGCCTCGCCCAAGCGCGCGGTCCGGTCGAGCCGAGCGAGGCGCCGCGTCGTCGCCGCCGCCGCGGCCGTCGGCGTGGTGGCGGTCCCGGCGGTCCTGGTGGTCCTGCCGCGAGGCCGCCGCCCGGCGAAGCCTTCGGGCCGTTCTAGCCCCGGCGCTACCCGGCGTAGCGCGTCGGGTCGGCGATGCCCGCCTCGGCGAAACCCTTGCGCCGAATGAGGCACGCGTCGCAATGCCCGCAGGCGAGACCCGCCTCCGTTGGATCGTAGCAGCTGTGCGTGAGCCCGAGATCGACCCCGAGCGAGACGCCGAGCCGCACGATCTCGCTCTTGGTCATGCGCAGGAGCGGCGCGTGGACCTGGAACGACGCGCCCTCGACGCCCGCCTTGGTCGCGAGCGCGGCCAGGCGCTCGAAGGCGGCGAGGAACTCGGGGCGGCAGTCGGGATAACCCGAATAGTCGACGACGTTCGCGCCCAAGAAGATGTCGCGCGCGCCGAGCACCTCCGTCCAGGCGAGCGCGACGCCGAGAAACACCGTGTTGCGCGCCGGCACGTACGTCGGCGGGATGCCGCGCGCCATGTCGCCGTCCGTGCGATCACGCGGTACCGCCATGGCGTCGGTCAGCGCCGAGCCGCCGATCGCGCGCAGATCGACGTCGACGACGCGGTGCTCGCGCACGCCGACGCTGGCAGCGACGCGTGCCGCCGCCGAAAGCTCGCAGGCGTGGCGCTGGCCGTAGCGCACGGTGAGCGCGTGGCACGCGAAGCCGTCGCGGCGCGCGACCGCGAGCGTGACGGCGGAATCGAGCCCGCCGGAGAGCAAGCACACGGCGCGAGGACCGGGCACGAAGCGATGCTAGCACGCGTGGCGGACCCGCCCGCTCGCGTATCCGTGGCGCGGATGGAAATTTCCGTCGAGAAAGTTGATTTCCCCGTCGGAAAACTGTTGACAATGAGATGCCCGTCACTATCCTGGGCTTCCACTTTTTACCGGGGGAGGACACGCATGGCCGAGAAAGTCGCAAAGACGAACATCAAGAGGGACAAGGACTTCATCTACTACATCAAGGGCGGGGCGGTGTGGAAGACACGCCGCAAGCAGCCGGGCGTGAGCAAGGGCAAGGCCGAGAAGATCACCGAGACGGTGACCACGCAGGACAACAGCTACATCTACTTCGTGGACAAGGACGGCGATGTCGCCCGCGCGAAGCGCGCGATCGGCGGCCAGAAGCGCAAGGCGGCCAAGAAGTCGGCCAAGAAGAAGCCGGCGCGCAAGGCCGCCAAGGCCTCGAAGAAGGCCAAGGGCGGCAAGAAGAAGAGCCGCCGCTAGCTTTCTCGCTCGGTTCGCTCCTTTCCAAACGCCAGCCGCGACGGCGCCGGTATCACGGCGCGGTCGTCTGCCCGCCGGGGGCCTTGGGCGACGCCGGTGTGGGCGTGCCGCTTGCCCGCCGTTGCTCCGCAACCTCGAGTTTGAGCCGCTCCTCCTCGCGATCCGGCGGGCCGATCGGCCGTTCCTGCTTATGGGGCCGGCGCAGCGACGAGTCGCGCACGTGGACGAGCACCGACTCGAAGAGGTTTGTCGGGCGAACGCCCGTCCAGCCGTCGGGCAGCGCCGGCGTAGCCCATTCGAAGACGTGGTGCGCGTCGCGCGGCGAGAGGTTGATGCAGCCGTGGCTCTTCGCGCGCCCGAACTCGTCGTGCCAGTACGCGCCGTGGATCGCGTTGTGCGCCTGGAAGAAGAGCACCCACGGCACGCGGTGCACGAAGTAGGGCTTGTCCTCGTAGGGCGGGTTCTTCATGGTGACGGCGGCGACCTTGGCCCAGACCGGGTAATCGCCGCGCGGCGTCTTGACCGCGCGCCCCGACGAGACGAGCGTGGCCCAGACCGGCGTTTCGCCCTCGTAGAGCACCAGCGTCTGCTCGCCCACATCGACGTCGATCCAGCGCGCGGGCGGCTCGGGCGCCGGTCCCGCCGGGCGGGGCGTGACGCGGACCTCGTTGACGTCGCGCGCCGAGACCCAGCGCCCGTCGCCGATGCGAAGCCGGAGCGCACGCCCGGCGCCCGATTCCTCGAGGATCGCCACGCGCGTGCGGCGGGCGAGTTTCTCGGAAACATGCCCGCCCGACGGCGCCGAGTAGACCGGCGCGCGCGCACGCGTGATCCAGCCGAGCGGAAGCTCGCTCGGGGCGACGGCGACGCCGGCCCAGATGGACTTCTCCTTCAGGCGGAACGTGCCGCGCGTCGGCAAGAGCCGCCCGTCGACGGCGAGCCACCAGCTCTCATCGCCGATGCGCACCGCCTTCTCGACGGCGACCGTGTCGCCCTTCAGGAGCACGCGCTCCGGCTCCGTCTGGGCGTCCATCTGCTCGCGGCTCGAAAATAGCGGCAGCGACTCGCTCTCGGGCAACGCCACCATGACGTAGTCCCAGGGAAGCGCGCTGTCCTCGCGCGACGGTAGGTAGGGGTTCCCGTCGGCCTCGGCCGCCGGACGTGTGTGGGTCGCGCACACGTAGGCCGATGTGCCGAGGGCGTACCAGCGCGTGCAACTGCCGGCGTCGCCGATCGCGAGGCCGGTCACGGCGACGCGCGCGCCGGGCGCGAGGCCGCCGACGAGCGGCGCGACGCGCGAGGGTCGCGCCAGCACGGGCACGTCCCTGCCCTCGGGGCCGACGATGCGGATGGCCGGGGCGTCGGCCGGAGCGAGCGGGCCCTCGGGTGAGAGCTCGGGCGGGACGTACGGCTTGGGCTTGTAGCGCAAGAGCGCCTCGGCGGCCGGCGGGCCTTTCGGCGGGGCCTGCGCGCGGGCCGACGCGGCCAGCGTGGCCGCCAAGAGAAGCATCGATCGCATCGCCACCAAGATAGACGCGCGTGGCGGCCGCGCAAATCATTCGAGTGTCGGGTCAGCCTGGCGGGGCGAGAGACCGGAAGGCCCGAGCGCGAAACTTCGGCGCTGCCCGGCGCACACGAGGTCGAAGCCGGCGGAAGTGGCGCGCAGCGACGCGCAGGGACCGGGTCCGAGCGGCACGCGCGCGACGAGATCGCTGCCGAGCCGGCGTGGCCTCGCCACGGCGAGCGCGGGCGCATGGTCGCCACCGACGACGATCCCGGCGACCTCGCGGTTGCTCTCGACGACCTCGAGCACGGAGTCCTGCGCGCCGAGCGCCAGCCGCAGGCGCCGCTTGCGCAGGTCGGCGCGCGACGGCCGTGCGACGTACCTTCCGGAGAAGCGCGTCCAGCTTCGGTGCCCGAGGTTGCGCACGGCGGTCACGCGCCGATACGCGTCCTCGCGCGTGGCGGCTCTGTCGAACACGACGACGTGCAGGCCCGGCGGCAGCCCTTCGTAGAAATCGGTCGCCACGACGCCGACGCCGGGATGCTCACGCCCGCGGATCGCCGTCGCCTGCGCCTCGGCCGCCGGCGCCGTGTCGTGCGCGTTGCCGAGCACCAGCCACCGCTCGGACAGCGCCTCCGGGGTCTGCGCGAGCGCGGCCGCGACCAGCGCCGGGATCACGTCCGTCCCCGGCCTTCGTCCCCATCTTTCCCGTCTCGCCCATCTCGCCCATCTCGCCCTTCGCCCTTTGGCCTTCGACCCTCGACCTCGCGCAGCGGCGTCACCCAAAGCTCCTCGCCCTCGGCCACGCCGAGCAGCGCCCGCGCCGCTTCCGGAATCTGCACCGCCTCGCCGTCGATGCGGCATTCCGTGGCGCAGGCGCGGAAGCGCGCCTCGTCGCCACCACGTCGCGGCTCGGTGGCCACGAGCGCGCGCTCGCGCCGCCCCGCCTTCGGGGGACCGGCGAGCGGACGGCGTACCGTCGCGCGCACGAGCGAGAGATCGTCGGTGCGCGCGACGAAGTGCGGGCCGCCGTCGAACGGGTCGATGCGGTTGGCGTAGGTGAAGCCGATGCGCCGCAGCATCTTTTCGACGCCGCGCGTCGCGGGGCCGACCACGCCGATGAGCGCCTGCGCGTCGTCGGGGAGCAGCGTCGCGTAGATCGGCGCGGCGGGGAACAGCCCTCGGATGAACTCCTTGTTCTCGTGGCTGATCCGATCGGCCTCCTGATACGAGAGGCCGGTGAACTTGCGGCCGAGCGCCTCCCAGAGTCTGCTCGTCCCGTCCTTTTCGAGCGGCGGCAGGAGCTCCGAGATGACGTCGTCGCGGAACCACTCGCGGTGCGCCGCGATGAAGAGGAAACGCGCGTACGAGATGGTCAGCCCTACCTTCTCGTCGTGGCCGCGGTAGGCCGGCAGCACCGCCAGGCCGCCGATCTCCGTCGGTCCGTTGTAGCTCAGCCCGAGGTGCAGCACCTTGTGGACGAAGTGGCGGTCGAGCGTGTCGGAGTAGCGCTCCTCGGTCAGCACCTCGAAGAAGATGTGTGGCTTTCCGCGCTGGCCGTGCTGCGCGTAGATCATCGAGGTGCCGGCGATCCGGCGCGCCTCGACGTCCTCGATCACGAGCAGGTACTGGCGCTTGGAGAGCGCGATCTCCGCCGCGAAGGATCGGCGCGACGCCTCGAGCGTCTCTCTCAGCACCTCGCGATCCGCCGGCAGGTTGACGGTGTCGAGGTGCCGCGCGACCTCGAAGACGCCGTCGAGATCGGATGGCAGAGCCTCGCGCACGAGGAACATGGGGGAAGAATACTAGTCGAGGGGAAAAGGGCGAAACGCCTAGAACGGGATGTCGTCGCCGCCGTCGGGAGCGGGGGGGAATTCGTCCGTGGGGCCGCCTCCCTCGCGGCCGGGCGCGTCGCGACCGGGACCGCCGGTCGAGCCACCCGAGCCGCCCGGTCCGCTCGGTCCGCTCGGTCCGCCGCCTCCGCCTCCGCCTCCGCCGCCCGAGCCACCCCGCCCGCCGAGGAACTGCACGCGGTCGGCGACGATTTCGGTCTTGTACTTCTTGTTGCCGTCCTTGTCGTCCCACGAGCGCGTGCGCAATCGCCCTTCGACGTAGGTCTGCCGCCCCTTGGCCAGGTACTCCTTGCAGATCGTCGCCTGCTTGCCCCAGACGACAATGCTGTGCCACTGCGTGTCTTCCTTCTGCTGGCCGTCCTTGGCCGTCCACTTCTCGGTCGTGGCGACGCGGAACTCGCAGACGGGCTGACCGCTCGGCAGGTAGCGGAGCTCAGGGTCCGCGCCGAGGTTGCCGACCAAGATCACCTTGTTGACGCTCATATCACCCTCTCCTTATCGCCTCTCGACGCACTCACTCTGGAATGTTGATCCGCAGCGCGTTCAGGCCGCCGAGGTAGCCGTAGGAGCAGTTCGAGTCCATGCCGACGAGCTGAATGCCCGCGTTCTGCCCCTTGAGGCCGCCCTCGAGCGCGATCGTGTGCGACCCGTCGGAAAGCTCGTTCAGCCGGCCGACCTCGAAGTCGTCGCCGGCTCCCTCCCACGTCACCGGCGGCGCGGCGCCGTCGAGCACCACGGTCGTCCCCGACTGCCGCGCGATCACCAGCGTGTCGCGGAAGAACGGCGGCGCGAGGAACACGTAGTCGGGCAGGTACTGCTCCTTGGGGACGACCACGATCGCCACGACCTCGCCCTCCATGAACTGCACCACCTGCACCGCCTCGGTCGCGTTGATCGTGAAGTTCCCACCCGTGCCGGTGGTGCGGAATGCCGCGACCGACCCGGTGTCCAGCGTGACGACGCCCGGCGGCAGGCCGGTGACGTCGGGGCCCGCCTCGAACGTGACGTTCGTGTCGTCCTTGGATGCGACGATCTTCCACGTCACCGCGTCGTCGGGGTTCGAATACTGCTGATCGGGATGGTCCACGCGCGCGGCCACGAACTCCTGACCCCACGTGACCACCGGCATCATCTCCTCCTCGGTGTGATCGCAGGCGCCGAAGCCGCCGCCGTCGCCGCCGGTGTTGCCGCACTCGTTGCCGGCAAAGACCGCGACCGGCTTGTCGGCCAGCACTTTCGTTCCCGAGAGATCGTCGCCCGCTGCCGCGCTCGCCACCTGCAGGACGTCGCCGTCCTGGAGCGTCGCGTCCGTCGACTCGCCGGGGCCGAGCGCCTCGACGTCGCCACCCGCGACCGTCGCGTCCGAGGCGCGCAGCGTCACCGTCGTGTCGTCCTCCATCGCGACCACCGACACCCACCCGCGCTCGGCGCCGCTCTGCGGCAGCGTGACGGCGTAATACTCGAGGTCGAGCGCGGCCTTGGGCATGAGGATGGTCGCGCCGCTGGACGAGGCGGAGCCGTTGAGATCGTCGCTGTTGAACTGGTAGGCGATGATCGGCACGTCCGACTCGACGCGGAAGGCGTAGCCGCGGGCAATCGTCGTGTCCTCGGGGTGGCGATCCTCGCGCAGGTTGCCGCTCACGCAGCCGCCGAAGAAGCCACCGCCGCCCGCGCAGGTCGTCGGGATGATCGCGACGCCGCGCGCGGCGACGCTGACCGTGGTCATCGCGCTCCACGCGCCGCCGGTGCGCTCCGAGAGCGTCACCGACGCGGGATCGTCGCCGGGGTTGGCGACGACGACATCGTACTGGAGCGGGTCATTGCCCGAGTCGTTGTCGGTGTCGAGCGCGTAGTAGACGCAGCCGATGAAGGAGTAGTTGTCCTCCGCCTGCTGGCAGGCCGAGATGCACGCGCCGCCACCGCAGACGTCGCCGTTCGCGCAGGTCTCGACCTCCGTCGCCGCGGAGCCGTTCGCGTTGCACTCGTAGACGACGTTGGCGTCATCGCCCGTCCCGCAGCTTCGCAGGTCCGGGAGGCACACCATCAGCACGCAGCCGTCGCCGTCGCAGGTTTCCGCGGTGGTGCAGTACGACGTCTCCCAGCCGCCGATGCCGGGATCGCAGCTCCGGATCGAGCCGTCGGGCGCGCAACTTGTCTCCGCGCCGTCGGGGCACGCGTTGTCGAGGCACGCGCCATCCTCGCAGCCGCCGTCGCACACGCCCGAGCGCCAGCGCCCGTCGCGGCAGACGCGGAACGCGCCGTCCGCTTCGCACGCCACCAGGCCGGCGGCGCCGCCGTCCTCGCAGGTCTCCTCTCCCTCCGATTCGGCCTCACCCTCGTGCCCCGGTTTGAACGAATTGTCCGCGCAGGCCGCGAACACCCACGCGACGATCCAGAGCCGCACAGCGGACCTCATTGCGGCACGTTGATGCGCAGCGCGTTCAAGCCGCCAAGATAGCCATACGAGCAGTTCGAGTCCATCCCGGTGAGCTGGATGCCCGCGTTCTGGCCCTTGAGGCCGCCTTCGATCGTGACGGTGTGCGATCCGTCTTCGAGATCGTCGCGCCACGTCGCCTCGAAACCGCCGCCGGCGTTGAACCACGAGCCCGCGACAGCCGTGCCATCGAGCGCCACGCTCGTGCCCGACTGCCGCACGATCGTGAGCGTGTCCACGAAGAACGGCGGCGCGAGGAAGACGTACTCGGGCAAGTACTGCTCGGTCGGAACCACCACGAGCGCGGCCGTCTCGCCGCGCATGTACTGCACGACCTGCACGGCGAGCGACGAACTGATGAAGAAGTGGCCGCCCGCGGCACCGCGCGACTCGAACGCAGTGACGCCGCCGGCGCCGAGTGAAATAGGCTCGGCGGGCAGGCCCAAGACGTCGGCGCCCGGCGCGAAGGACACGACCGTTCCGGCCTCGGCCGCGACGATCTTCCAGACCGCGCGCTCCAGGTCCGCCTGCTGCGGATGGCGCACGTGCGCGGCGACGAACTGCTTGCCCCATGTGATGACCGGCATCATCTGCTCCTCCGTGTGATCGCCGCCGTTGCCCGAGAAGTCTGCGCCGTCGCACGAGCCGCCGCCGAGGCGCGCGCACTCGTTGCCGGCGAAGACGGCCACCGGCTTGTCGGCGGTGACGTGCGAGCCCGACAAGTCGTCGCCCGGCGACGCGCTCGAGACCTGCAGGACGTCGCCGTCGTCGATCGTGATCGTCTGATCGTCGCCCGGTCCCATCGCGGTGACGCCGCCGCCCGCGGCGGTCGCGCTCGCGGCGGTCACCGTCACGCTCGTGCCGTCCTCGACCGCCACGACCGCGACCCATGCGCGATCGTCGCCGCTCTGCGGCAGCGTGACCGCGTAGTACTCGATGTCGAGCGCGGTCTTGGGCATGAGGATGGTCGCGCCGCTCGACGAGGCGGAGCCGTCGAGATCGTCGCTGTTGAACTGGTAGGCGATGATCGGCACGTCCGACTGGAGGCGGAAGGCGTAGCCGCGGGCAACCGTCGTGTCCTCGGGGTGGCGGTCGGCGCGCAGGTTTCCGCCCTGGCACCGCTCGCTGCAGGTGAGCGGGATGATCGCGATGCCGCGCGAGGTGACGGCGACGGTGCGGATGGTCTCCCAGGCGCCGCCCGTCTTCTCCTGCACCAGCACGGAGGCCTCGGCATCGCCGGGGTTGGAGACGACGACGTCGTACTGGAGCGGATCGTTGGCGGCGAAGCCGTCGAAGGCGTTGTTGTCGGTGTCGAGCGCGTAGTAGGTGCAGCCGACGAACGAGAAGGTGCTCTCGGCCTTCTGGCAGGCGGAGATGCAGGCGCCTCCGCTACACACCGTCGAGCCGCCGCAGGTGTCCACCCGCTCGGCTTCGGTGCCGTTGTCGTTGCACTGGAAGATGAACGTGTCGGCGTCGCCGCTGCCGCAGTAGAGCTGGCCGGGCAGGCAGAACGCGGTCACGCACTCGTCGCCGACGCAGGTTTGGCCGGCGTCACAGTAGGAGAACTCCCAGCCGCCGACCGACGGGTAGCAGGTTCGGATCGATCCGTCGCCGCCACAAGTGGATTCGATCTCGTCGGGGCAGGCGTTCTCACCGCAGCCGTCGTCCTCGCAGCCCCCGTCGCAGTCGAGGCGATTCCAGCCGCCCTCGCGGCACACCTGCGCGCCGTCGCCGTCGCAGTCGACCGCGCCTTCGGCCGCGTCGCCGCAGCCCGACTCGCCTTCGCCCCGGACGCCGTCTTCAAAGCTCGTGTCCGAGCAGCCGGCAAGGGCGAGGGCGACCAAGAGCACGACCGAGCGCATGCAAAGCCTCCGGGCGCACCCTACAGGCTCCCTGTCGCCCGCCGCAAGACGGACACCGGCGGAGGCGGGCGCTTATCATTTACCAAGCACGGCGACCGTACGCGTGACGGTACGAGGGCGCCGGGGCCCGGCGCCGGGTTGATGGGCCTCGCGCGGACGGTTAGGCTGCGTCGCCATGCTCGCCGGCCAGCGCGTCGCCGTCGTCGTTCCGGCCTA
>JBBTFH010000040.1:0-42424 GCA_038041915.1 Myxococcota bacterium
AGCCACACCGGCCGCCGGCAGCAGGTGGCCAACGTTGGACTTGACCGAGCCGATCGCGCAGGCCTGACGACACGATCACGCGGTTCCGATCGTCCACGATGACGGCCGCGACGCCGGGCAACCGCTCGACGAGCGCCATCCCGTCCTTCGGTCCCAGGAGAAACACTCCAGTCGAGAGGCCGTCGGCCGTGGTCGCGTCGGGCGCCAGGATCGTCACGCCGCGGCAGCCCCGCGCCGGCTCGCCGGTCGTCGGATCGAGGATGTGGTGGTAGCGCCGGCCGCGGTCGAAGAAAAAGCGTTCGTAATCGCCGGACGTGCTGAACGCACTGTCGGCCAGGTCCAGCGTGGCGAAGTATCGATCCTCGGGACCGCGCGGGTCGCGGATGCCGACTCGCCAGGCCCGATCACCGCGACGCCCAGACACGTACAGGTCTCCGCCGGCCTGCACGAAGAAGTCGCGCAGGCCCGCCTCGCGCAGGATCGCGACCACGCGGTCGACGGCGAAGCCCTTGCCGATGCCCCCGAGATGCGCGCGCATGCCCTTCCGCCGGAGAAACGCGGTCCCCACCCGCTCGTCCACGACGAGGTCGCGGTAGTCGACGAGTGGGAGGCGGCGGCGCACCTCGGCCGGGTCGGGGATCCGATCGTCCTGGTCGTGGTCGAACTTCCACAGGCCCGCCAGCGCGCCGAACGTGACGTCGAACTTGCCGCCGGTCCACTCGCTCACGCGCCGCGCGGCGCGCAGCGCCTGGCGCACCTCGGGCGCGACGAGCACGGGGCGGCGGCCCGCCGCGGCGTTCAGGCGCGCGATGTCGCTCGTCTCGCGCCAGACGGTCATGAGCGCCTCCAGTCGATCGAACTCGACGAAGGCGCGCTCGATCGCCGCGGCCGCGCGTGGCTCGTCGTCGGCCCACACCGCGATGGACAGGGAGGAGCCCATCGCCGGGCGCGACCGCTCGACCAGACGCGGCTCGGCGGCGACCGCCGCGGCGAGCGTCAGTCCGAGCGCGGCTCGAAGTCCTGCCATCCGAACCTTTCCGGGGTTTCGCGCCACGGCCCCTCGCACCGATCGAGCCAGGTGCAGCGCGCGCACTGCGGGCCATGGGCCTTGCCCTCGCCGTGCCGGTACGCCTCGAAGTCGACGACGCGACCGAGATCGAACACGACCGTGCGCGGCATGATCGCCTCCGAGGCGGCCCACTCGCGCCCGCGCAGCAGGCACAGCGGCACGGCTTCCGCGTACGACGGCACGCCGCGCCGGCGGCCGACATCGAGCGCGTCGTGGAGCCACGGCACGAGGTCGCGTGGCCGCGGCACGACTTCGTCGAACCGTTCCGCCGCGGTGCCGACCGGGTGCACGTAAGCGAGCTGGTACTGCGCGACGCCGAGGTCGCAGAGCAGAGTCGCCACGGCCGGAAGTCGCGCGACGTTCGGTCGCACGACGACGGTGTTGCTGAGAACTCGCGCGCCGAGCGCGACGAGGTTCCGGATGCCTGCGACGGTCTGGGCGAAGCTTTTGGGCGCGCCTGTGAGCGCATCGTGAAGCTCGGCCGTGTCGCCGTGCAGCGCCGGCGAGAACTCGGTCGCGCCGGCGCGCAGAAGCGCTTCGCAAAGGCCGCGGTAGGCGAGCATGCGGCCGTTCGTCTGAATCTGGACTCGCCTGTACCCGATGGCGCGCGCCTCGGCGACCAGATCGCAGAGGTCGCGCCGGACCGTCGGCTCGCCGCCCGTCACGACCAGGCTGTCGCTTGTGCGTCGCCCGTCCGCGAGCGCATTCCGCAGATTGGCGCGGCCGATGGCGGGCGCTCGCTCGCGCTTGCTTCCCTGCGCGCAGAAGACGCAGCGGTTGTTGCACGCGAAACCCACCTTGAGGTCAGTGCGGCTCACAGCGACTCCAGGAACGCGATCAGGTCGGCCAGCTCCTCGGGGGTCAGCTGCGACGTGCCGCCGTGCGTGTCGATCACGCCGTCGGTCTCGTTGAAGCCGCGCTCGCCGGCTTCTAGCGCCGCGTGGCCGGGCGTCGCCAGCGCCTCCCGCAGGCTCTCGGCGCGACCGTCGTGGAAAAAGCGCGTGGCGCGGTCCCAGATCCCGCGCAGCAGCGGCGCGCCGAAGCGGACTGCGCCGTCGGCGTCCTGCACGGTCGTCGGGAACGACTGGAGGAAGCCCGCCGTGACCGTGTCGGCGTTGGCGCGCGTCACGGGGTTTCGCCGGGGCGAGACGACGGGCGGGAACTGCACCTCCTGGTCGAAGGGGTTGAACGGCGGCGCCGTGGCGACGGTCGTCACCGGCAGCGGGTGGCAGAAGGCGCAGCCCGTGGCGCTCGACTCGTACAGGCGGCGGCCGCGCTCGGCTGCCGGCGTCGCGAGCTGCACATTGGGATTGGGCAAGAGGCGCGGCCGCACCAGCAGGAAGAGCCCAAGCGCCCGCGTGATGCCGTCGAAGTTGAGCGGCACGCCTTCGCGCGCACCGTCCGGAGCCTCGATCCAGATCCCGTCGCCGAACGTCGTTTCGCGTCCGAAGAGGCGCAACGCGGCGTCGAGGAACGCCGCGTTGCGGGTGAGGTGCGGGCTTCCGTAGGGCCGCGCCGCGCATTCGGGCGGCGGGTCGCTCTCGCAGTCGAGGACGTGGTTGCACCCGTCGAGCTTCGGCTGCGCGACGCAGGCCTGGGCGGTCGGGTACTTCGACCAGACGAGCGGATCGACCAGCTCGCAGCAGAAGTTCTCCTTGCGGTTGAACTCGTTGATGACCGGGAAGAAGTTCGTCTCGTCCATCGCCGTTTCGAGAAACCACGGCCGCGAGTCCATCGCGCCGCGGTAGGCCTGGATCATGCGCGTGCCCCACACGCGATCCGTCTGGAGTGGCATCGTGTGGTGGCGCTGGAGGTTGCCGCCTTCGCGGTGGCATCCGACGCACGCCTGATCGCCGTCGACGGTAAAGGGCCCGGTGACGAAGTTGAACGCCTCGCCGAGCTCCGCGTCCGTCGCGGGAAACTCGCCGGCGACGACGTCGCCGACCGGCACGCGCTGCGTTGTCTGCGACTCCACATCGATTACCGTCACGTGCTCGCCGAGCCGCTCGGCGACGTAGACACGCCGCCCGTCGGGCGAGACCACGAGGTCGGACGGGTTCATGCCGGTCGTCAAGACCGGCCCGGGGGCGAGCGAGCCGTCGTCAGCGATAGCGAACCGCTGCACCTCGTTCGACGCCGAGTAGGCGACCCACAGCGAATCGCCGCCGACCGCCATCTGTTCGGGCAGCGCGCCGGCGACGATCCAGGTTTCTTTCGGCGGCAAGAACGCGGCGCGCTCGGGCGGCCAGGTGTCGGGCGCCGGCAGCCGCAGCCCCCGCTCGGGATCGTCCGGGTCCACCTCGCGGTAGTCGCGGCAACAGAGGGTGTCCGACGTGTAGTCGTGCCGGACATCCAGAGTCGTGGCGTCGAGCACGGTGATCTGCGCCTGCGGATCCTGAAAGATGACGTTGGCCGTGCCGTCGCCGGGCGCGCCGTCCTCGTCGCCGTCGTTGCCGTCGTCGGGCAGGTCGCCGGCGCCGCGGCCGATGTTCGTGACGAAGACGGCGTCGCCGAGAACCACCACGTCCGCGGGCGGCGACGCGAGGTCGTATCGGACCGTCTCGCGCCCGGAAGCCGTGTCGATCAGCGAGACGGCCTCGCCCGTCAGCGCCGCGACGTAGAGCCGCCGCCCGTCGTCCGAGATGGCGAGGTCGCGCGGGTTCTGTCCGACGGGGATTCCCATCGGACCGTCCCACGGAAGCGCCTGGTAGTTCGTCGCCGTCACACGGAAGCCGTCGCCGACGTCGAGGTCCCACCGCAGCACCGAGTCCTTCCAGCGGTTGGTCAGCCACGCGCGACGGCCGTCGGGCGAAAAGACGAGCTCGGTCGTGTAGAACGGCGCCTCGACGTCCAGCGCCACGGCGTCGCTCGCCGTGTCGATGACGGACGCGTAGTTCGAGAAGCGGTTCGTGACGACGAGAAAGCGCCCGCCCGGGTGCAGCTCGATGCCCGTCGGGCTCGAACCGACGCCGATGCGACCGACGACGCCCAGCGCCTCGGTGTCGACGATCGCCACTTCGCGCCCGGGCTCGTCCTCGACGCCTTGCAGCGTGACGTAGAGCTTCGCGCCGTCCGTCGAGAGCGCGAGCGAGAACGGGTGGTCGCGGTGGGGCTGCTCGGACCAGAGCGGCTGGTCGGGCCCGAACGGATTCGGGTAGGGGGCGAGGTCCACGCGCTCGAAGTCGGCGCGCGGCTCGGCGGCGCAGGCCGCGGCGATCAGAGCGAGCCAGCGTCCACGCACGCGAGACCTCCATCCGGCTGCGCCACGCAGCCCTGCGCGTCGACGAGCACGACGCGACGCTCCTCGGTCGCCGCGCAGCCGTCGATCTGGACGCTCGCCGACAGGAGCGTCTCCCTGCCCAGCAGGTCGGCGAGCGAGCTCGTGTTGAAGAAGATCTGCACGTCGTTGGCGTAACGCGCATCGCCGTCGGCATGGAGCGGCTTCGTCGATCGCGTCCACGAAGGCGAGAGGCCCTCCACCTCGGCGCGCGCCGAAACCTCCGCCGTGTCCGCGTCGGTTCCCTCGACGCGCAGCGACAGCAGGAGGAACAGGAAGCCCTGGAAGCCCAGGACGATCTCGGCGCTGTCGCCGTCGTCGTAGGCGGCGAAAGCATCGCCGTCCTTCGAGCCGATCGCGACGCCGAGCCCGCACGGCGCCCCATCGGCCGCCGCGTCGGGCGGACCGGCGGCGCTCGATCCGCAGCCGGCGACGAGCATCAGCGCAACGAACCTCACCATTGCGCCGACCATCCCAGACCGACGAGTGCCGCGCGCCGCCGCCGGAGCGCGGGAAAGTCGAGGAACCACTGGTCGTAGACATCGAGCGACGCCTCCGCGCGGACCTCGCGCAGTGGACCGATCGCCCCGACGCCGAAGTCGGCGCGCACGCCGCCGAGCACCGAGCGGTTGCGGCCGAGCTTCTTGTCGGCGTCGCGCCAGCGCGGGAGCATCGGCCACGTCGCGTACCGCGCCTCGTGGAAATCCGCCGGCCCTTGCGTGTAGCCGCGCGCGCGCAGCGCGACGGTCGCGCGGTCGCCGCCGAGCGAGCGCGCCAGCTCGCCCTCCGCCGTGTGGCTTCGGACGCCCCACGAGTCGGCGTAGACGCGGTACGCGCCGCGCGCGAAGAACCTCGAGGACAGCGCGCGACGCGCGTCCACCGACATGGCGTGGCGCAGGCGCCCATCGGGCACCGCCTCGGGCAGCGATGCGCGGACCTCGCCGGCGCCGTCGCGGATCGGCACGAAGCGGTAGGGGCTGGCCTGGAAGCCGTCGAGCCGCTGCACGGCGTACGTCACGCCCGCCACCGTGCGGCGGTCCACGACCACCGCGGCGCCGACATCTCCGCCGTATCCGCGCAGCGGCTTCGCGAACGAAGCCTCCCCCGCGCGCCCAACCTCGTCGGCGAGAAACCGCGCGAGCACCGACAGCGTCAGGCGGCGGCCGAGCAGATCGTGCGCGCCGCCCGCGGACACGACGTGCGAGCGGTAGTCCCGTTCCGTCGACCAGGAGTAAGTCGCGCGCACCGCCGTGCCGGGACGAAGCTCCCAGTGCGGTCCTGCGTGGACCTCGTGGCGCGTTTCCTGGTAGCCGCGGGGCGAGGCCGCCGTGCGGACGTCGACCGTCGCGGCCGTGATCACGTCGGCGGCATAGCCGGCCTCGGCGCCGACGCCGCCGGCGATGTCGCCGCTCGCCGTGGCCTGCGGGCTCCAGACGGCGAGACCGTCGTCGTCGGCGTACACGCCCAGGCGGGCCACGGCCGAGTCGAGGGTGAGGACGGCGGCGAGCATCAGTTGCACCCGCAGCCTCCGCCCGCTTCGCCGGCCGCGCCGACCGACGCCTCGCGCGCCCAGAGCACGTGAAGCTCCCACTTGCGCGCGTCCACGCGCGGCGCGTCGTCGGCGCGCATGCAGCGGTGGGCGAGCGTACCGCGCTCCCAGGGACGAACCGGCGCGCAGCCGAGCGCGCCGAGCGCGATCACGAGGATCACTATTCGGACCACAGCCAGTCCTCGATGACGCGCGTCTCGGCGTCGCCCTCGGCCAGTACGATCCCGCCGCCGTGATACGCGCGGCCCAGCGGCTTTCGCAGCAGCAGGCTCTCGATCGGCGCGTCGACGAACGCCGCGAAGCCGCAGGCGCGGTCGTAGTTGTGCCGCAACTCCTCCGACGTCAGCGGCTCGTCGAGGAACGTGCGGGTCGCGTCCGCGCGAAAGCGCCGCGGCGCGTAGACCGCGAGCGGGCGCTCGGGCCGGCCGTGGCACGACGGGTTCGCGCAGCGCTCCTCCAGCACGGGGCCCACCGACTCGACGAAAGCCTCCTCGTCGAGCGGCGGGACCGGCTCATAGCCCTGCTCGACGCCGCCGCACCCAGCCAGCGCGACCCATGCGACACGTTTCATGGCGCGCTCCGGTACGCCGCGCCCAGATCAATCCAGCGGATGATCGTCAGGCGCTCCTCCGCCGTCGCTGCGCACTCTCCGTCGAGGAGCGGGCTCTCGGCGGCGTGCCCCGGCACCACGAGCCCCTCGTCGAGCAGGTGGCGGTAGAGCGCGTCGAAGGGCCCCGAAGGCTCGGGCGCCGGGCACGTCGTGCAGCAGCGCTCGACGATCGGCCGGACGTCCGACACGAAATCGGCCGCGATCGGCGCGCGGCCGAGCGGAACGGGCGCGCGCGGCCGGCGCGGGTCGCGGTTCTCGTGCGTCGCGAGCGTGATCGACGCCCGCGTGATCGCGTCGGGCGGCCCGAGCGCGTCCTCGGGCGCGCCCGAGAGCGAGCCGTGGCAGCCTGCGCAGGCTGTCGGGTAGATCTCCGGCGCGACGCCGCCGGGAAACGTCTCGCCCGGCGCGACGTGGATCCAGCGGTTCTGCTGCGCGCCGACGGCCATGCGGTTCGCGTCGAGGAGCTGGATCCGGAAAGGCACGTTGGCCGGCACCTCGCAGAGGAACGATCCGTCGGGCGTCTCGATCTCGCCCAGCACGCTCGCGGGACCGTAGGGCGTCAGCGTCGTGCCCTCGCGCGCGCTCGACGGTACGGCCAGGCTCTCGACGAGGCGGACGTAGCGGACGTCGTCGCGAACCGTCTTGGTTCCGCGCACCTCGAGGCTGGCGAAGAGCGCCTCCAGCGTCTCGACGTGCCGGTAGTTGATGACGCCGGTCGAAGCCGTCGGGTCCCACGCCCATGCATGATCGAGATCGTCTTCCAGCGGGCGCACGACGATCGGCTCGGGCTCCCACTCGCCGGCGGAATCGCGATTCGCGAGATCGGTCACGCGCAGCTCGCGTCCGATGAACGGCAGGCCGGTCGTCGGATCCTCCTCCAGCCACAGGCGCACCACGCGTGGCCGGTTCGGCGTCGCCGGATCGGCCACGGCCGCGAAGATCGACCCGTCGTTGGCCGGCGCCGGATCCCACCATGCGCGCGCATCGTCCACGCGCGCGACCGCGTGCCGGAAGCCGAAGGCCGACGCGTCGTCCTCGGCGCCGTCCGGGACCTCCGGGCCGAACTGCCGCTCGACGATCGCAAGCGGACCCGCCGGGTAGGGCGCGTCGCGCCCGAGCAGGATCGTCGCGAAGCGACCGTCGGGAAGCGTCCGCATCGCCCACGCGATGTCCTCGGGCATCGTCAGGCCGTGGTGGACGTGGATCTCCGGATCGGGATGGAACGCCTTGTTGCGATCGAGGACCGGCCCTCGGAAGATCGCGCCCTCGTATCGCCCGCCGATTGCGCGCAGCACCGTGAAGCCGAGCGTGCCGTAGGACTTGCCCGTGCCGATCCAGAACGGCCGGGCCTCGGGCGCGGGGTCGAAGGTCAGCCGCTCGAGCGCGCCGCTGGCCGGATCGACCGCCCAGAGCTCGGCGTCGGGCAGGTCCACGCCGTCCGCCGCGTGGCCCGCGCGGCTCGACGCGAAGGTGACGCGGCCGTCGGGTCCGTAGACGGGATGGCGGTTGGCGACCTCGGGATCGTCGTCGAACGTGAGCTGTCGTAGGCCCGTGCCGTCGAGCCGCATCTCGTACAGGTTGTGCGAGCCCGAAGCGGCGAGGCGCATCGCGAACGCGACGCGCTCGGCGTCGTGCGAAACGGCCGGATCGCGCGCGTCGGCGGGGCCGTCGGGGTGCAGCGTAGCCGTGAGGTTGCGCGCCGGCGCACCCGCTTGCTCGATCTGGCGGTCCACGATCCACAGGTCCGTGCCCGGCGAGAACACGTTCAGCTCGAACGGCCGCTCGGACGCGACGGGCCCGCGCACGAGCACGACGCCGCGGACGATGGGGACGTCCGTCGTGCCCAACTCCTCGGCGCGAATCGCCTCAGCCCACGCCAGAATCGCCTGCACGTCGGGGTCGTCCGCGCCGGTGAAGAAGAGGCGGTTGCCGCCGCGGTGCGCGATGCCGCCGGTCACGGCCGGGTCGGGATCGAGCGGCAGCACCTTGCGGACGAGGCGGCTCGAAGCGGCCGCTCCGCCGGCGTTCACGAAGTGGCGAGCCGTGGCGTAATTCTTCTCGACGTCGGCCGCCGGAAACACGAGCTCGCCGTCGAGAGGCAGGGGCGCCGCGAAGGAGGTGAAAGGCGATGTCGGCCCGTGGCAGTTCTGGTTCATGCACTGGCGCGTGGCGAGCGCCGGCAGCACGTCGCGCGCGAACTCCTGCGCGAGCGGCGGAAGCTCGCCGAGGAGCTTGCCCTCGCCGCCGCCCTCTTCCGTGGCTATCCAGTCGCGAAGGGCGACGTACGAGTCGTCCTCGCGGCCGGTGAAGTCGGCTCCGCCCCAGTGAGGAAGCCCGCCGGCGGCGGCCGGGAGCGGCTTGCGCAAGAGCGTCGAGAACTCGGGCCGCTCGACCGTGTTGATGCGGCCCTTCGCGGCGTCGTAGGCCTGCCGCGGATCGGCGACGCGGCCGTCGGCGCCGACGCGCACGAAGAAGTACGACCAGTCGATGACCTCGCCGCGCTCCTCCGCGTCGGCCGCCACGCCGTGGCACGTCGTCGAGGCGCACCTCGCCTCGAGGACCGGCAGCGCCTCCGCCTCGAACCGCTCATAGCCGCGGGACTCCGAGGGGCCGCAGGCCGGCAGCAGATACACACCCAGCCAGGCGGCGTGACGCGCGACCCTCAGAACCATCGGCGCAGCCAGTCCTTCGGAGCGTTGTTCAGGATGAAAAGGGTGGTCACGCGGACCACCGCGGCGCGCGCTTCTCGAGGAACGCCGCGATGCCTTCGTTGGCGTCCGGCGTGGCCATCAGCTCGTCGAGGTACGCCGCCTCGAGCGTGGGAAGCTGCCGACGCAGCGCTTCGTGGAAGCCCAGGCGCGCCGCTCGCACGCCGTGGCGCAGCGCGACGGCGCTCTTGGGGAGGATCTCACGCCGCGCGAAGATCTCGAGCTGCGCCCACGGATCCTCGCCGACCGAGCCCACGAGACCGATGGCGAGCGCCTGGGCCGCGTCGATCGATGCGCCGGTCAGGATCAGCTCGTCGGCGCGGCCCTGACCGATCTTCCACGGCAGGACGACCGACGCGATCGGAGGGAACACGGCGAGCTTGATCTCGGGAAAGGCCAGCGTCGCGTCGGGGTGTGCGAACGCGAAGTGGCAGAACGCGACCAGCTCGGCGGCGCCGCCCAGGCACCGGCCCCGCACGACGGCGGCTGTCGGCACGGCCAGATCGATCAGGCGCAGGAAAATCGCGTGGAACGCGCGCAGCATGGTCGGCGCGCGGTCGTGCACGTGATCGCCAACCGCCGCGCCGTAGGAGAAGTGCGCGCCCGCCCCCTCCAGCACGACGAGCTTGGTGCGAGCGTCGACGCCACGATCGATGCTCTCGCCGAGCTCGCGCAGCATCGCGAGGTCGAGCACGTTGCCCGGCGGCGCGTCGAGCGTGAGGCGCAGCGCCTGTCCGTCCCAGAGAGCGCCGGATCTCACCGGCATCAGCCGCTCCGTGGCAGGATCTCGCGCAGGAGATCGTCGTCCCACGCCCGTCCCTCGGCCAGCAGGCGCCGCAGCCGGACGAAATCGACCTCGCGGTGTCCCTTCGCCCCCTCGTGGAACGCGCGGAAGCCCGCCCGCGCCTCGGTCATCATGTTCAACGCGAGCCACTCGCGGTTCGAGTCCCAGTTGCGGCGCCAGTGCTCGAGCTTCTTCTTGCGCAGGCTCCCGATCGTCTTCATCGCGCAGCCGGGAAACACGCCGACGAGCTTCGCGCACAGCCGTTCGACCGCTTCGTCGAGCGGGCCGAGGTCCACGCGCCCGCGCGCGATCACCGCCTCGCCCTCGGTGCGCTCGGCGCCCTGCTTCCATTCGCCGTAGTCCTGCCAGCGATCCGTCACACAGAGCGGGCTCGGCACGAGCGTGCCGTCCACGCGCAGGGCCGGAACGATCTCGGTCAGCAGGCCCAGCCGCCACGCCTTGTGCGCGCTCCACGTTTCGCACAGCACGCAGCTCTGCATGGCGCGCTCGATGCCGACGTAGAGGTGCAAGAAGTCGGTCGCGCCGCCGTCGGGCGCCGAGCCGTGTCGCGGCCCGGCCTGCCCGAAGCGCGCGAGGTCCTGCGCGAGCGAGAAGTCGCACGCCATGCCGATCTCCTGCCCGCCGCCGACGCGCAGGCCGTTCACGCGGCAGACGACGGGCTTGTCGGCCTCGAGAATCCCGGTCACGACGTCGCCGAAGAGGCGCAGGTACTGCCGGTACTCCTCCGGGCGTCCCACGTAGCACTCGGCGTACTCGCGCGTGTTGCCGCCCGACGAGAACGCGCGATCGCCCGCGCCCGTCAGCACGATCGCGACGACGCTCCGGTCGCACGACGCGCGCCTCAGGGCGAGCGCGATCGACTTCAGCATGTCGGCCGTGTACGCGTTCAGCTCCTCCGGGTTGTCGAGGCAGATCCACGCGTAGTGCAGTCCCTCCTCCGCGCGGCGAAGCTCGTAGCGAACCTTGTGCAGCGTGAAGCAGTCGACGAGGTCGTGGTTCTTCATGCGCTCTCCTGCGGACGGAACACCGCCCGCTCGCGTAGGCGTCCGGCGCGCGCCTCCGCGATGACGTCGTCGATCGCGGCCAGCGGGAAGCCGCGCACGAACGGCCGCAGCCGCACATCGCCGGTACGAACGAGCGCGAGCGCCTCGGGATAGCGCTCGGGCGGCGCGCCCCACGTGCCCTGCACCTCGGCTTCGAGCGCCATGACGTTCGACAGACGAACGCTCACGCGCTCGCGCGTGTAGCCGACGACGCCGAGCAGCCCGCGGCGCGTCAGCAGCTCGAAGGCGGTCTTCTGGCCGGCCGGCGTGCCGGACATCTCGAAGACCTTCCACGCGTCGGGCGCCCACCCGAGCGACGTGGCCGCCTTGCGGGCGGCGTCGCGAGCGTCGCGCTCGTCGAGGCCGCGGACGTCGACGGTCGCGGCCGCGCCGAAGTCGCGGATGCGCCGCAAGCGTTCGGCGTCGGCGTCCAGCGCGATCACGCTCGCTCCGCGGGCGCGCGCGATCTGCACCGCGAAGGAGCCGAGGCCACCGACGCCGACCACTACGACGTGATCGCCCGGCCCGACGCCAGCGCGCGCAAGCGCGTGGAGCGGCGTCGTGACCGCGTCGGCGACGACCGCGACCTCCCAGAGCTCGACGTCCGTGCCGTCGAGGTCGACCGGCACGAGCGGTCGCGCGGGCAGGACGACGTGCGTGGCGAAGCCGCCGTCCAGTGCCGAGCCGATCATGCGCGCCTCCCGGCAGATGTTTCCGCGCCCCCGGCGGCAGACGTCGCAGTCGCCGCACGGCAGGACCGCCGGAGCGATCACGTCGCGTCCGAGCAGTTCCTCGGCGCCGTCGCCCGCCACGATGACGCGCCCGACGATCTCGTGGCCGAGGACCACCGGCTCCTTCGCCGGACGGACCGAGCCCTCGAGAAAGCCGATGTCGGTGTGGCAGAGGCCGCAGCCGGCGACCTCCACGACGACCTCGCCGGGGGCGGGACGCGGGCAGGCGTCGACCCGTCGCGCGAGCGGGCGCCCGGTCTCGAACACGTACGCGACACGCTCGGGCACGGCCAGCGCACCTGCGAGGCGCGTGCCAGCGACGCCGGCCACGGACGTGCCGCTTGCACGACATGCTCTGGTCAACAACGGCACATGTACCGCGCGGGATCAGGTCTCTATGGAACGCGGCGCGCCGGCGGAACCACGTACCCGGCACGGCGGGCCAGCCGGGCGAGGAGGTCCGCCGTCTCCGATTCGATGGCAATGAAGAACCTCACCGGGTCGCGCCTCTGCGCCCCGGCGCTGCCGCTACCGGCCGGTGACACCCGCGTCAGCGATGGTGGTGCGTGAGTTCCAACGCCAGCACGATCACCACAAAGAGCGCCGGAATCGCGACCATGAACACGGGAAACCAGTGCAACTCGCCCGGCATGGCAAACCTCCTTTCCCCCCATTCGACGAGAGGAAGAAGCATTTGCCGTGCCGTTGGGGCCAGACCGCGCTACGCGGCGGCGCGCACGCAGCGACGGTCGCAGTCGCGCCGCTCGGGCCACCGCGAGCAGTCGAGCACGTCGAGCGCCGCGTCGCCGACGAACTCGGCGAGCGCCGCCGAGCGCGCGCTCACCCGCAGGCGAACCGGTTGCGCCGTCTCGGGACACATAACGCCGACGCCCTTGCGCCGGAAGACCCAGCCCGTCAGCGCCGCCGGCACCACAAGGTAGAGCCCCACGATCGCCAAGCACGCTCCAATCACCAGCCACGGGTGCGTCATGAGAAACCTCCCAGCACGCGACGCTGCAAGCGGCGCGCCTGCGCGACCTGCTCGGGTAGTGCAAGCGCAAGCGCCGACGAGGCAAAACGTGTCGCGTCGAGGCCCCAGGCGCGTGTGGCGCTCGCGACGAGCGCGCCAAAGCCGAGCGCCCGCGCGGCCTCGAGGAACTCGCGGCGCGTGAGGCCGTCAGCGCCCATGACGCTCCGCGCAGCGGCAGGCCATCTGCTCGAGGTCCGCCGACGGTACACCGCGCTCCGCCATCGGGAACAGGACATCCACCTCCTTGCCGATGTGCTCCCGCAGAACCGCGGCGAGCTCGCGCGCGTCCGTCGCCGCGTCGCCGCGCCGCGCGTCGAGGTCGTGGATGCAGCGCTCGATCTCCTTGTGCTCCGCCTCCATCACGCGCATGGGCGGAAACCCCTGCCCGAAGGCGCGCAAGATCGCCGGGTAGAGCAGCTCCTCTTCCAACGCGCGGTGCTTCTCGACGGCCGCGGCGAGCAGCAGCGCGCAGGCGCGGATCTCGTCCGCGTCCGCGTTGTCGCGCAGCATCTTCTCGAGGACGTCGAGCTGCGTCAGGAACACGCCGTGCTCAACGTTCAGACATTCGGTGATCTTCATGGGGCTCTCCTTTTTCATCGCGCTGCCTCCTTGCGTGGCGTCTTCGCGCCGGGTGCGAGCGAACGAACGAACGAGACGATGTCGGCGACCTGGGAGGCCCCGAGCTGCGCGTGCTGCGGGCCCGGCCGCGAAAAGGCCGGCATCGAGGTGCCCTCGCGGCCGCGGACAATCGTCGCGGCCGTGTAGCCGTCGGACGCGGCGGCGAGGAACGCTGGGGTGCCGAGCGCGGGCGCCTCTCGTCCCTCGCCGTGCGCGCCGTGGCAGCCGGAGCAGTGCTTCGCGTAGAGATCGCCGCCGCGGCGCGCGTCGCCGGCGGTCGGCGCCCAGCCGGTGCGGAGCGCGTCGGCGGGCGGCAGCGCGCGCACGAAGGCGATGATCGACCGCAGCGGCGCCGCGTCGTAGCGGCGGAACGAGCCCATGGCCGTGCCTTGCACGCCGAGGGCGAGCGTGCCGTAGACGCGGCTGTCCTCCTTCGTCGCCAGGTTGTCGGGCGCCGCGAGCGGCGGCGCGAGTACCGTGCCCTCGCCGGCCGCGCCATGACAGGTCGCGCAGTCGCGCGAGAACAAGTCGCGCCCGAGGCTCATATCCGGCGCCGCGGCCATCACGGCGCCAAGCGTCGGAGCGGGCGGCTCCAGCGATCGTAGGTGCGCGACCAGCGCGTCGATCTCCTCGGCGCGCAGGCCGCCATCCTTCGTGCCCCAGGCCGGCATGCGGCGGCCGGGCCGGCCGTCGACGAGCGTGCGGCGCAGCAACACGTCGTCGGCGAGCGCGAGGAAGTCCGGATTGCCGATCGCCGGGAACGCGACATTGAGCGTCCCGTACCGCCGGCCCTCACCGCGCGGACCGTGGCAGGAGGCGCAGAAGGCGCCGAAGAGCGCCGCGCCGTCGGTGGCGAATTCGCGCTCGCCCAGGCGCATCGCACGCACGCGGTCGCGCGGCGCCAGCGACTCGGGGATGTCGCGCGCGCGGAGCGACAGCATGTAGACGGTCAGGAGATCCGCTTGCGCCTCGGCGATGCCGAGGTCGGGCATCTGGCTGCCCGGCACGACGCGTGCGGGATCGACGAAGTGCTCCCTGAGCCAGCCCGCGAGCGTCCGCTCTTCGCGCACGCCGTGAAAATCGAGATCGGCGGCGACCTTGCGCCCGACGTCGGAGAGGTCCGGCCCGTCGTCCCCGCCCACGCCGCCGATGCGGTGGCAGCCGCGGCAGCCGAGCTCGTGGGCGAGCGTCTTTCCGGCGATGAGGCGCGGCGCGCCGACCAGCGTTCCGAGATACTCGGCGACGGCTGGCACGTCGTCGTCGGCCAGCGGCGCAAACACGATCGGTCCCTCCGTGCGGCCGACGTGCCGCGCGTGCCAGTCGGCGCGGAAGCCGCGCAGGCCGACTGTCGCGAGGTCGCGCGCACCGCGGTGGCAGTCACGGCAGCCGTACTCGTGAAACAGCTTGCGCCCGCGCTCGGCCAGCGCCGGCGACGGCACGCGGATGTGCGAGTGGCACGTGCCGCAGCCGGCCTCGATATTCGCGGCTTCGAAGATCGGCTCGTCCCAGTGGCGCACGTGGCCGTGCGCGGCGGCGGCGGTGGTCGCGCGGCCCTGCCCTGCGTGGCAGGGCGTGCAGCCGAATTCGCGCGGCTCGTGCGGCACGGGCGGGTGCGCGGCGAACAGAGGCTCGCCCGGGAGCGCTTCGGCGCCGTCCATGGCGAGGTGGCAGGACGGGCAGCGATCCACCACGCCGAGCTCGGGCTTCCATATCTGCTTGATGCCGACCGCGACGGGCTGGCGCGCGCGCGCGTTGTAGCGGTCCTGCGCGGTGCGCCATTCCGCGAAGAAGCCGCGCGCGGGCGCCACGGCGAGCGCCGCGAGGAGCGCGACCGACAGGCCCGCGAACACCCAGAGCAGACGCGTGACGCCGAGGTCGGCCGGGACGATGTCGCGGTCGGGCATCAGTAGTAGATCCCGTCGCGCCACGGGAGCGTGAAGCTCCAACCTGGGCCGCGGAAGAAGATGCCGACGGCCGTCAGTGCGAGGGCCGTCAGCAGGAACCAGACGAAGATCCAGAATGGGAGGCTGCGCGTGCGGAGCCAGCGGGCGGCGGCGCTGCCACCGCGCGTGGCCGCGCCCGCCGTCGCGGCCCCTGCCGTCGCCCACAGCGGGCCGATGACGGGCCACACCGGGTGCGCGCCCGTGGTCGCGAAGACGAGCGTGAGCGTCGCGACAACCGCCCACACCAGGGCGAGCTTGCGGCGCCGGCTGGTTTCCCAGAACGCCGCGCGCTCGATGTTGACGTCGAAGTACGGAACGATCGCGAGCGCGAAGATCAGCGCTCCCGGAAGCAGCACGCCGGAGATGACCGGCGGGTAGTAGTGGAGCAGCTCCTGGAGGCCGAGGAAGTACCACGGCGCCTTCGCCGGGTTGGGCGTCTTGTCGGATCTGGCCAGCTCCTCGAGCGGCGCGTCGAACAGCAGCGCGCCGAGGACCAGCACGAGCGAGAGCGCGAGCAGCGCGATCAGCTCGCGCACGAGCAGGTGCGGGAACGTCATCACCATCGGCTCGTCGGTCGCGTCGACCGCCGGACGCTCGTCGCCTTCGACGACGGTCGCCAACCGCACCTGCGTCTCCTGCACGCCCGCTCCTTCGCGAAGCTCGTACTTCATGGCTGCTCGGGCGGCGGCAGGTGAATCCCGCCGTCCTTGCGCACGCGCCAGACATGCACCGAGATGCCGAGCACGAGCAGGTACGGCAGCACGACGCAGTGAAGGACGTAGAAGCGCACGAGCGCGTTCTCGTCGATCGTGTGGCCGCCGAGCAGCAGGAACTTGATCTTTTCGCCGACGACCGGCGTCGCGTCGGCCATGTTCGCGCCCACCGTGACGGCCCAGTACGCGAGCTGGTCCCACGGAAGCAGGTAGCCGGTGTAGGAGAGCAGGATCGTCCCGACGAAGAGCAGGACGCCGATGACCCAGTTGAACTCGCGGGGCGGGCGGTAGGCGCCGCGGAAGAACGTGACGGTCATGTGCAGGAACACGAGGGCGACCATCGCGTGCGCGCCCCAGCGATGGAGGTTGCGCAGGAACAGCCCGGCCGTGACCACGAACTCCAGGTCCTTCATGTCGTGGTAGGCGTGCGGGACGGCGGGCCGGTAGTAGAACATCAGCAGCACGCCGGTCACGACGAGGATGAAGAAGCAGGCCGCGGAGAGGCCGCCAAGATAGAGAGTCCGCCGAAACTCGATGGCGCGCCAGCGCGCCTTCACCGGGTGCACGTGCAGGAAGAAGTTCGATACGACGGCGAGCGAACGGTTGCGGTTCGAATCGGGGAAGCCGTGCCGAACGATCGAGCGCCAGACGCGGTTGTCGGAAAGCCAGCTCATGCGATCTTCAGGACGAAGTCGTCGTCCGCGGGCTTCTTCGCGTCGACGACGACCTGCCCGCGCTCGATCGCGACGTGCAGGCGCCGCAGCGGTCGTGGCGCGGGCCCGGCAGCGACGCGGCCCGCGACGTCGAACCGGCTGCCGTGGCACGGGCAGGCGAAGCCCCTTCGCTCGCGCTCGTAGCGGGTCATGCAGCCGAGGTGCGTACACACGGCGGAGAGCGCGAAGAAGCCGCGCTCGTCGCGCACGACGTAGACTTTCTGACGCGGCAGGACGATCACCGTGCCCGGCGCGATGTCCTCGGGACGACCGACCGCGAAGCGCGCCTCCTCCTCGAAGAGGACATTGGGATCGAGAAACCGAATCGTGACGACGCCGGTGCCGAGCGCGGCAATGCCGAGCGCGCCCGAACCGAGCAGGCCCAGGAACTTGCGCCGCTCGCTCTCGGCCTCGTCGAGCGGAAGCTTGAGATCGTCGAGCAGCATCAGATCACCTCGTCGGCGAGGCGCGCGAGCGGCGCCTCCTCCTCGCGGTAGAGCGCCTGCATCGTGATCAGCCCCACGGGGCAGCGCCGCGCGCAAAGGCCGCAGCGGATGCAGGCCGTCTCGTCCTTGAGCAGCGCGGCGCCGCGCCGGCCGTCCATGCCCTCGACGCGGCGCAGCGACACGAGGTCGATGCACTGCTCCGGGCAGACGTCCACGCAGCCGCCGCACTCGACGCACTCGGTGCCACCGGCGCGCGAGGCGTCGAAGACCGTGTGCACCCAGCAGTGCAGGCACCGCGTGCCCTCGCGCCGGGAAGCTCCGGGCGGCAGCCCCCGCTCGACCTCGGCCTCCCGCGTCCGCCGAGCGAGGGACAGCAGCGGCGGCGATCCTCGCGCCACCTTCTCGTAGTCGCCGCGCGCGAAGGGGTGATCGTAGCCGAACGTGTCGAAGACGCGCAGCCGGTGGCGCTGCGGCGCGTCGCGGCGGCCCGTGACGTGCGTGTCGATCGAGCGCGCCGCCCGGCGTCCGTCGGCGACGGCCTCGATCACGATGCGCGGACCAAACACCACGTCGCCACCGGCGAAGACGCCGGGGCGACTCGTCGCGAGCGTCTCGCGGTCGACGGCGACCAGGCCCCGCGGCGTCGTGCCGATGCCGTGGCCCTCACCGAGGAACGACAGGTCGGCGACCTGGCCGACGGCGAGGACGAGCGTGTCGCAGGGAACCTCGCGCTCCGAGCCTTCGATCATCTCGGGCGCGAACCGCCCCAGCTCGTCGAAGACGCGCGCCACGCCAAGCGTCCGGAGCGCCGTCACCCGGCCGGCCACGCCGACGACCTCCTTCGGCCCGCGCCGGTGAAGCACGCGGACGCGCTCCTCGGCGCCCTCGGCCACGTCGCGCGGATCGGCCGGCATCTCGTGCGACGCCTCGAGCGCGACCATCGTCACGTCGCGATTGAGCACGCGCGCGGCTACCGCGGCGGCGTCCATCGCCAGTCGCGGATTGGAGGGTTCGGAGAACAGGACCTGGCTCTCCATGCGCGAAGCCGAGCGGGCCGCGTCGTAGGCCACGCTGCCGCCTCCCACCACGACGACGCGCTGGCCGATCTCGACGGGAACGCCCAGATTGACCTTGGCGAGGAAGTCCAAGGCGGTGAGCACACCGCGCAACTCGGCGCCGGGGATATTGAGGAGCTTGCCCTTGCGGCAGCCCGGCGCGAGGAACACCGCGCCGAACTCGCGAGCGAGGTCGTCGAGTGTCGCGTCGCGGCCCACCTCGAAACCCAGCCGAAACTCCACGCCGAGCCAACGTACGAACGCCACCTCCTTGTCGATGACGTCGCGCGGCAGGCGGTACTCCGGGATGCCGAGGCGCAGCATGCCGCCGGCGATCGGCGCCGCGTCGAAAACGACGACCTCGTGGCCGCGGCCGTTCGACCACGCGCAGGATCTGCTCGAACGCCGCGCCCGACTCGACGCCGTGGCGCTCGCAGACGACGCGCTTGAGCGCGCGGATCTGGAGCGGCGCGTCGAGCTGTCCGCGACGGCAGGCCTTCTCGCACGGCGCGGCGCAGATGCGGCCGCAAACGGACGCGAGCGGGTTTGGCCCGCGCGCGAGCGCGTAGGCTTCCGCCGTGCGCCCCTGCGCGACGAGGCTGACGTACCCGCCGGCGTTCGTGCCGACCGGACACGCCGCGCGGCAGGGAAAGAGCGACTCCATGTACGCGAGGTCCCAAGGAGCGTGCTGATCCCACCAGCTCATTCAGAGCCGGCGCAGCAGGACCACGGCCGGCGACACCTGCACCGACAGGCGGCGCTTGAGCATCACGGGCACCTGCACGGCGCCGGCCAGGCCCCATCCGCCGCCGAGCGGAAAACCCACGCCGTGCGCCGTGAAGACGCCGGCGTCGAGCTCGTCTTGGCCATACGAGCGCGGCGCGATCAGCGGCCCCGCGCCCGTGAAGAACCGCCCGTCGGTCAGCACCGCCCACGGAATGACGCCGAACAGCGTCATCGTGCTCTTGCCCGCCGGCAGGCCGGAGAGCGTCTCGGCAAGCTGGAGCATGAGCTGGAGCCGCAGGTTCGGGTGCACGAAATAGCCGGCGCCGATCTGTTGGAGGAGCACGAGGCGCTCGTCGGGCGTGAAGTGGTGCGAGGTGTCGGGATCCTTCGCGCCGAGGTACGTGTAGGCGTTGACGCCGAGGTTCGCGTGAATGAGCCACGGCTTCGGCGGCGCCTCGGCGACCGCCGCGCCGGCGACGAGCAGCGCGAAGACGATCCGCCTACTCATGCATGTCCTCGTGCATCTCGCACGAGAACGAGCCGGCCATGTCCATCATCCCATCGGACATCGTCGCCATTTCGCCCAGCATGTCGGCCATCGCTGCTTGATGGCGCGCCTCCTCGGCCTCGGCGGCGTCGAGGTCGGCCGCCGCCGCCATGACCTTCTCGTGCGCGGCCAACTCGGCGCCGCACGCGTCCGCCATGCCGCTCATCTCGGCCATGTCGGGGTGCATGCCGCCGTCGTCCTCGCACTCGGCCATCTCCTCCGTCTCGTGCTCGATCTCGGCGTGGTGGCCGCCGGCCTCCTCGGCGTGGCGCGCCTCCTCCTCCAGCACGGCGGCGAGGTCCGCCGCCGCGTCGATCGCCGCGCCGTGTGCCTCGATGGCCGTGCGCATGTCCTCGACGTGCGCGGCCGCCTCGCCGACGTGCTCGGTCATCGCATCGCCCTCCATGTGGTCGTCACCGCACGCACCCAACATCACCAGCCAGATTGCTTTGCGCATGGGAAAATTCCTCCTTTCGTCTTTCTGTGCCATCCGGGGCCGGCGCTTTTGCTGCGACGGAAAGCCGTACAAGCAGTTACTCCATGGTAACGGGAGCCGCGGCGCGCGTTACGTGACCGGAACCCCCTGTTTTCTATGGAGCGGCGGAAGCCGCCGGTATCGGCCCGAGTCCTGCCAGCTCGCGGAGCCGGTGCCAGTTCCTGCGCCGCTCTTCCTGCGCGCCCAGGAGCGCGGCCGTGGGGCGGCCGTCCGCGTCGAACTGCGCGGCGAAGCGGCCCTCGCTGCGCGCGAACGCAACGAAGTCGAACGCCTCGCCGGTCGCCTGCTCGACGTGCCAGTCGCGATCCAGCGACGGGTTGCCCTGGAGCGAGAGCCGGTCGGCGATACGCTCGCCGCGACGCGGGTCGTAGGAGAGCAGAGGGAACGCGCGCGACACGACGGCTCGCTGTGACTGCTGCGCCGACGCGTCGTCCTTGATTCCGTGCTCGGGCTGGCACGGACAGTAGACGTTGACCACCGCCGGGCCGGAAAAGGCGTTGGCGTCGGAGACGGCCCGGTAGAAGTGCCCGAGGTGCGCCGCGGTGGTCTGCGCGGCGAACACGTCACCGTGCGCGAGCGCGAGCACGGCGAGCTCCTTGCGCGCCTCTACCTTGCCCGGCCGCTCGCGTCCGACGCTCGCCATCTTCGCGTTCTGCGACGGGAAGGTCGCCGTCGACGCCTGGCCGCCGGTGTTCGAATAACCCTGCGTGTCGAGCACGAGCACGTTGACGTCCAGGCCCGACGCAATCAGCCGCGAGAGCGAGCCGAAGCCGATGTCGCAGAGCGCGCCGTCGCCGCCGACGACCCAGATCTTCGCGCCCTTGAGGCCGACCTGATCCCATCGCAGCCTGAGACCCATCGCCACGGCGGGCGCGTTCTCGAAGAGGGAGTTGGTCCACGGGACGCGGAACGGGTTGTGCGGCCAGGTCGATCCGAACACCGAGTTGCAGCCGGTGGCGGCGACGATCGCGCACGCATCGGGGCCGTAGGCAAAGCCGGTCGCGGCGAGCATCATCCGAATCGCCGTTGCCTCGCCGCAGCCGCGGCACGAGCCCGCGCCGCCGACGTAGAGCTGCGCGCGCGCCGCCAGCATCCAGTCGGGCGGCACGCGCTTCTGCACGTAGCCGTCGGCGGGCTCGGGCAGCGCGGCCGCGACATCGAACGTGCGCCGCGCGTCCTGCACCAGCGGCGCGTCCTTCACGCGCATGACGAGCGCGTCTTCGCCGCAGACCAGGGCGCACTCGCCGCAGCCCTTGCAGCGCCGGGGATCGACGAACAGGCCGAAGCGCGCCGGCGGCAGGCCGCGGCGGGCGGCCACCTCGCCGAACTTGCGCGCGCGGGCGAAGCGGCCGCACAGCGCTTCGCTCAGGTCGGCGCGCTCGACGTCGCCGAGGAGCGCCTCGCACTCGGCCTCCGGCACGACACGCGCGAGCAGCGCCGCGTCGGGACAGACGACGACGCACTCCATGCAGGCCGTGCAGCGAGCGGCGTCCAAGACGGGCAGCTCCGCGGCGACGTAGCCGAGATCGCGCAGCGCCGAGGTGGCGGGCGGCATGACGGCGCGCGCGTCGTGCGCGGACATCGGCAGCGCGCCGCCTTCGCCGCGGCCGTAGGGGCGCACGACCTCGTCGAGGAAGCCCGCGGCATCGACCGGCGACGTGCTCACGACATCTCCGCGCCCGTGGCCGCGCGCGTCTCGGCGTGAAGGACGATCACCTCGTCGAAGGCGCGGCGCACGACGCGCAGGTTCGCCTCGACGACCGCGCCGCCTCGTTTTTCGAACTGCGCCGCCACGGCGCTCTCGACGGCCGGCCAGAGCGTGTCGGGCCGCGCGCGCAACGCTTCGCAGAGTGGCGCCGTCCGCAGGAAGACGCCGGCCAGCGCCACGCCCTGCACGCGCTGCGCGAGCTCGGGGCGCGGCGCGATCTCGCGCGCCAGCCGCTCGGCGTCGAGGCCCGCCACGCGGAGTCGGCGCCGAGCAGCCTCCGCCCGCACGTGCGCGGGCAGCAGCGCCCACAATGCGTCGGGGCCGGCGACCGGCGCCTGCACGTAGAGGCATCCGCCGGGACGCAGGCCCGCGAGCGGATCGCTCCACTCGAACGCGAGCGGCGTATGGACGGCGACGAAATCGCACGCGCGCGGCTCGCACTGCGAGCGCACCGGCGCCGGCGCGACGATCAGGAAGTAGGTCGTCGGCATGCCACGCTTCTCCGAGCCGTAGTAGGGCCAGGCGCGCAGGTCGGAGCCGAGCAGCCGCCAGAGGATGCTCGCGAGCAGCTTGTTCGTCGTCACCGAGCCGAGGCCACCCACGGAGTGGCCGCGCAGGACGAAGCCCTCCGGCTCGGGCTCCGGCCACGCCTCCAGGCTCTCCTCGCTGCGCACGCCGAGCACGAACGAGCGGTGCCCGTGTGGATCGCGCGCGAGGTGCTCGAAGGCCGCCTCGAGGTCGCCGACCGTCACCTCGCGACCACCCAGGCCCGCCACGCCCTCGTGGACGATCGGCAGGGCGCCCGCGCCGGCGTAGCCGTCGCGCAGCGTCGCGCCATCGGCGAGCGCCGCCTTCACCTCGACGGCCAGGGGGTTCGACTGGCCGAGCGGCGCGTCGAGGCGCTCGACGACGCCGACCACCTGCGCGCGCCAGAGGATCGACGCGAGCTCGGCGCCGGGGAACGGCCGCAGCGCCGTCAGATGGACGACGCCCACCGGCAGGCCGCGCGCGCGCGCCCGATCGCAGGCCACCTCGGCGGTGCGCGCCGTCGAACCGAGCGTGACGAGGATCGCGCGCGCGTCATCGGTGCGGTAGGCCGTGACGGGCGTATAGCGCCGCCCGGTCAGCCCGGCGTAGCGATCCATCGCGTCGCGCAGCGCGGAAGCGACGCGGCGCGCCGGCGCGCGATGAGCGATGCGGCCACGCATGTACGCGTCCTGGTTCTGCACGGTGCCGCTCTGAAGCGGACGCGCCGGGGTGACCAGCGTCGGCATGCGATCCTCGGCGCGGCCCAGGAACTCGCGCACGAGCTCCGGCTCGGGCAGCCGCAGCGTCTCGAGCGTGTGGCTGGTGATGAAGCCGTCCTGCGCGACGAAGAACGGCGTGCCGGTCTCCTCGGCGGCGGCGCGCGCCACGAGCGCGAGATCGGCCGCCTCCTGCGGCGATCGCGCGAAGAGGATCCCCCAGCCACAGTCGGCGACCGCGAAGATGTCGTCGTGGCCGGCGTGGATGTTCAGCGCGTGCCACGTCAGCGCGCGCGCCGCGACGTGAAAGACCATCGGCAGCCGCTTGCCCGCGACGACGTACAGGACCTCCTTCATCAGGACCAGGCCCTGCCCCGAGGTGAAGTTGCTGACGCGCCCGCCGCCGAGCGCGAAGCCCTCGCACGCGCTCGCCGAGCTGTGCTCGCTCTCCGGCTCGAGAAAGGCCAGCGCCTCGCCCCACGCGTTGCGCGCACCCGCGGCGACCTGCGCCTCGAAGCCGACGCCCATCGGGGTCGACGGCGTGATCGGGTACGCGCAGGCGCCTTGGCTCGCCAGCGTCTCGACGCGGACGACGGCGCCGGCGCCATCGTCGAGCGCCCTGAGCCCTGGGAAGCGAGGCGAGTCGGCCGGCCCCGCGAGCACCGCGTGCGGCCTCACGGAGACGGCAGTCCGGGGCGCGGATCTTCGAGGTCGAGGTCCACGCGAAGGGTTTGCGCCGGCCCGAGCCGGAGGGGTTCGGGGGTCCGCAGCGCCGGCCACGCCGCGCCCGCGTCAACGCGCGAATGATAGCGAAGCCCGTCGTCGGGCGACGTGTCGAGCGCCGCCAGGACGTAGACCGGGCCGGGCCGCGTCTCCAGCGCGAACGCTTGGGGAAACCGCGGATTCTCGATGGCAACCGTGGCGAGCGGCGTGCCGGCCGGAGGAAAGTGATCGTAGACCGCGAGCAGGAGCACGCCTTGGAGGCGCCCGCCGTAGCGCACCTCGCCCGTGATCCGTCCGGACGGCGGCGCATTGCCGCAGGCGATCGTCAGGCCGGCGAGGACAACCGCTACCACCGGGTGACACACGCCTGGACGAGGGGCACGCGACGGGATCATTTTCAATAGACCGCGACCCCGGCGGTGTAGACGAGAGGCATGCGCATGGCGATCCTCCTGGCGGCGGCGGCGCGCGCGCGTATCGGGCACTCACCGAGCGTCTCCTCGTAGGTACGCACAGTTCGTGCCAGCCTTCGTCGGCTCGCATTTCGACCGGCCAGCCTCGCAGCGCTGCCTGTGGATCGCCTGCTCGCCAGTGACGGTCACGAGCCGCGGGTCGGCTACCGCTTTATGTCTCCTCCGCACGTTCGACCTGAGAGCCCACGGCAAGCGCGGCGGGCGCGGAAGGCCACGCTTCGGCTTGCCCGACCCAGTCGCGGCCGAAGCGCGCCAGCACGTCGGGGCTGGACAGCTCGTGGGGGCCGCGAACGACCGTGGGAATGGTGTCGAAATTGTGCGGCGCCGGCGGCGACGGCAGCGACCACTCGAGCGTGCCCACCTGCCACGGGTTCGCCTCGGCTCGCCGGCCCGCCGCCAGGCTGCGGAACCAGTTCACGACGAACAGGATTTGCGCCGCGCCGAGCGCGAACGCGGCGTAGCTCGTCCACAGGTTCAGGCCCCGCAGGCGCGCGATGAACGTGTACTGGAATGGGTCGTAGAGGCGCCGCTGCTGGCCCGCGTAGCCCGCGACGAGCTGGCCGCAGAAGACGAGCGTGATCAGCGTGACCGAGGTCCAGAAGTGCGCGCGCCCGAGCCCGCCGTGCATCGTGCGGCCGAACATCTTGGGAAACCAGAAGTAGATGGCCGCGAAGCTGCCGAGGAACACCGACGCGGCCATCGTGAGGTGGAAGTGGCCGACGACCCACATCGTGTCGTGCAGATACACGTCCGTCAGGACCGTGCCGAGGAACAGGCCCGTGAGGCCCCCCAAGCCGAACACGAACACTGTTCCGAGCGCGAACAGCATCGGCACCTCCAGCCGGATCGATCCGCGCCAGATCGTGTGCAGCCAGTTCAAGAACAGCACGATCGCCGGCACGCTGATGATGAGCGTGAGCGCCTCGAAGCCCAGGCCGAGCAGCGGGCTGATGCCCGCCACGTACATGTGATGCCCGTAGACGACGGCCGACAGAGTCGTCACCGCCACCATCGCGCCGACCGTGCCGCGGTACCAGGCGGCGGGCTTGCGTGCGAAAAAGGAGACGAGGTCGCCGACGACGCCCCAGACCGGCAGGATCAGGATGTAGACCTCCGGGTGGCCGAAGATCCAGAACAGGTGTTGGAAGAGCACCGGATCGCCTCCGCCGGCGCGCGCCGCCGCGCCGGCGATGAAGAACTGCGTGCCGAAGAGTCGGTCGAAGAGCAGGAGCAGCCCGGCGGCGGCGAGGATCGGCACGAACAGGACGTTCAGCACGGAAGTCAGCCACAGTCCCCACACGGTCAGCGGCATCCGCGACCAGGTCATGCCCGGCGCGCGCAGGCGAATCACCGTCGTCACGTAGTTGATCGCGCCCATCGTCGTCGCGACGCCCGACACGAAGATCGCCAGCACCATGACCGTCTGGCCCCAGCCGGGCGTGCCGACGTTGGTCGCGAGCGGCGGGTAGGTCGTCCAGCCGGCGGCGGCCGGGCCGAGCGGCACGAAGAACGAGGCGATCACCAGCACGCCGGAGAGCGCGAAGGTCCAGAACGAGAGCATGTTCAGCGTCGGGAACGCCATGTCGCGCGCGCCGATCATGAGCGGGATGCAGAAGTTGCCGAACGCGCCGATCAGCATCGGCGTGATGGCCCAGAAGATCATGATGAGGCCGTGGTTCGTGAAGAGCGTCGTGTAGGTCGACGGCGTGATCACGCCGCCCGAGCCCCCAAAGAGCCCGCCGCCGAGCCACGCGGGCACGCGCTCGCCGGGATAGGCCCACTGCCAGCGCATGAGCATCGCGAGCGCGCCGCCGAACAGCAAGAACAGCAGGCCCGCCCACAGGAACTGCTTGGCGATGACCTTGTGGTCGGTCGAGAAGACCGAGCGGCGCCACAGCGACGCCGGCACCGGATGGATCGGTTGAAGCTCGTCGGGCTCGGACGTTCCCTCGGGCGTCATGGTTTTCTCCAGGGCCAGCCCCATTGGGCGCGTTCGTCGCTCGGGTCGAAGGCACGCGACGCGATCGCCGAGGCCTCGCGGTGCCACGCCTCCCATTCGCTCTGTGCCACGACCCTGAGCAGGCCGCGCATCTTGTAGTGGTGCGTTCCGCAATGCTGCGCGCAGCCGATCTCGAACTCGCCTGTTTCCTTCGCCTGGAACCAGACGCGCGAGAGGCTGCCGGGCACACAGTCGGTCTTCACGCGCAGGTTCGGGACGTAGAAGGAGTGAATGACATCGGTCGCGCCGAGTTGGAGGAGGACGGGCGTGTCGATCGGGACGCGCAGCTCGTTCAGTGTCACGATATCGTCGGCCGTGTTGAACCTGCCGTCAGGCCCGGGGTAGCGGAAGTCCCAGGCCCATTGGTGGGCGTTGACCTCTACGCGGACGGCGCGCGGATCGGCCTCCACGCGCTCGAAGTTCCAGAAAACCTCCTTCAGGTCGCGCGTCGAGTTCACGAACAGATTGCCGTCGACGCCGAGGAAGATCGCGCCGGCGACCAGTGCTTTGGCGCCGATGGCGCGGCGCGAGTCGCCCGGGTCGTAGTGGGCGGCGTGCCGGCGGCCGTGGCGCAGGCACGCAATCAGCATCCAGACGACCATGATTACGAACAGAACGGTCACGGCGATCAGCGTGACGTCGATGAGCCAGTCGATCCGCCAACCGTCGAGCGACACGTCGCGCGGCAGGCCGAAGCCCGTCTCCGGGCGCGGCGCGGCGTGGGCGCGGCCGAGAGCGAGAACGGTCAGGAAGGGAACCAGACGAAGCGTGCGCGGCATCGCGCCGCGCCCGATACAAGATATGTGCCCGCGCCAAGGCCGTTGGGGCTCGCGCCGGGCGGTCAGCGGCTGTCCCCGACGGGAACAGTGTCGGCGACCGGCACAGACGTCGGCAGCCACACGCGGAACGTGCTGCCGCGCCCCGGAACGCTCTCGACGGTGATGCGGCCGCCGTGCGCCTCGACCAGGCCCTTGACGATGTAGAGCCCGAGGCCGAGGCCGCTCTTCATCTCCCGCGCGCGTTTGGACTGGTAGAAGCGGTCGAAGAGCTTCCGCATTTCCTCGGGTTCGATGCCGACGCCCTCGTCGCGCACGGCGATGGTCGCGCCGTCGCCGTGCACCTCGACCGACACGCGGATCGGCGCCCCCTCGGGCGAGTACTTGGCCGCGTTCCCGATCAGGTTGGCGAGAACCTGCTCGACGCGCAGGCGGTCGATCAGCACCGGCGGCATGTCGGCGGCGACGCGCACCTCGACCACGTGCGACCCGAGCGTGGGCTGCATCTGATCGACGAGCGGCGGCAGCACCACGGCCAGCGACACGGCCGCACGATCGAGCGCGATTCGCCCGCTCTCGATGCGCGCGACGTCCAAGAGGTCGTCGACCATGTCGTGGAGCCGCGTCGACGCGCGCAGGATGCGCTCGAGCGACGGCCGCGGCACCGCGACCGCTCCGTCGCTGCCGGTGGGGCGGCGCAACAGCCGCTCGGCCTCTATGTGGATGGTGGCCATCGGGTTTCGCAGGTCGTGCGCGACGACGGCCGCGAACTCCTCGCGCAGGCGCGCGAGGTCGCGGAACGCCGTGACGTCCTGGAAGACCACGGCGGCGCCCAGCAGCGCGCCGTCGTCGTCGGCGCGCACGGGCGTCGCGCTGACGTGGCAGTGGACGGAGCTGCCGTCGGGGCGGTCGATGCGGAACTCCTCGTTGACGACCGTCTGGCCGCGCAGCGCCCGCCACGCCGGCAACTCCTCGACGCGGAAGCCGCGGCCGTCGGGGTGCCGAAAGCCGTACAAGCGCGGCCGCTCGGACAACGGCTCGTGGCCCACGGGCCGGCCGAAGATGCGCGCGGCGGCGGCATTCGCCATGACCAGATCGCCGTCGGGCGCGTCGAAGAAGAGGATCCCGTCGGGCGCCTGGCGGAGGATCGCGTCGAGCAGGTGGCCGCGCTCGTCGGCCAGCTCGGCGTGCTCGGCGTAGCCGACGGCGAGTGCCGCCTGCTCGGCGAGCTCCACGACACGTCGCTCGTCGGCCTTGGTGAAGCCGTCGCGCCCTCGCTTGTTCGCCAGGTAGAAGTTGCCGAACACGCGGTCGCCGATCCGCAGCGGCACACCGAGGAAGGACCGGACGGGCGGGTGGTGCGGCGGAAGGCCGGAGGCCCGCGCGTCACGCGACGCCTCCGGGACACGGATCGGCCGACCCTCGCGGATGACGGCGCCGATGAGGCCGCGCCCCTCGGGCGGGTGGCCGATGCGACGAACCTCTTCGTCGGACAGGCCGACATGCACGAAGTCGCGGAAGCCACCGCGCTCGCCGTCGAGGACGCCGAGCGCCCCGTAGCGCGCCCGCGTGAGCGCGCAGGCCTGCTCGACCAGACCTCGCAAGAGCTCTCGCAGCGGCAGCTTCGCGGTGCCGATCGGTACGAGCCTCATGCCGCGGCCTCCGGCCGTGGCGGCCGGCGCTCGTCGATGGCGCGACGCACCACGGCGATGACGTGGTCCAGGCTGGACGGCTTGGGAAGGAAGTAGGGCGTTCCGACGCGGGCCGCGAGGCGACGAAGGTCCGCGACGCCGGAGAACAGGACGATCGGGATGAGCTCGTGTCCCACGTCGTCGGCGACGAGCCGCCGAACCATGCCGGCGCCGTCGAGCACCGGCATCTCGCCGTCGAGCACGATCGCGTCGGGCACGCGCTCGGCCACGAGAGCGAGCCCCTCCTGGCCGTCTCCCGCCACGCGGACGGCGTGGCCCTCGTCGCGGAGCGCATCGGCGAGCGCCTCGGCGAGGTCCGCGTCGTCGTCCACGACCAGCAGATCGCGGCCCGGTTCCACGGGATTGCAACAATGCAACCGTCATACCGTCCGCCGTTGAGCACGGCGCGCGCCTGCTCGGGGCGCGCATCGTCACGTGACGACCACGTGCGCCTTCGGCACCTCTCGCAGCAGGAAGCCCGCGATGCCCTCGATGTCATCGGGACCGAAGCTCGGCAGATCCGTCACCATGGACGCGTCGTCGGTCACCACGGCGATGAAACCCGAGGCGCCGTCGCTCGCGTGCAGCAGCGGAATGCCGGCGCGGTGGACCTCGATCTTCGGCCCCGGTCCGTTCTTCCAGCCCTCGACGAGCACGAGGTCGGCGCCGGCGGAGACGCGCGCGCGAACCTCGTCCAGCGCGAGTGGACGGTCGACGCTGCCCATCACCGCGAACTGCGTCGGCGACGAGATCGCGACGATGCGCGCCCCGGCTCGCCGCAACCGCCACGTGTCCTTGCCTTCGTGGTCGGTCTCGAACTCGTGCGCGTCGTGCTTGACCGCGGCCACGCGCAATCGCGCGGCGCACAGGCGCGGAATGAGGCGCTCCAGCAGCGTCGTCTTGCCCACGCCCGACGGGCCAACGAAGCAGATCGTCGGCGGCAACGCCGGCGCGGTCGGCGCCGAACCGACGAGTAGAACCTCGACCGCATCGCCGGCCGCGACCTCACCGCGGCCCCTGGGCAGAACGACGATCGCGTTCGCGCCGAGGGCCGGCGTCACCTGCCCCGAGCCCTGCCGCGGCGGCGTCTTGACGCGCGGGCCATCGGCCGCGAAGCGCAGGTGCCCACGCAGGAAGTACGCGAGGCCCGGTTGCTTGCGTGCGCCGTCGTCGAGACGCGCGCGCAGGCGCGGGCGGTCGATCGCGCGTGCGCCCTGGAGCGCGAGCAGCGCCGGCCGCACGACCAGTTCCATGACGAGCGCCGCGGCAGCCGGGTTTCCGGGCAGCGCGAAGACGAGCCGCTCGCCGAGGTGCCCAAAGCCCGTCGGCTTTCCGGGCTTGATCGCAAGTCCCCAGAAGCCGATCTCCACGCCCAGCGCCTCGAGCGCGGCTCGCACCGGATCGCGCTCGCCGACCGATGCGCCGGCGACGGTCACGAGCACGTCCGCCTCGCGCGCGGCTTCCCGCAGCCGGTCCGTCACGGCCGCCGGCTCGTCGGGCGCGATGCCCAGCCGCCGCGCCTCGGCGCCGGCCTCGCGCGCGATCGCCAGGCACACGTGCGAGTTCGAGTCGACGACGACGCCGGCGGTGGCGCGCTCGACCGGGACGAGCTCGTCGCCGATCGCGAGGATCGCCACGCGCGGGCGTCGCGCGACCTGGACCGTGGCGCACCCCAGCGATGCGAGCACCGCCACGGCGGCCGCGTCGATCGGGTCGCCCGCGCGCAGCAGGAGCTGCCCGACGCGCGCGTCCTCGCCGCGGCGGCGCACGTTCTCGCCCGTCTCGACGCCGACATGAACCGCGACGACAGCTCCCTCGCGCGCCGTCGCCTCCTGCCGCACGACCGCGTCGGCGCCGGGCGGCAGTGGCGCGCCCGTCATGATGCGCGCGGACTCGCGCGGCGCGATCGTCGTCTCCGCGCGGTCGCCGGCGAAGAGGCGCCCGACCACGCGCAGCCGCGCCGGCGCATCGCGCGCGGCGCCTGCGACGTCCGCCGCGCGCACCGCGTAGCCGTCCATCGCCGAGTTGTCGAAGGGCGGCAGGTCCCAGCCGGCGCGCACGTCGCGCGCGAGCACACGTCCCGGCGCCTCGTCGAGGGGAACCTCCTCGACGCCCAGTGGCTCGATGTCGGTGAGAATGCGCCGCAGCGCCTCGTCGAGCGAGATCACCGCGGGTCGCCGAAGGAGGCCAGGTCCTCTTCGATGATATGACGCAGGGGCTCCGCGAACGTGGCCACCGCGGCACCGACGGAGCCTCCGACGGTCCTGCGCAGCAGCCGAATCTGCGCGTCCCAGAGCCGTGAAGCCTCGTCCGTCTCTCCCCGCTCGAGCGCTCGCGCCGTGCGACGGGCCGCGTCGGCGATGGTCCGCAACTCCGCGGAGCCGACGCGCGAGGCCAGCCCCTCGTATGCCCGCGCTCGCTCGGCGTGGAACGTGACGAGCTGGCGAACGCTGGGGGCGGGGTTGAGCAGGGCAGCCATCCACAACAGCGTCCATTCAAGACACGTGCCGGGAGAAAGCCCGTGCGCCGGCGCCACTTCGTTACCGGCGGGTAGCGAGCGGTTAGCCGCGACCGACGTTGACAGCCCTCGGCGCGGCGGGCATGACCGCTGCGTGGCCGCGACCGACGCGTTGCACGCTCCGCCGCACGGTTTCGACGTCGACCGGATCTACGCCGTGCTGCGCGTCGTGTCGCTCGCGGCGGGCGTCGCCTACGCGTTCGTCTCCCTCGGACCGGGCCTTGACCGCGAAGCCGCCCTCTTCGCCTTCGGCGGCTTCGTCGTCTACAGCGTGCTCCTCTACGCCGTGGGCTTCGGCATCCTGCGCACGGGCGCCAAGCCCACGTTTTACGTGGCGGCGGCGGCGCTCGACCTGCTCTTCGTCGCGCTGCTCATGCGCTTGACCGGCGACGCGCAGAGCCCCTTCTACCGCGCGCTGTACCTGTGGATCGCGATGTTCGCGTTCTACTTCGGCCGCCTTGGCGGCATGGTCGCCTCGCTGCTCGCGCTGATCGTCTTCGGCGGCTTCCACATCGCCGATCGCTTCGCGGGCGACCCGTGGGTGCTGGGCGTCCAGGCGGGCGGCATGCTCATGCACGGACCGCTGATCGGCTACCTCGTGGACCTGCAGCGACGACGCGCGCACGATCTCGCGGAAGCGCATCGGCGCCTACGCGAAGAGCAGGCCAAGCTCGTGCAGACCGAGAAGCTCTCGTCGATCGGTCTGCTCGCGTCGGGCGTTGCGCACGAGGTCAACAACCCGCTGCAAGGCGTCATGGCGTGTGCGAAGGCCCTGCGCGAGGGCGGGCTGTCCGACGAGCGCCGAGCCGAGTACGAGGAGGCCGTGCGCGACGGCCTCGATCGCATCCGCGTGACGGTGCAGGGGCTGCTCGACTACGCGCGCGAGCGAAAGCCCGCGCCCACGGACCTCGACGTGGCCGATGTCGCCGCCGCGTGCGCACGACTCGTCGCCCCGGCCACGCGCAGGAAGGACGTGCGCGTCGATCTGCGCGTCGCGGAGGGCGAGGCGCGCGTGTATGCCGACCGCTCGCAACTCATGCAAGCGCTGCTGAACGTGCTCTTGAACGCCGCCTACGCGGCGCCCGACGGCAGCGCCGTCGAGGTGTCCGCCGCCGCGCGCGACGGGCTCGCCGGCATCCGGGTCGCCGACCGCGGCCCGGGCATCCCGAAAGACATCGTCGACCGCGTCTGCGATCCGTTCTTCACCACCAAGCCCGAGGGACGGGGCACCGGTCTCGGCCTTTCGGTCACGCTCGGCATCGTGCGCGCCCACGGCGGCGATCTCGAGATACGAAGCGAGGAGGGCCATGGCACCACCGTGACGCTCTGGCTTCCGGCGCGAGGAGAAGCCGATGCTCGACCTCCTGCTGGTTGACGGCGAGCCGCCTCTCCCTCGGCGACGCGCCGCGCGCCGCCGGCCTGCGCAAGAAGTCGTGGCACGGGATTGGCATACGCAGCGGCATTGAGATGCGCGTCATCACTACTGGAGATCCGTGTCGATCGAAGTTCGCTTTCGCATCCTGAAGGATCCCGTCAGCGCCGCCACGCACTTCGCCGGGTTCGTCGCGGCGGTCGTGGGGCTGGTCTTTCTCGTCGTTTCGTCCGCGCACGACCCGCCGAAGGTTACGGCCATGGCCATCTACGGTTGCACGCTCGTCGCGCTCTTCCTCGCCTCCGCGCTCTACCACTTCCTCGACGTGGGCGAGCGCGGGAACCGCTGGCTCAAGCGCGTCGATCACGTCGCTATCTTCCTGCTGATCGCCGGCACGTACGTTCCGGCGCTGCTGCACCTGCTCGATGGGCCGTGGCGCGTCGCGATGCTCTCGGCCGTCGGCAGCCTCGCGCTGGCCGGCGTGCTGCTCAAGATTGTCTGGATCGGGTGCCCTGACTGGTTGAGCACCGCGCTCTACCTCGCGCTGGGCTGGATCGTCGTCATACCTGCGCACCGCATGGTCCAGCGGCTACCGCCCGGCTCGATGGCCTGGCTCTTCGCCGGCGGCGCGGCCTACACGGTCGGCGCCATCATCGACGTCGTCCGCCGGCCCCATCCGTGGCCGCCGGCGTTCGGGCATCACGAGATCTTCCACATGTTCGTGCTCGTCGGCGCGGCGGCGCACTACTTCTTCGTGGTGCGCTTGCTCGAGGTCGCGGTTCCGCCTTTCTGATCGGGGGGACAGGCCGCGGCTGCGCCGCCGGGCATCTCGCCGCAGGCCTTGGCGGCGCTCGAACAGTGCCGGTCGCCAGTCAGCCGTTCATGCCGACAGTCGACGGTTCGGACTCGACTCCGCGCGCGCGATACGGTCGGCGAGCGTCTCGGCGTTTCGTACGCAGTCGGGGATGCCGAGGCCGCGGTAGGCATTGCCGGCGAAGTAGAGCCCGGCGTGGCGGACCTCCGCCGCGTCGAGCGCCGCGATGCGTTCGCGGTGGCCGAGCGTGTACTGCGGCAGCGCGCGGCGGTGGCGGACCACGCGCACGAAGCTCGGCGGCGCGACCGCGCCAATCAGCGGCTCGACGTCGGCGCGACACAGCGCGACGAGATCGTCGTCGGGCAGAGCCGCGAGCTCGGGCCGGCGCGCGCCGCCCACGCGGAGCGACACGAGCGCGTGGCCTTCGGGTGCGCGGCCCGGAAAGACCGCCGAGGCGAAGACGCCGCCCAGCACGCGCATCGGCTCGCGCGTCGGAACGAGGAAGCCATACGCGTCGGGCGGGTGCCCGAGCGCGGAGTCGTCCCAGCCGAGGTGGACGAGCGTCACCGGCACGTACGGAATCGCCTCCAGCGCCGCGACGGCGGCGCCGTCGAGCGCCGCGACGGCCGGCGCGGCCGCGTGCGCGGGCATCGCGAGCACGACGGCGTCCGCGTCGATCACGTCGAGTCGCCCGCGCTCCTCGACGCGCAGGCGAAAGCCACCCGGGCCCTTGTCGACGCGCCGCACCGTCATGGCGAGCCGCAGCGCGCCGCCGAGGTCGGCGGCGAGCGCACGCGTCAAGTCCTCCACGCCGCCGGAGAACGACGCGAGCGCCCCCGCCGACTGCGCGAGGCCGCGCCCCCGCGAGCGTGCGAGGCCGAGCAGTAGGCTCCGGTGCTCGCGCTCCAATTCGGCGAGGCGCGGGAGCGCGGCGGGTAGGCTGATCTGCTCCGCGTCGCCGGCGTACATTCCCGAGACGAGTGGATAGAAGAGACGCTCCGCCGCGACGGCGCCGAGGCGGCGCCGCGCGAAGGCGCCGACCGACTCGTCCTCGCCCCGCGCGGCCGGTCCGCGCGGAAGCACGAGGTCGCAGAGCGCACGCAGCTTCGCGCGCGCGGACAGCGCGGGCCAGCGCAGCATGCCGCCGGGCGACGAGGGCACGGCATGGAGCGTGCCGCCGAGCGCGAGGCACCGGCGTCGGGCGGCCGGCATTGCGCGGACCAGCCGTCCTTCGAGGTCGAGCGCGCGCACGAGTCGCGCCACGTCCGGGTGGTCGGCCGGCAAGCCCGCCGGGCCCCACTCGCAGAGGTGGCCGTCCACGCGGTCCGAGCGGATGTTGCCGCCGGCGCGTGGCTCGGTTTCGAGCACGAGCGTCTCGATGCCCCGCCCGCGCAGCGCCCGCGCAAGCGCGAGCCCCGAGATGCCGGCGCCGGCGATGACGACACGCGCCACGGCCGACGGCTCAAGCACGCCGCGTGCCAACGCCCCAGACCTGCTCCCGTTTGGGACACTGCATCCGGAGCGTGCACCTTCGGGCGCCGGTAACGCTCCGGCCGCGCGCGCGACGGCACGCGCGACGGCACGCGCGACGGCACGAGCCGTGCTTGGCAGGCGCTCATGCTCGCCCCCGTCGTGCCTCTTCGCCCGTGGCGCTCGCGCGAAGCCACCGCGCTGGTAGGAACCGCCTGCCTGATCGTGGCCTGCGCCGTCTACCTCGTGACGATGTTGGCGGTCGCGCCGCCGCGCGAAGCGTCCACGGCGTACGCAGCGCTGCTGCTCTCGGCCAGCCTGGTCTTCGAGGTTGGGCGTCGGCGCCTGCGACAACGCGACATGCGCGGGTTCGGCCTCTCGGTCGTCGCGGCGATCGTGCTCGGCGCGTCGGCGATCGTCTCGCGCGTCGGCGCGGGCCTGGACACCGTGGCGGCGCTTCACGTCCTGTACGCCATCGGCGGCCTCGGCGCGCTCGGCTGGCTCCTTGCCTGCGCTTGGTGCGGCTCGGTTCGACCGGCACGGGACTGGCGCGTGCGCGCGGTCGCCCTGTACTGGTGGTTCGTCGGCGGCGCGGGGCTCGTGGTGCTCGCCGTCACGTGACGGCGCGGGAGAGGCCCGGCAGCCGCGGACCCGGACGGCTACTCGGCCGGTGCGCCGGCGTTGATCCAGGCGGCGATGCGACCGATCGCGTCGGGCTCGATCGCCGCCTCACCCATCGGCATCGGGTAACCGTGGCCACCGAGGTCGACGTGCGTCCCTTCGAGCTTGTTGAGAAGGTAGCTCCGGGTCGCGTAGTCCAGTTCGACGAGGTTGCGCGGCGGATCGAGCTCGTACGCGCGACGGCAGACGAGGTTTGCGTAGGCGAACGCGGCCCGCAGATCCACGTCGCCCTTCGGATCCTTCGCGCCGTGGCAGTCGACGCAGCGGTCGTCGAAGACGGCCTGGATATCGGCGGGCAAGCGCGTTTCGGCGCCGCCGTCCGCCGGATCGCACGGCTCGAAGGGCGGCGGGCCGCCGTCGGGCTCCTCCTGCACGTGCGCGTCGGTCGCCGCGTCGCTGCGCTCGTGGGGGGAGCAGGCGCCGGCATCGACGGGCTCGCCGCCTTCGCCGGCGTCGCAGGCGGCCATCAGCAACGCGGCGGTCATCGATCTCATACGTGCGCGGCGGCTTCGAGCCGAGCCGTGAAGTGCCGCATCGCACCGCCGCCTGCGGCCGCGCGGAAGCCGCCCAGGCTCGCGCGCCGCGGCGCAATCTCCGCGAAGGTTTCGATCACGTAGTCGACGTGGCTCTGCGTGTAGACGCGGCGGGGCAGCGCCAGGCGGAGCAGCTCCGGACCGCCGTGGCCATCGCCGCGCAGCAGCGTGCCGACCTCGCACGCGCGCACGCCCGCGACCCGAAAGAGCTCGACGGCGAGCGCCTGCCCGGGAAGCTCGGACGCCGGCACGTGCGGCAACCAGGCGCCGGCGTCGACGTAGACGGCGTGCAGACCCGGCGGGCGCACGCACGGGACACCAAGCTCGTCGAGCCCGTGCGCGAAGTAGCGCGCGACGGCGGCACGATAGGCGAGGTAGTCCTCATCGACGGCCTCGCGCAGGCCCACGGCCATCGCCTCCAGATCGCGCCCGGCCAGGCCCCCGTAGGTCGGGAAGCCCTCGGTGACGATGAGCGACACGCGCGCGCGGTCGAGCAGGCTCGCGTCGCGCAGGCCGAGCAGCCCGCCCGTGTGGCAGAGCGCGTCCTTCTTGGCCGAGAGAAGGAAGCCGTCGCAGAGATCGAAGTAGCGCCGCGCGACGTCGGACACGCGCAGGCCGGCCAGCGCCGGGTCACGCTCGCGCGCGAGGTAGGCGTTCTCGGCGAAGCGCGCCGCGTCGAGGAACAGGGGTACGCCCGCCTCCTCGCACGCGCGCCGCGCCGCGCGCAGGTTACCCAGCGACACCGGCTGGCCGCCGAGCGCGTTGTTCGTGATGGTCACGAGAACGCACGGCACGCGCGTGCCGTGCCGGGCGAGGAAGGCGCGGAGCGCATCGATGTCCAGGTTGCCCTTCCACGGCGCTTCGCGCGACGGCACGAGCCCCTCGGCGACAGGAAGATCGAGCGCCGTGGCGCCCGTCGCCTCGATGTTGGCGCGCGTCGTGTCGAAGTGCGTGTTGCCCGGCACCACTTTCCCGGGGCCGCCGAGCAGGCCGAACAGGATGCGCTCCGCCGCGCGACCCTGGTGGACGGGCAGCACGTCGTCGAAGCCGAAGCGCTCGCGCGCGACCTCGCGTAGGCGGAAGAACGACGGCGATCCGGCGTACGACTCGTCGCCGCGCACGACGGCCGCCCACTGCGCGGCGCTCATCGCGCCCGTACCCGAGTCGGTCAGCAGATCGACGGTCACGGCTTCGGCGGGAATCGCAAAGAGGTTCCAGCCGGCCACGCGCAGCAGATCCTCGCGCTCTGCGACGGTGGTCGTCCGGATGGGCTCGACGGCCTTGATGCGGAACGGCTCGATGATCGTGCGCATCTCGGCGAACCTACCGGAGCGCCCGCTCCACGACGCGCGTGGGCGCCATGCGGAAGCCCTGCGCGTCGAGGAACTCGGCGAGCGCCTCCTGCTCGGGATCGAGCAGCGTGCGGACGCGCGTCGCGCCGGCGGCGCGCGCGTGACGAAGGAAGTCGTCGAGGAGCGCCCGCCCTACGCCTTTGCGCGCGGCGTCGCGCCCGACGCCCACCGTGTCGATCCAGGCGACGGGCTCCACGCGGCCGTATTCGCCGCGCGTCACCTCGCCGACGAGGAAGCCGAGCACCCGGTCGCCCAGCGCCGCCACGCGCGCGAGCGTCACGCCGTCGGGCCGGAGCGCGCGTCCCAAGCGCGCGCGCAGGTACTCGCGGCGGTCCACGCCGCTCCACTCGGCGTCGATGCGCGCCATCGCGTCGAGGTCCGACTCGCGCGGCGCGCGGAGCAAGAGCTCCGGCGCCTCCAGGCACAGCTCTTCCAGATCGGGCGGAATCGGCTCAGCCATGGACATGCAGCATCTCCTTCCGTGAATCACCCTGAACTCGCGCGGCGCGGTGGGCACCCCAGAGCGCCGCGCCCAGCGCCCCGGCGAAGACCGCGCGCTCCGGCGCGACGATCTCGAGCCCGAGTTTGCCGGTCGCCACCTGGTCCCGGAGCGCGCCGATGAGCCCCTCGTCGGCGGCCATGCCTCCCGTGACGACGATCGGCGACTCGACGCCCGCCAAGCGTAGAAGCTTGGACAGGCGCCCGGCGATCGACCGGTGAATGCCGCGCAGGATGGCGGGCGCCGGCACGCCGCGCGCGACCATGTTGATGACGTCGGTCTCGGCGAGCACGGCGCAGATGCTCGACACGGGCTCCGCCGAGTCGGAGCCGAGCGAGAGCCGGCCCACGTCCTCGAGCGCAACGCCGAGGTAGCGCGCGATGTTCTCGACGAACTGCCCGCTGCCCGAGGCGCACTGCGAGGTCATGCGGTAGCCGAGCACGCGCCCGCGCGCATCGATGCGAATGGCGCGCGCGTGGAGCGCGCCGCAGTCGAGCACGCCGCGCGCGCGCGGTTCGAGCAGCAACGCGCCGCGCGCGTGGCTCGTCATGCCGTAGAAGTGCCCATGGCGCCGCGGCGCGAGATCGCCCTCGCCGGTCGTGGCGATGTAGGCGACATCCTCCGTCCGTGCGCCGGCGCGAGCGAGAGCCGCATCGAGCGCGTGCGTGACGACGCTAGCGGCCGGACGGCGCCGGTAACGCTCGACCTCCAGCGCGGCGGTCTCCGGCGCGACGGCGTGGCGCAACACAGCGACCTTGACGGCCGCCGATCCGACGTCGATGCCGACGGTCAGCATGCGGCCGTCTCCCGCAGCGCGAAGAGCGCCGCGCCCACCGCGCCGTTGAAGATGGAGTCGGTGGAGACGTTCACCGCGACGTCGCGGTAGTGGCGCGACAGCTCGTCGCGAAGGCTTCGTACGACGGCTTCGTTGCGCGCTACGCCGCCGGAGAACGTCAGCGGCGAGTGCACGCCGCCCGCGCGTGCGAGCAGTCCGAGCGCCCGCAGGACGATCGCCCGGTGCAGGCCCGCGACCACGTCCTCGCGCCGTTCGCCGAGGGCCAGCCGCTCGCGGATCTCGGCGCCCGCGAACACGGTGCACGTCGAGTTGATGCGCGAGGGGCAGTGCGCGGAAAGCGCGAGCGGAGCGAGATCCGGCAGGCCCACGCCCAGCTCCTCGGCGACGTAGCCGAGATAGCGCCCGCACCCCGCCGCGCAGCGATCGTTCATCTGGAACGACGTCACGAGGCCGCGCTCGTCGAGCTGGATGGCCTTCGTGTCCTGGCCGCCGATGTCGAGCACCGTCCGCGTGCCGGGGAATGCGTGCGAGGCGCCGAGGCCGTGGCAGAGGATCTCGGAGCGGATCTCGCCCGGCGCGAACGGGAGCCGATGGCGGCCGTAGCCGGTGCCCGACTGTGCCGCGACGTCGACCGGCACGCGCTCGCCGGCCGGCACGCCGATCTCGTCCAGCACGGCGTCGGGATCGAGCGCCGTCGGATCGGCCTCGTCGGCCACGAGCGCGCGCTCCAGCGCCGACATCAGGCGCTCGTAGGGGACGCCGGCGGCGGTCGCGACGGCCTCGGCGGCGGTGGCGGCGGCCTCCGCCACGGCGTCGCGGAACGAGACCGCGCCGTCTTCAGCCGAGGCCAGCTTTGCCAGCGCCTCGAACAGCCGACTCGCCGCTACCTGAAGTCGCGCGTCGTCGTCGGCGAGGAGCAGCGTGCGTGCGCGCAGATGCTCGAGGCGCCGTCCGCGCTCGGCGCGGTGGTAGGCGCGTCTCGCGCCCGAGCGGGCGGGCTCCGCGAGCAGCCCGAAGCGCGCGTCGGCCAGCGCCTCGGCGCGCGCGACGGCGCAGGCCGTCTCGAAGTTGGCGCGCGTGTTCGTGAGCCCGCGGCCGAGGATTCCTCCCTTCTCGTCGAGCAGGACGGCCTTCGTCGTGGTCGAGCCGAGGTCGACGCCCAGAAATGCCCTCATGCCTTCCTCCGCATGTCGATCGCCTGGAGGAAGCTTTCGAGGCGGTTGCGAACGTTGGCGTGCGAGAAGTAGCGGCTGTCGACGAGGTCGCTCTCGAGGAAGCATCCGGGCACGCCCGCGCGACGCTCGACCTCGCGCAGGAGCAACGGCTGGCCGACGCCGAAGGCCTTGCAGGACTTGACCGAGTGGACGACGAAGCCGTCGGCCTCGTAGTCGCGCACGTAGCGCTCGACGAGCGCGAGCCGCTGCGGGAGCGACAGGTTCGTGTAGCAGCCGAGGCAGTAATCGGCGAGCGACTCGAGCGGCCGGTCGGGATCGTGGCGAAAGCCCGTGTCGTAAAGGCCCCCGACCTTGGAGTAGGTCGAGGCGACGACCACCGCGCCGGCGTCGGAAAATAGCTTCCACAGGTCGCGAAACGCGGTCCAGCAGGGCGGCCCTTCGACGACCAGGCGGAAGCGCTGCTCGCCCATCGGGCCATCGGGCGTGACCGGCCCGAGGCCCGCGCGCGCGCGCGTCTCGACCTCGGCGCGGAGCCGCTCATAGTACTCGACCGCCTCGAGGGTGCCGCGTAGCGCCGTGAAGATGGGACCGACGTAGAAGACCATGCCGAAGTAGGCATCGATGGGTGACGGGCGGCGGCGCGCCGACTCGACGACGGCCGAGTAGGCGTCCTCCGCGCGGGCCGAGAGGCGCAGGTGCTCGCGCAGTCGATCGATGTCGAAGCGCCGGCCCGTGAGCCGCTCGAGCGCGGGAATGACGTCGTCGCGAATCTGCGCGACGACGTAGCGGCGCATCTCGTCGGTGACGGCGCCGTCGGCCTGGTACGGCACCTGGAGCAGCGCGACCGGCGCGCGCCAGATGCCGGCGAGGCTCTCGAACCACTTGTAGAACGTCGCGCAGCCGGTGCCGGAAAGCAGCAGCAGGTCGGGCGCCGGCACGGTTTTGCCGGGCCCCACGTCGCCGGCGAGCGCCATGCCGACGTCGCACTTCACGTACGAGCAGACGTCCTCGGCGTGACCGGCGCGCTCGGCTTCGCGGATGTAGCGGTCCGAGGCGCGCCTCATGCCCGACTGGAGCGCCGTGATCTCCGGGTAGACGGGTTCGACGTCGAACGAGAGCAGCAGCTCGACGAGGTTGCCCGGAACGAACGTGTAGACGACCTTGCGACCTTCGTCGCGCGCGCGCGCGGCGCGCTCCGCGTGCGCCTGGAGCATCGCCTTCTGGCGGACCATGCCCTCGTCTTTCTGGACGGGAGTCACGCCAAGTCCTGCCAGAGGCGGAGCGCGTCGGCGAACGTGCCGGCCTGTTCGCGCACGGCGCCGAAGTCGGCGCTGTTCTCGGCGTATTGGAGCTGTACGCTTGGGATGCCTGCGCTCTCGAGCGCCTGGAGCAACGCGGGACGGTCGAGCAGCGCCATGTCGCAGAACGACGGCGCGGCGAGCAGCACGCCCTGCGCGCGGCTCGCCCGCGCCGCATCGACGAGCGCCGCGGGGCGGTCGCCCGCGCGATCGTAGCGACACGAGGCGGGTGGGCTCTGGCAGACGTAGGCGACGGCGAGGGCGTCGAGCGGCTCGTCGACCATGTCGACGGGCCGGCCGAACCAGCGCAGGCCCAGCAGGAGGTCGTCGTCGACCACGGCGCAGCCGGCGCGCTCGAGCGTGCGCAGGAAGCCGATGGGCGGCTGCTCGCAGAAGGCGCCGCGCAGCAGCACGCGCGCGACATCGAGCCGCGGGCGCGGCGTCGTACGGCAGACGTGTAGGTAGCTTTCGAGCATCTCGACGTGCTCGCGGGGCGGCAGAAGCGCGCCGGCGCGGACGACGAGGTGAAGCTCCGAGGCCGGCACGTGCGCGGGCTCGGCGATGCGCAGCTCGCCGAGCTCGCCGAGAAGCATCCGCCGCTGGTTGGCGACGCCGATGGCGCGGCGCAGGTCGTCGGTCGACACGGTCGCCCCCGTGACGCGCGCGACCTCGGCCAGGAGCCGCGCGAGTTGCTCGCGGTAGAACGCGACGCCCTCGGCGTCGGTCCGCTGCGGCAGATCGAGAAAGAAGACCGGCCGGTCGGGCCAGAGCAGCCGCCACACGCCCGTGAGGTTTCGCAACACGTCGCAGGTCGAGGGCACGACGAGGAGGTCGAGCGCGTCGAGCGCGCCGCGCACGCCGAGGTCTACCAGGCTGCGCGGCAGGTGGCAGATCGCGGACTGGAAGAACGCGTCGCCCTGCACGACGTCAAGGCCGGGCCCGCCGCCGACGAGGTGCGCGGGCAGCGCGCCGGCGGCGTCGACGATCTCGCTCGGCACGTACGCCGGCGCGACGCCGACCACGCGTCCGCCGCCTTCCTTCCAGCGCGCGAGCGTGCGCAACTCGGTGTCGGCGTAGAGCGCCTCGGCGCGCGCGACGATCTCGTCGAGGGTCACGGCGTAGCGGCATTGCACTCGCCGTGCCCGCGAAAAGTCCGTCGGTGAGATGCCCGGCAAGCGGCGCCGACTGCGCCTGGCGGGCACAGTGCGCGCGACGGGTACAGC
>JBBTFH010000041.1:0-8765 GCA_038041915.1 Myxococcota bacterium
CGCTGGGCTTGTTCAGCGCGCCGTCGCACTCGGATGCGGCCATCGGCGCGCGCTGCTGCGCCGGCGGCCGGTAGCCGGCCGTCGTTCCTTCAGCGGATGACGTGGACCTTCACGCCGACTCGCGGCGAGCGCCACTGCCGGTCGGCGGTGACGGCGGGGACGCCGCGCGCCTGGGCGAGCGCGAGGCAGGCGCGAGCGCCGAGCGATAGCCGGGCCTCCTGCGAGTGCGCCGAGCTGAACACCCCTGCTACGGCTCGACGATCGTCACCGTCTGATCCGCCGCGACGTCCTCCAGGGTCTGATCGGTGCCGCTCGGCCAGCGCACGGTCACGGTCGTTCGATCGCGGTCGCCGAGCCCGAAGTGCAGGTCCGGCCCGTACGAGGAGGCGAAGCTGCCGCCGGCGAACTTCTGCTCGGTCAGCCGGCAGCCGCCCGCGAGGTCCACGGTCACCAGCGCGCCCACGCCGTCGCGGTTCGACACCGTGCCCCGGAGCCTCACCTTGAGCCAGTGGCCGTTCGCCGCGCGGTTCTCGAACAGGGCGGGACGCGCCGCTTGCGCCACGAGGACGTCGAGGTCGCCGTCGGCGTCGTAGTCGATCTGCGCCACGCCGTAGCCCGGCTCGCCGTCGCCCAGTGCCTGCTCGACAAAAGCCCCCCCCTCGTTCCAGGCGACCACGTCGTCGAGGGTCGACGACCCCCCGGTCGTCAGCGCGTTCGCGCGGAACAGGTCCAGCGCTCCGTCGTGGTCGAAGTCGGCGAGCAGCATGCCCCAGCCGGTCCAGCCCGGCGTCAAGCCCATCGACACGGCGACGTCCGTGAAGCGCAACGCCCCGCCCTCGACGCGGCCCCGGTAGGCCAGCGGAGACCGTCCTTGGTAGTTCGTGACCACGCAGTCGGGCACGCCGTCGAGGTCGAAGTCGCCGCAATCGACGCCCATCGTGTCGGCCGAGTCGCGCCGGTCGTTGAAGTCGAGGCCGAGGTCGCGCCCCCGCTCGTCGAAATGGCCCGCACCATCGTTCACGTATGCGTAGTCGGCGACCGCGTAGCCGCCATCGTTGCCGACGTACAGGTCCACGTCGCGGTCCTGATCGAGATCCACGAATAGCGCCGCGAACGCGGGCCCGGTCGCGGTGACGCCTCGAGCGGCGGCTTCCTCCGCGAACGCCTCACCCGCCTGGTTGACGAACAAGAGCGGCGGCAGGAGGTCGGCGGATCCCATGTCCAGGACGTGTGGGGCGACGACGATGTCCAGATCCCCGTCGCTGTCGATGTCGCCCGCGCCGAGCGTCCAGATCCAGCCGGACACCGGCCCGAGCGCGACCTGCTCCGTCACGTCGCGGAAGCCCGCGCCCTCGTTCCGGTAGAGCCGCGCCCAGCCGAGCCCGGCGACGAGGACGTCCGTGCGTCCGTCATTGTCGTAGTCCAACGCGAGGCAGGCGTTCGCGTCGCCGGGCCCCGCTATGTCCGAGCCGGGGCGGAGCACGAACGTACCCCCGTCGTTGAGGTAGAGCAGGTTCGCCGACGGCCGCGGCCAGAACGCGTCCACGTCGCCGTCGCCGTCGAAGTCCGCCGTGCACACGCCCGGCCCACCGATGTGGTCGAGCGGATACTTTCCGCTGTGGACCAGACCGGTCGCGCCCGCTACGTCGTGGAACCCGAGCCAGTCCTTTCGGACGACCGGCGGCGGGACGCACGGCTTACCCTGCACCAGCAGCGAGCCCTCGGGCAGCCGGTAGCCGGCGCCTGCGTCTGCGCCTGCGCCTGCGCCCTGGTCAGGCGCCGCAGCATCGGCGCTGCCGTCGGGGACAGCCACGCCGTCCGCGACCGTGTCGCAGGCGGCCACGAACACCATCCACCCGCAACCACGCACATCGGCGAGTCTACGACACGGCGCCACCCCGCCCAAACCCGATCTGCCGTTGCCTCGGGCGCGGGCATCGGTTCTCGTTGTGGCGCTCGAGAAGCACGCTACCAGCGGTGGCCGCGCGGCAGGCGTGCGCTTACGCCGCGGGGAGCAGCAGCGTCCGGGTGGTCGTCACCGGCTGGGGGAAGAAGAGCCAGTTGAGGTACGTCGACGGCGCGCCGAACGTTTCCTCGTAGTCCACATCGTCGCAGCCCAGGGGCCGCTTGTCGAGCATCCCCATGTCGAAGTGCTCGATGCCTTCGTCGATCAGCGCCGCGATGATCGTCTGGAAGCGCGCCAGCAGCACTTTGTCGAACACGCCGTCGCGCGGTCGCTCCTCGAAGACGGTGCGGTCTTGGTCCAGATCGAGCCGCGCGCGCACCTCCTGCACGCAGGCCAGTCGCCCGTGCGTGCTCAGGCACACGCGCAAATACGCTTCGCGCAGCGGCGTCTCGATCAGTCGCTCGCCCGGCCGCTCGCCCGCCCCGGCGACCGCGGTGATGCCACCCGGGTGGCGTCCGACGCAAAGGACGTAGAGAAAATCGCAGAACTCGTCTTCGCCGCCGCGGACGAAATAGACCGGCGCGCGCAGCTCGCGCGACAGGCGCCGCCCGAGCGCCGCCGTCTCGGCACGCGCAAAGCCGCCCTCGTGGATCGCCCCGGACGGCTCGCCGAATCGCCGCGTCGGGTAGAGCCGGTCGATCAGCGCCATCAGCCGTTCGCTCTGCTCGCCCTTGCGGTCTTTGCACTCGCCCGCGCCCGCGCAGCCCTTTCCTTCGCTGCAAAAGCCCATCGCGCGGAGACTACGGCGCCGTCGCCGAGCGAGCAACCCCGGATGAGTGGCCGGTGGGGTCACGAGTCCCCGGTGGCGGCGCGCGGCGCGACAGCCCTGCCCGGCCCTACGCCGCCGGGGCGCCCCTAATCGGTTGGACTTTCAAGCGCATCCGCCCGGGCACGGTTCTTGCTGAAATATCAGTTACTTGTGGCTTGGTCGTTACGCTTGCTATCGACAATCGACTCGGAGCCCTCGACTTCCGCTACAATTCGCGCCCTGGAGGTAAACCCCCAATGACTGAGCGTCGCCGTCTTTTCCTTTCTCTGGCCGTTATTTTCGTCTGGGCGAGTTGTTCGGGCGGCGGGTGCTCGGGTTGCTCCTGCATGGCGCCGATCCCGGGCGGCTACCCCTACGAGCAGAAGATCCCGAACGCGACGCAGGTGCGGCTCACGACCACCGGCGTGCAGTTCCTCGAAGACAACATCGACGAGATCGCCGCGTCGTCGGTCCCCGGCGGCCTCGCCTTCCCGTACGCGGGAACCACCATCACCATCACGATCAACTCGCTCAACCTCGATCCCGTCGCGCCCAACATCCTGCGCATCAACCCGCTCAACCTCACCGTCACCGGCGACAACATCCCGTTCGAGTACGACACCGGCTTCCTCGGCACCGTCAGTTGCGAGGCCGACATCAACACCGGGCCCGATATCAACTTCTACGGCGACCTCGTGTTCGACATCAACCCCGGCTCGACGCGCACGCACGTCTCGCTGGCGAACCCGACCATCGAGGGCTTCTCGATCGCCGACGACGTCAGCATCGGCGGCGACTTCCTGTGCGAGTTCGCGGACGTCCTCGTCCCGATCATCGACGCGATCTTCGATCTCGACGGCCTGGTCGTCGACCAGCTCACCGGCCCGATCGAGGACGCGATGAACGCGCTCTGCCAGACGTGCGACGAGACGCTGCCCTGCCCGCAGCTCTCGACCTGCGGCGGCGAGTGCACCGAAGACACCGGCGGCGAGTGCGTGCAGGGCCTCGGCATGGAAGGGCGCATGAACATCGGCGCGGGGCTCGCCGCCTACGCGCAGGGCCTCCACGCGAACATGGACATCCTCTCGTGGCTGGGCGGCTACGCGCAGGCCGAGAACGGCGGCATGTCGCTGGGCATGCTCGGCGGCGGCCTTCCCGACGGGCACGACACCTGCGTACCGACGCGGCCGGCGCCGGCGATTGTCGCTGTCCCCGAGTCGCCCGTGTTCGAGGGCAACGTGTTCGATCTCGGCCCCAAGGGTGAGGTCTTCCCGTTCGACGTCGGCATCGGCATCAGCAAGCTGTTCCTCGACACGCTCGGCTGGTCCGCCTACGACGCGGGCGCGCTGTGCCTCGACCTCGGGTCGAACGCGCCGCGGCTCGGCGAGTTCCTGAACTCGATCATCCTCGGCTTCGTCGGCGCCGACATCTCGCACCTCGTCCACGGGAACGAGGGCGTGCTGCCGCTCTTCCTGCTTCTGCGCCCGCAGCAGCCGCCGACCTTCACCATCGGCGACGGCACTATTACCTACGAGGACGACGGAACGCCGATCATCGGCGATCCGCTGATCACGGTCGACATGCCCGAGTTCGCGATCGACTTCTACATGCTGGTCGACCAGCGCTACGTCCGGCTGATGCGCGTGCTCTCCGATGTGAAGCTGCCCATCGCGCTCGACGTCAACGACATGGGCCAGGTCATCCCGCTGATGGGCGCGGTCGACGCGGCCTTCACCAACATCTCCGTCGAGGGCAGCGAGCTGCTCGCGGCGGACCCGGCGGATCTCGCCGACACGTTCCCGGTGCTCTTCGGGCTGGTCGGCGGCTTCCTCGGCGACGCGCTGCCGCCGTTCGATCTGCCCGAGATGCAGGGCTTCGTGCTCGAGGACCCGATCTTCCGCGGCGTCGAGGGCGCGTTCGTCGGCATCTTCACGCGCCTGGACTTCGAGCCGCCCGCGCCCGCGTACCTCGGGGTCGACACGCGCGCCAGCCTGGTCGACGTGCATACGCCGGTCGCCGAGAAGCTGCGCATCGGCCAGGGCGGGCAGCCGACGATCGACGTCGAGGTCCCCACCCTGTCGCAGCGCGGGCAGCCCGTCGAGTGGTCCTACCGCTTGGACGGTGGCCTCTGGTCGATCTACCAGCGTAGCGCTCGCGCGACGCTCGCGAGCGCACCGCTCAAGCTGCAGGGCCGCCACCGCCTCGAGGTGCGCGCCCGCGAAATCGGCGCGCCGCGCACGCTCGATCCGTCGCCTGATTTGATCGAATTCATCGTCGACGCCGTGCCGCCCGAGCTCACCGCCCTGGACAATGGCGTGTCGCTCGACCTCGCCGCCAGCGACAACGTGTCGCCGCGCGACCGCATCGAGCTCGGCTGGGCCGTCGCCGACGGCGAGCCCACGTGGGGTGCGGACAAGGTCGTGCCGTGGCCCCCTGGCAGCCTTCCGGTCACGCTCTACGCGCGCGACGAGGCCGGCAACGTGCGCGACGTCAGCGTCGAGCGGCGCGAGTTCCACGCCCGCGTGCCCGCGCCCCCCGACGAGGGCGGGTGTAGTTGCGAGGTCGCGCGCGGCGTTGGCCCCATGCCCTTCTGGGCGTTCGTCGCGCTGGCGTTGGCACTGGGCCTCGTCCTGCGCCGCAAAGGACGGTGCGGACCATGAGCACGCGACGTTCCCTCCGGGCGATCGTCGCGCTCTCCGCGGCCTGGGCGTTCGGCTCCGGCTGCGCCTGCGACGACACGCCGACGAAGCGCAACAGCGAAGGCGAAGCCGAGAGCGAAGGCGAAGCCGATCCTTGCCTGGCCGAAGGCAGCGACGGCGGCGTCTGCGGCCCCGAGCGGCTCTGCTGCGCCGCCACCGGCGACTGCTTCGACGACCCACACCCGGCCGCGGGCCAGACCTGCGCCAACCCGAGCTCGTGCTCGAACGCGGAGGACGTCGAGGGCTGCGCGCCCGGCTACTGCCTCGGCTTCGCCGATCCCGACGCCGATGCCTGGGATGAAGACCGCTGCGAGGTCTCGCCGGTTCCTTGCGCTTGTGTTGAAGCGCCGCCGCTCGTGGCCGGGCTGATGGGCCGCCATTCATCACTGGCGATGGCGGGCGGCGTCGCCCACGTCGCCGCGTACGAGGACGAGTTCGGCGATCTCGTGATCGGCGTCTCCGAGGATCTCGATCAGATCGCGTGGTCCATAGTCGACGGCGTGCCCGACGTGTCGCCGACCAACGGCCCGTCGGGATGGCGCGGCGGAATTTCGGCGCGCGGCGACGACGTCGGGAACTATACGTCGATCGCGATCGGCTCGGACGGCGCGGTTCGCATCAGCTACACCGATTCTGACAACGGCACGCTCAAGCTCGCGCGCGCGTCGAAGGCCGCCGATCCCGACGGAGGCGACGGCACGGGATGGGCGATCCACGTCGTCGACGCGGTCCCGGGCGCAGCCGTCGGCTGGCACTCCGCGCTGCTGCTCGGTGAGGGCGACGTGCCGGTTGTCGGCTACGAGGTGCACGGGATCGAGGACGACGGCGGCGTCTGGCACTCACAGGCGCGGGTCGCGACGGCGCTCTCCGCCACGCCGCTCTCGGCGAAGGACTGGACTGTAGAGGTGCTCGAGGACGTGGTGATCGCGTGCACGGGCCTGTGCGGCAGCGACGAGGTCTGCCGCGTCGACGGCTGGCTCTGCGCGGAGGAGCTCGCGGAGGAGGAGTGCGGCTCCGCCTGCGCCGGCGATGAGGTCTGCGCCGACGTCGGCGGCGCGCCGGCCTGCACCGCGGTGGTGCCCGACCCGACCTCCGACGACGTCCTCGATGGCGTCGGCCTGTTCATGGCGCTCGCCCTCCACACCGATGGCCGGCCGGCGACCGCCTACTACCACCACCTGCCGGAATCCGGCGAGGTCCACGAGCGGCACTACGACGGCGCGGCGTGGGTGGGCTCGATCGTGGACGCGGGCGACACCGTCGACGTCGGCGAGGGCCTCTCGATGACGATCGATGCTTCGGATGTGCTGCACCTCGCGTACGTCGACGCCTACGACGCGCACGCGCTCGTCTACACCCAGTGGAGCGAGAGCGGCGGCGTGCTCGCGCGCGAGATCGCCGACGACGGCGTGCGTGGCGAAGGCGACGTGCACCCGGTCGGCGCCGATTCGACGATTGCCATCGGCGACGACGGCAACGTGCGCGTGGTCTACCAGGATCAGCAGAGCAGCGACCTCGTGCTGGCGACGCGCACGGACGTCGACACCTGGGAGGTCTCGGCGCTGGCCGAGGGCGCTTTGGGCTACGGCTTCTACTCCGACTTCGGCAGCGACGAGACGGGACTCTACGTGAGCACGTTCTACTACGATGCGCTGAGCGAGCCGCCGGGCGGGGTGAAGCTCTTCGTCGTCCCGTGAGGGCGCTCGCCGCCGTACTCGCTGCCGCCACCTCCGCCGCTGCCGCGCCGACCGGCGTGCGCCTCTCGTTCGCGAGTGGCGACCCATCGACGAGCATGGCCGTCGCGTGGCAGACCGCGTCGTCGACCGCGACGTCGGTCGTGGAGTGGGGCGTCGCGCAGGATGCGCTTCACGAAACGGCCTCCGGGACGTCGTTTCAAGCTCCCGCGCCGCTCGGCTGGATCCACGAGGCGCAGCTCGACGGGCTGCCGCCGGCGACGACGATCTATTATCGTGCCGGCGACGCGACCGACGGCTTTGCCGACGTGATGTCGTTTCACACCGCGCCCGAGCCCGACGCGGAATGCACCAGCTTCCATTTCGTCGTGATCGCCGACGACCGCTCGCAGGACGACTACGGCCCGTCGGAGAACTGGGCGTCCATCGCGATCGAGGCCGCCGCCGAGCAGCCCGCGTTCTTCATCTACGGCGGCGATCAGGTGCGCGACGGCAGCGAGGCGCGGCAGTGGCAGAACTGGCTCGACGCGACCTCGCCGATCCTCGGCTTCTTCGCGCACATGCCGTCGATCGGTAATCACGACGACGGGCCGGGCGAGGGCGACGGCGCGAACTACAACCAGGTCTTCCAGCTTCCCCGCGCGGAAGTCGCCCAGGGCGGCAGCGGCAGCGAGGACTACTACTTCTTCACCTACGGCAACGCGATCTTCGTCGCGCTCTCATCGCAGACGTACAAGAACGACGGCTTCGCGGCGCAGGCCGCGTGGCTGGGCGCGGTGCTTTCCGCGAACCCGCGGCTGTGGAAGTTCGTCTACCTGCACCACCCGATCTACACGGGCGATCTCCTGGGCATCAACCACCCGCCCGACGAGCAGGGCCAGAACGCCGCGCTCGTGCCGATCTTCGACGCGCATCACGTCGACATCGTCTTCCAGAGCCACAACCACTGGTATGAGCGCTTCGCCCCATCGGCGTGCGGCGACGGCAGCGATACGCCGTGCCCGACCGGCGACGCCTCCACCGGCACGGTCTACATCACGACCGGCGGCGCCGGCGCGCTGACCTACGACTTCCCCACTGTCTGCCAACTGTCGAAGGTCGAGGGCCGCGAGTTTTGCGACGGCCGCCACCACTATCTTCTCCTCGACATCGAAGGCGGCACCCTGACGATGGAGGCGTGGGCGACGACCGCGCAAAACTTCGACAAGGTTGCGGAGAATCACACGCTCATCGACACGCTCACTTTGGAGAAGCCCGAGTACGACGCGTCCGAGTGCAAAGGCGCCGGCGGCGAGTCCGAATCCGAGGCGGAGTCCGAATCGGAATCGGAAGCCGAAGCCGTGGCCGACGCCTCGTCGACGGGTAGCGGCTGCGGCTGCGCTCTCGGCGCCCGTCCGTAGTCATGTGGTGCCAACGGTGCGCACCAACGAGCGGTCGTCGGCTACGACCCGCTTGGCGCGCGGCGGAGCACGAGGCCGCCGCTCCCGACGACGAACAGCTCGTCGTCCGCGGTGCCCCAAATGTTCCGGAGGTGATCCCTGCCCCAGTTCGTCCACTCCCACGTCTCGCCGTCGTGACGGCCCAGACATCCATACAACCCCGGCACCACCACCTCTCCGTCCGCCGTCAGCCAAACGGCCATGCCCTGACTGCACCCG
>JBBTFH010000042.1:0-14644 GCA_038041915.1 Myxococcota bacterium
GCCGGCCACACGGGCCCGGGCGCGGGCGCCGGCGGCGCGGGCCTGGGCGCGGGCGCGCACGCGAGCAGCGCCGCGGCGGCGAGAGGCGCGCGCGGGAAGGCAACCATCAGAAGGGCCCCGCCGCGAACGAGCGCGACAGCCGCACCATGACCAGGTTCACCGTCTGCCGCACATCGCCGGTGCCGCCCGTCGAGAGGCGCTCGTCGAGCGACAGATCGAAGGCCCCGATCCGGTAGCTCGCCGTGAGTTGGCCGCCGTGCTCGTACTGATCGGGCCGCCCCGGCGACGCGATCCGGAGCGTGCGGGCGACTTCCGTGAAGTGCAGCCACCCGCCGAGGTAGGCCTGCGTCGCCACGGCGGTCAGGAACCAGGTGCGCGTGTTGTACTCGAAGGGCAGGAGCAACCCGTCGGAGACGGGCTCGGCCAGCGCGCTCGCGAGCGTGTCGGTGAAGCCGCCCGTGAGGTTCGCCGTGTAGCGGCTCCAGTCCGCGCCGAGCGTGGCCATGAGCGACCGGTTGACGTAGGTCCCGAGGAACTCGTCCTCGCGCCGCAGGCCGACGACGGTGAGCAGCGCGTGGAGCCACGTGTTCGTCTCCAGCCAGCGCTCGCCGGTGAGCTGGACCTGCTGCGCGAGCGTCCAGCCCTCCGCGACCGTGCCGCCGGTCGTGAAGGAGCCGGCGTAGGTCGCGCTGCCCCGCGCCCGCTCGCGCGCGTGGCCCAGGCCCGTCGTCGCGTTGACGCCCCACGAGGGACGAGCCTCGCCCCCGGACTCCTCGACGACGCCCACGTTCGCGCCGCCGCCCGCGGAGATCGTCGTCGGGCCGTACGCGCGCTGCCAATTCTGCCCCGCGCCGAGCGACTGCCCGGCGGCGCGGCGCTCCTCGTCTCCCACCCGATCCACGGCGTAGGTGAGGGCGACGTTGCCGTAGGTCGCGTAGTGGGGCGAGGCTTGGTAGTAGGCGCTCGAGCCGAGGCTGTGCGCGAGCGATTGCCGGTCGGGCGTCTCTGGCGCCGGGACGAGCGACGGGTCGGGCGCCTCCGGTGTCTGGACGATGAGCTGCCGGTAGCCGTAGTCGAAGGACGTCGTGAGTTGCGGTCGCGGCAGCCACTGCACGCCCGCGCCGAACGTGTTGTCCTCGTAGCGCGGGTTGGTCCAGGCCGCCACGGTCGGGTCGCGCAGATAGTACCGCTCGTTCAGACGGAACCGGACGTTGTCGGAAGGCGCGGCCGTCGCCTGGGCGTTGAGGAAGTGGCCGCGGTAGTTCGTCTCGGCGTAGGTGCCGCGGCTCCACGCCGTGTCGTAGTCGATCTGGAGGCTGTGCCGCGACATCGCGTGCGCGAGGCCGAGCGAGAGCGTCTCGCTGTCGCCCTCGGCCTCGGACCCGTCGAGGCTGACGTTGCGGTAGTCGTTGCGGCTGCCGAGCGCGCGCAGCGCCGGATAGCCCTCGAGGAGCAGGCCGACCGTCCCCGCGTAGGTGTGGCCGAGCGTGCGGCCCACGCGCGTCACGTTGCCCGTCTCGGCGAGGAAGTCGGTCCAGTTGCGCGAGGCGCCGAGCGTCACCGGCACGGGCGATCTTCCGAACAGGGAGGTGTGCGCGCGCAGGCCCCAGGCGTCGGCGCGCTCGAAGCCCGGGTAGTAGCTCGTGCGCAGCGTGTGGTAGTCGGCGGCGGCGAGCCACTCGAGCAGCCCCGGGCGAAACGGCGTGCCCGAGAGCGCGAGATCGGCTCCCCAGTCCCAGGTGTTCTGCGTTCCGTGGCCGCCATCGGACCAGGAGTCGGAGCGTGCTTCGCCGATCGTGGCGCTCCCTCCCACGTCGACGGCGTGGGCGCGCGGCGCGGCGAGCGTGGCGAGGAGCGGCGCCATCAGGCTCCGCGCGCGCGTCACGGCTTGCCGCCACCCTCGGGCGGTGCGGGCGGCGCGGGCGAGACCGGCAGGCCGACCGGCGGTGCGTCGTCGGCCCCGCCGTGGTGGCGGCGCCCCTCGCCCTCGCCCGGAACCCGCGCCTCCCGCACGCGCAGGCGGAACCGCGGCCGCTCGTCGGCGAAACTCGGCCCGGTCGGTGCGGCTCGCGGGGCGGGCGCGGGCGGCCGTGCGGGCGGCGGCGCCTTGCGGGCGGGCCGCGGCGGCGCGGGTGAGAGGAAGCCCATGCCCAGCCCCACGCGCACGCCCGACTCGGTGGGCAGCCAGTCGGCGCCCAGGCTCAGGCCGAACGTTGGCCGCGGCGTCCAGCGCACCGCGCCGCCCACGACGGCGCCCCGCGGCCCGGCCAGCGCCTGCGCCACTATCTCCAGCGTGCGGTGCGCGACCGAGTGCGCGAGGCCGCCCGTCAGACCCCCTTCGAGCGGACGCGCGTCGTCGATCTCGCCGCCGACGAAGGCCGTGGCGCGAAGCGGCCGGCCCGGCAGCGTCGAGAGGACGACGCGAAAGAGGCCGACGGGATCGCGGTTGGCCCGGTCCAGCACCGCATCGAGCGCGATTGCCGGGCGCCTTGGCCGAGCCTCCGCGAGCCTCACCTTGAGCGCGCTCGAGAAGAGCAGCGCCGAGGGTCGCGGATCGCCCGGGGCGCCGCCCTCGCGGAACGCGAGCCCGAGCTCGGCGACCCCGAGGCCCAGGGCCGCGGCGAGCGGCGAGGGGCCGACCGCGTCGGGGCCGCCCTCGCCGCGGTCCCACCGCAGCTCCGCGCCGAGGAGCCCGCCGCCGAGCCCGAGCACCTCGGCGTCGGGCACGTCGAGCAGCCCCGACTCGCCGCCGCGCGTCGGGAAGGGCTGGGCGCCGGCCGCGCCGGCCAAGCCCACAGCTAGAAGCGCGGCGCACGGCGGCCTCATCGGGGCTCGCTCCCGTGCGGTTCCGCGCCGCTCAGGCCGAACTCCGCGAGCGAAGGATCTCCTACTTGTTGTGGCAGGAGCGGCAGAGGCCGCTCTGGTTCGTGTTGTCGACGCGCAGGAAGTAGGTGTTCGCGTACTTGCGGTGTGGCTCGTGACAGCTCGCGCACTCGATGCCGTACTCGATGCCGTCCGCGACCAGGTTTATAGCGAGGCCGTTCATCGGCGCGCCTGTCGCCTCGGTGCAGATCCCGCTCGCGCTCGCGCAGCCGGCCGTCTTTACCTTCCAGAAGTTGCCGATGGCATTGTCGACTTGACCGACGGGCACCTTGCTCGTGATCGTGTTGTACGGGCCCTCGGCCGCGTACGGGATGCTGACCGGGTGGGCGCCGCCCAGGTTGCCGGCCGCACCGACCACGCTGCCGCCGGCGGCCAGGAGCTGGTCGGTTGCGTTCGTCTCGTTGGCGATGGTGGGAATCGATATCGTGCCCGCGACGCCGCCGCCGACGTTGTAGACCGAGCCGACCCCGATCGAGCCGTCGTGGCAGCCGAGGCACAGCTTGGAGCGGCCGGCCAGGCTCGTGGCGAGGGTCGTGCCGGCGGAGGTCTTGGTGAGCGCGACGCCGTCGAGGTCGTTGCCCCAGCTAAAGACCGCCTGCGCCGTCTTGGTGTGGTTCCAGACCAGCTGCGAAGAGGTCGCCGCGTGCGCCGTGTGGCAGAACTTGCAGATCTCGTCGTTCGTGACGACGTCGCTCTTGACCGTGGCCGTGCTGGTGTTGCTCAGGTCGTGCATGGTGTTGCGGATCTGCGCCAGCGCCAGTGTCGGGACCAACAGGACGACGGCTCCGAGCAATGTTCCGAGCAATGTTACGATTCGGTCTCTCATGGCTTACTCCTTTCGGGGCCAACACCCCGGTATGACGAGGGATCCAAAGCATCCCCCATGATTTCTGCCCAATAATAATAAGCAAAATACGAGCCAGATTGCCCATCAGGGGACGCGCGAGTCCTCCGTCTTCGTGTTGATGAGGTCGTAGACGTTGATGCGGGCGATCACCTGGTTGCACACGTAGATGCGGTTGCGCTTGCGGTCTATAGCGATGCCGCTCGGGATGTCGAAGTACTCGACCTTGCGCGTGAAGCCGCCAAAGAACATGAGCGCGGCGAAGTCGCGGCGGAAGATCTGCACGTTCGAGTGGCCGCCGTCGGCCACGTAGAGGTTGCCGAAGGAGTCGAAGTCCATGCCCTTGATGCGCGAGAACGTGCCGGGACCGTCGCCGGACTGGCCGAACTTGCGCAGGAACTTGCCGTCGGGCGAGAAGACCTGGATGCGGAAGTTCATCGCGTCGGCGACGAAGACCTCGCCGTCGGCGGCCACCGCCACGTAGGTCGGGAAGTGCATCTCGCCGTCCCCCGCGCCCTGCCTGCCGGCGCCGAGGTCGCGCAACCACTGGCCGCCCAGCGTGTAGGCGCGCACCCGGTGGTTGGGCGAGAGGCGCGACGCGCCGTCGACCACGTAGAGCAGCCCGCGGCCGCGGTCGATGGCCAGCCCGACCGGGCGCTCCAGGCCGCCCTTGCCCACGAAGCGGAGCGTCTTGCCGTCGCGCGAGAGCACGCGGACGACCCTGCCTATCGAGTCGGAGACGTACACGTTCTCGTGGCCGTCGAGCGCCACGCCGAAGGGTTTTCCCATGGGCTCGTCGGGGGCGAAGGGCTCGAGGCGCCGTTCGCGCAGGTCGGCGCGCAGGACCCGGCCGCCGCCGTGGTCGGCGATGTAGATTCGGTCGCCGTCGTCCGAGACCGCCACGCCCATCGGCTGGACGAGCGGCAAGTCGCGCTCCATCCCGACGACCGCGCGGACGAAGCGCGCCCAGCGCGAGTTGTCGAGATCGCTCGTGTGGCGGAAGGCCGTGACGAAGCGGATGCGCGGCGTGTCGGGCGGATCGGGCCAGACGATGGGCTTGCCGACGGGCCTCGGCGCGCAGCCCGCGGCGAGCGCCGCCAGCGCGACCCGGCGCAGCCCGGCGGTCATGGCTCTGCCGCCGCGCGCTGGGCCGCCGCCCGGTCGATCGAGATCCGTGCGCCCTTGCGCAGCCGCGCGATCTCGCGCCGAATCGCCTCGTCGCCGCCCTGCGACCGCAGTCGCGCGGCGAGCGCCCGCGCCAGCGCGTCGCGCGTCCACGCGCGCAGCGCCGCGCGCACCTCCGGCGCGTCCGCCGCGCCGCGCGCGAGCGCCGCCTGCTCGAGGACGAGCCGGTCGGCGAGCGCCCAGGCGATCTCTAGCTTGACCGTCGGTCCCGAGGCGTGGCCCCCGGCGGCGCCGAAGATGCGGCGAATCTCCGTGACGACGTCGCGGTAGCGCACGGCGCGGTCCCCCACCGTCGCGACCGCGCGCTCGACGTCGGCCGGCGGCACTTCCAGCCGCTTGCCGGTCGATCGCAGGAACGCCTCGTCCACGGTCACGCCGGCCCGGCGGCGCAGCTCGGAAACGACGTGCCGGCGCGCCTGCGTTCGCGCCTGCGCGTCGGCGAAGCGCCGCAGCTCCTCGCGCCGCGCCGCGAAGCCGGCCTCGTCGCCCGCCGTGCGCTCGCGCACGCGCAGGACCGCAAAGCCGAGCGCGAGCGGGATGGGGCCGACCCACGCGCCGACGGGCGCGCGGAAGGCCTCGTCGGCGAGCGCCGGCTCGAGCTGCCCCCGCGCGCGCGTGCCGGAGTCGCCGCCCCGCGCCTTGGAATCGACGTCATAGGAGCTGCGCGCCTCGGCCGCCACGTCCGCGCCACCGCGCAGCCGACCGAGCGCGGCGCGCGCGTTCTCGTCCGTGCCGAGGACGATCAGGTCGAAACGCGCGGTGTCGGTGCCCGCGTGATAGAGTTCGCGCAGTTGCGCGTCGTCGACGCGCACGACCGAGGCGACCTCCGTCTCGACGAGGTGCTCGGCCGCCAGACGGCGCCGCTCGGACTCGACCGCGGCCGCGACCACCGGATCGCGCGCCAGCCCGCGCCGCGTCCCCTCCCGCGAGAGCAGCCGCGCGTCGATCAGCTCCTCGACGACGCGCTCGACCCGCGCCTCGCCCCCCGCCGCCCGCGCGCGGGCCAGACCCGCGCGAACCTCGGCCGCCGTGAGCACCTCGTCGTTGACGCGCGCGACCACCGCGTCCGCCGCGAGGACGGTGCCGAGCAGAAGCAACAGGGTCATCGACGTGAGAACCACGCAACGCGCGTGCCGCGGCAGTGCGCGGCAAACTCGGCTCTCCGCGGATCGGGTGTTACACATCAGTCACGTTTCGCGGATTCTCTGTTACGGAGGGGGAACCACGAGCCCTCGCCGGCGGACCCGTTCCGCCCGCGCTTGCTGATGTCCTTGAGCTTCGGGTGCTTGCCGGTGCGGTCACCGTGGCACCAGTCGCAGGTATCGGCGGGACTCTCGCCAAAGCGGAGCAGTTTCGGGCTGTCCGAGCCGTGCGGGTTGTGGCAGCTCGCGCACGAGAATCCGCGGCCCGGGTCGTGCGGATCGGGCCCGCCGGAGACGGCGTGACCTCCCGGCACGAACGTGGTCACGTGGAGGCCGTCGGTGTGGTCGGCGTGGCACGACCCGCACAGCGCGTTGACGGGCTTGACGAGCTGGAAGCGGTTGGCGGTGCCGTGCGGGTCGTGGCAGGCGGTGCAGCCGTAGCGCTCGAGCGCGGCGTGCGGGAATTTCGGGTCGCGCGGGATGGGCGAATCGGCCTTGGCGTGGCACGAGTCGCAGACCTGGCGGCCCTCGCCCGCGCGGAGATTGAACGGCGCGGCGGCGCCGTGCGGGTCGTGACAGCCCTGGCACTTGCCCTCGGCGACCGGCTTGTGGACGAAGGCGCGGCCGGTGACGTCGTCTGCGTGGCAGCGAAAACACAACGGCGCCCCGGCGGCCCGGAGCAGCTTCGGCTGATCGGACGAGTGCGGGTCGTGGCAGACCGCGCAGTCGCCCGCGCGCACGGCCCCGTGGACGAACTCCGGGTGCTTGCGCGGGTGGCAGCCTTCGCACAGTTCCGGCGGCCGCTTCTTGAGGAGCGCGCCGCGTCTGGTCGAGTGCGTCTGCTCGTGGCACCGCTGGCAGTCTCCCTCGGCGACGGGTTTGTGGACGGTTTTTCGCGAAAGGTCGATCCGCTTGGTCGGACCCGGCCGATCCAGCCCCCCGCGCGCCTTGGCGTCGTGGCATTCCAGGCACAGGGCCTTGCCGGCCTTGCGCGTCTGGCTCGGGTTCTCGCTGCCGTGCGGGTCGTGGCACTCGAGGCAGCGCCCTTCCGGCACCGGCGCGTGGCGCACCCGGTCGGAGATGAGGTCCTTGGCTTCGTGGCACTCGAAGCAGACCCGTTCGCGCGCGACCTTGAGAAGCGGCCGGTCGTGTCCGCGGTGCGGGTCGTGGCAGCCCAGGCACTCGCCCATGCTCACGGCCGTGTGGACGTGCGGCTTGGTATCGATTCCCTCGTGGCACTCGGCGCACAGGTCGGACACGGTGTCCTTCACGAGCTGGTTCGGCTGGTCGGATCCGTGCGGGTCGTGGCAGGCGGTGCAGCCGAGGGCGTCGATGGCCGGGTGCAGTGGGCCCTCGCCGGCGAACTCGTGACAGTCGGTGCAGAGCTGCGGATCGGCGGCGGCGAGCTTCCAGCCGCGGCCAGCGGGCTTGGTGCACTTGCCCGGCTCGTCGGACGGAAGATGGCAGGAGGCGCAGCCGCCGTCGGCGATGAGCGAGTGCACGTGCTTGCGCTTGGCGAAGGCATGGCATGCGGCGCACGCGCGCTCGTCGTAGGTCTGCGGCTCGTTCTTTGCCGTCGGAGCGGTGGGTGGCGCGGGCGTCGGTGCGGCCTTGGGCGGCGGCGGCGCGGGCGTCGGTGCGGCCTTGGGCGGCGGCGGCGCGGGCGTCGGTCGCGCCTGGGCGCGCGCTTGACCGGCGAGCGCCAGCGCGAGCAGGACCGCAGCCGCCCCGCGCAGCCGCGCGGTTTGGTGCGCGGCGGGGATCTCGCGACGCCCGCCTCGCTCGGCCATGCGGGCGGGAGCGCCCATGCGGGTCCGCTCACGCAAGCCGCGTGCCGTTCGCGTGCGACGTGCCGGGCCAGTGGAGAGTCGGGGCACGGACCTGTGCCTCGCGGGTACAGAAAATGCGTGTGCGGCTGGCTCGCCATCTCGCGCTTGATCCGCCGCATCGCGTCGCTGGCACTGGGTGTGCAGTAATTTCCTGACCGGAATGTGTGTGCGCCCACGCATGGCCGCCGGAGTCGTGCTGGCGCTGGCGGGGGCTCCCTCCATCGCGCGCGCGATGGGCAACGACAGCCCGGTGATCGACTCCGTGGTCGTCTCGCCTTCGCCCGCGTTCGCGGGCGGCCCCGCGACCGTGTCCTGCTCGGCGCATGACCCCGACGGGACCGTGCTGGTCATGCGCATCGTGGTGGCCGGCGGGACGCTCCCGGGCGGCGGCACCAACGAGCCGGTGGCCATCACGCCCGGCGCCTCCGTCGCGGGCTCGATCGTCTGGCAGACGCCGGCCGCCGGAACCTGGGACGTCACGTGCCGCGTGGCCGACAACGGCGGCATCTTCGGCGGCAACGCGTGGGGAGAGCTCACCGTCGCCGTCGAGGTCGTCGAGCCGCAGGGCACGCCGCCGACGATCGACGCGCTCACGGCCTCGGCCACGGCCGTCTACCCCGGCGATCCGGTCGCGCTCGAAGCCGTCGCCAGCGATGCCGAGGGCGAGCCGCTCGGCTACGTCTGGTCGGCGACGGGAGGCGCGATCGCCGCCGATGGCGCGCAAGCGGTGTGGACCGCGCCCGCGGAGCCCGGCGCGTACGGGGTCGCGGTTTCGGTCTCCGATCCGGGCGGCCTCACGGCGACGGCCACGGCGGCGATCGAGGTCGCGCTCGCGCTGCCCGGTGCGCCGATGGTCGCGGACGGGGCGTTCCACCCGCTGCGCATCGCCATCGACCCCGACGGGCACGTCTTCGTCTCGGATCCGGCGGCCCGCGCCATCGTCGAGCTCACGCCGCGCGGCGCGCGGCTTCGCGCCATCGCCGTCGACGGCGTGCCCGCGGGCGTGGCGGTCGACGCGTCGCGGCGTCTCTGGGTCGGCGATCTCGATCACCTTCGCGTCGTCGTGCTCGACGAGCTCGGCCTCGAGGTCGGCGCGCTCGGCATGGGCGCGGGCGAGTTCGTCGCGCCGCTCGACATCGCGCTCGGCGCCGACGGCGAGCGCGTGTACGTGGCCGACGGGGCGTCGGGGCTCGTCAGGGCGTACGACGCGGCCGGCGCCGCCGTGCTCGCGATCCCGGTCGGCGGCCACGTCGCCGGCGTGGCGATCGATGACGGCGGCCTCGTCTATGCCACCGACTCGCGTGGCGGCACGGTGCACGTCTTCGCCGCCGACGGGACGCGTCTGACCACGCTCGGCGGCTTCGGGAGCGCGGCGGGCCAGCTCACGCGCGCGGCCGGGCTCGCCGCGGCTACCGACGGCCATCTCTTCGTCGTCGACGCCTTCCAGTCGCGGCTCGCGGCGTTTCGCGAGCTCGCGTTCGCGGGATTCGTCGGGCGCTACGGCGCCGAGCCCGGCGCGCTCGACGGCCCGCTCGACGTCGCCTCCGACCCGTGGGGGCGCCTGCTCGTGGCCAACGGGAGCGGCGCCCGCATCGAGGTGCTCGCGCTCCGCGGCGCGCTCGCGCCCGAGTGTGCCGGCGACGCCGACTGCGACGGCATGCCCGACGCGTGGGAGGTCGCCTACGGCTTCGATCCGGCGAGTCCCGCCGACGCCTGGCAGGACACCGACGGCGACGGCCTGGCCAACGTGCTCGAGTACGCGCTCGGCACGGATCCGCTGGACGCCGACACCGACGGCGACGGCGTGGACGACTACGCGGAGGTGCTCGAAGGCTCCGACCCGCTCGATCCGAGCGATCACGGCCTGTGGGCCGACGCCGGCGAGGACTTCGAGACGGAGCCGGCGCGCGTCGCGCTCGACGGCTCGCGTTCGCGCAACGGCGGCGCGGCGCCGGCGCTGTACGACTGGGCCCAGCTTGCGGGGCCGGCCGTGTCGCTGGAGGCCGCCGGCACGGCCACGCCGTGGTTCGTGGGCCGCGCCGCGGGCGAGTACGCATTTCGCCTGCGCGTGGGCGACGGCGCGTCGTGGAGCGGGGATGCGACGGTCACGGTGCGAATCCTTGACGTGGCCCCCACGGCCGACGCCGGCCCGGCGATCGGCGCCACGGTGGGCGAGCGCGTGCGGCTGGACGGCCGCTTCAGCACGGACGCAAACGGTGACGGGCTGACCTACGCGTGGACGCAGGCGCAGGGTTCCGCCGTCGCGATCGACGCCTCCGACGAAGCCGAGGCGGAGTTCGAGGCCGCCGAGACCGGCGTCTACGGCTTCGACCTCGTCGTGACCGGCGGCGGTCGTGCGAGCGCGCCGGCGCGCGCCTGGGCCATCGTGGACGATCGCTTCGACCATGTGCCCGTGGCGGCCGCCGACGCCTTCGTCGCCGGCGAGGCGCACGCGCCGGTGTTCCTGGACGGCCAGGCGAGCGTCGATGCCGACGGCGACACGCTCACGTATACGTGGCGCCAGATCGCGGGCGCGCCGGTCGCGCTGACCGACGCCGACGCGCCGATCGCGACGCTGACCGCGGCGGCCGGCCTCTACCGCTTCGAGCTGGTGGTTTCGGACGGCGCGCACGCCTCCGTGCCGTGGGAGATCGTGCTGGCGGTCCGCGACGACGCGAGCCTGCCCTCGGCGGACGCGGGTGACGATCGACGCGTCGAGGTGCTCGATGACGTGACGCTCGCGTGCGGCGCCGACGGCGCGTCGGGCCAGGCGCGCTGCGCGTGGCGCCAGGTCGAGGGCGTTCGCGTCGCGCTCCCGGCGGGCGACGACGCGCGCTTCGTGCCGCTCGTCGCCGGTACGTATGCCTTCGAGCTGTCGGTCTCGGACGACGCCGGCCCCGGACCGCTCGACCGCGTGACCATCGTCGCCGACGACCCGCAGGGCAACACCGTGCCCACCGCCGTGGCGACGCTCGGCCCCGAGCAGCTCTTCGCCGGCCACCCGGTCACGCTCAAGGCGGGCGACAGCCACGACGGCGCCGACGCCGACGCTCCGCTCGACTTCACGTGGACGCAGGCGGCCGGGCCGCGCGCCATCCTCTCGCCCGACGCCCACGGCCGCGTGGTCACGGCCGAGGGCGCGCCGGCGGGCGCCTATGCCTTCGAGCTGCGCGCCGACGACGGCCTCGCGCGCAGCCCCGCCGCGCGCGTCGAGTACGTGCTGCCGGCCTCGCCGCCGGGGAGGCGGCGGTGATCCGCGGCGCGTGCATCGTGGCCGCGCTACTCGCGGCCGACGCGGGGCCCGACCGGTGCGCGGCGACGCTCGAGGAGGTGGCGCTCGGCTGGGAGGACGCGGCGGGCGAGCGCTTCACGTGGCGGCAGATCGAAGGCACGCACGTCCCGCTCCTCGGCGAGGGCGCGGCGCGCCGCTTCGTCCCGATCGAGTCCGGCGCCTACGTCTTCACGCTCGACGTGGCCGACGCCGCGGGACCGGGGGCGCCCGATTACGTCACCGTCGTCATCGACGATGACGATCTCGAGGGCAACCACGTGCCGGTCGCCTCGGCCTTCGCCAGGCCCGTCGCGCCCGCGCTCGGCGACTCGATCTCGCTCGACGGGAGCGCGAGCTTCGACGACGACGCGGATCGGCTGAGCTACGTCTGGACGCAGGTGGCGGGTCCGCGCGCGATCCTCGCGCGGCCGCTCGGCGTTCGCACCAAGGTGTCGGCGGTCGCTGCCGGCGGCTACGCCTTCGAGCTGCGCGTGTACGACGGCGTCGACCGCAGCCCGCCGGCGCGAGTCGAGTTCACGGTGGAGGAGCCGTGAAGGCCGCGCGCCGCGCGCTGCTCGCCGCGCTTGGCCTCGCGGCGTCCGCCCGCGCCGTGGATCCGCCGCACGACCCGGTCAACCTCCCCAACACCTGCGAGGACTGCCATATCGCCCACAACGCGTCTGGGCTGTCGCTCACGACGGTCGCCGGGAACGCGAACCTCTGCATCACGTGCCACGCGACGAAGGGCCTCAACTGGGCCGCGGCCGATCAGGCCGTGCCGGGGACGAGCGGCTCGTCGCACCGCTGGGACGGCCTGGCCACGAACGCGAGCTACGGCGTGGCGGAGCCGATCAACCAGAGCCTCTTGACGAGGCTCTACGGCTACACGAGCGACAACCCCAACAAGAAGGTCATCTGCTCGACCTGTCACAATCAGCACACGCAGGCCAACGTGCCGGTCGACCCGACCGCTCCCGCCTACGGAGGCGCCGGAACGGGGCGGGGCCGGCACTTTCAGCGCATCGCCAACACCGCGGATGCGATGTGCACGGACTGTCACCGCTCGCGCGACGTGACGCAGACGCCGGCGAGCGACCCGCGCACCTACAGCGGCAGCGCGCTCAGTCACCGCGTCAAGATGGCGATCCCGGCCGCGAGCACGTTCTTCTCGCCGCCGCGCGATTTGGCCGACTACGGCACGGCGACGGCGGGCGCCGCGACGACGCTGACCGATTCGGGCAAGGCCTGGGTTGGCGGCGCGCTCGTGGGGCGTTTTGTCACCTTCAAGAGCGGCGCCAACGCCAACGTGACGCGCGAGATCACGGCCAACACCGCCACGCAGCTCACGTTCGATCTGTTGGCGAGTGCGATCGTCGCGGGCGTGACCTACGAGATCTCGGGCGCGGCGCAGGTCGCGGTCAACGTCGGCACGGCCACGAGCGGCTCACTGACCACGCTCAACGACACGAGCAAGGCCTGGGGCGCCGGCACGCTGGTCGGCCAGGTCATCCGCTTCACGAGCGCCGGCGCGAACAAGAACGTGACGCGCGTCCTCACCGGCAACACCGCGACGCAAGTGAGCTGGGTGGGAAACCTGCCGGCGGCCGTTGTGGCCGGCAACACCTACGAGATCGACGCCGACGGCAACCTGACGAACAACGCGATCCTGACGGGCGGCTACGCGAGCGGCAACGTCCTGTGCTCCTCGTGCCACGCGCCCCACTACGCCGACTCGAACTCGACCACGTACGACGAGGCGCCGAGCGGCGGCGACGGAAACCTCCTGCGCCGCAGCAACAACGACGCGGCGTGCGTCTCCTGCCACAAGATGCAGGTCCACAGCAGCAACACGACCAGCACCAAGTACGGCAGCTGGGGCCTGACGTTCAACTGCAAGACCTGCCACGATCCGCACGGCTCGAAGAACCTGTACCTGTTCAACGAGAGCGTCACGACGCCCAACAGCGGCGTCAAGACCGTCGACTTCCGCGTGAGGACCGGCGGCTCCGAGGCCTTCGGCCTGGCCAACTCGAACGCCAACGCCAGCGGCCCGTGCGAGGTCTGTCACACGCAGACGCGCAACGGCGCATTGGTGAGCTCGCCCGGCACGGCCTCGTTCACGGCGGGAGGCACTGCGGTCAGCGGGGCCGGGACGACCTGGACCTCGCAGCTTGCCGCCGGCTGGGAGCTCCGGCGGCAGGGCGATCCGGCGTCGGCGTGGACGCCTATAGCCACGGTCAACTCGAACATCTCGCTCACGCTCGTGGCCGGCGGCTACCGGGGCACGACCGGCGCGGGCTCGACGTGGGAGGCGGCCAACCCACGCTACCGCAACACCGACTCCGGGTCGGGCGCCGGCACGACACACAACAACGGGACGAGGTGCACGACCTGCCACAAGCACGAGAACGGCTTCAAGGCCGGCGAGTCGGGCGGCAACACCAAGTGCTCCACGTGCCACGGCTTCGACATGCTGGTCTCGGACGTCAACCGCTCCACGGTCTACCACCACGTGCTGGAGACCGACGTGAGGCTCGACGCCGTCTTCGGCACGACGATCTACCCGACGGCCGCCACGCCGACGGCCGCGACGGGGGATGAGGACAAGACCTGCGTGCAGTGCCACGCGGACCACAACGTCTTCAACCCCGCCCTGAACCCGGCCAACTCGATCGGTCGCGCCGCCAACCTGCGCTCGCGCATCGCCAACGCGTCCGTTCCCGGCCAGCCGCCCAACGATTCGAGCGGCTACTACTGGAACAAGGACCGCGAGTCGACGTTCGCCGCGGGCGGCATCTGCCTCTCGTGCCACACGAACGCGCAGACCAAGAACACGACTGACCAGAAGAGCGACGGCACGACGCAGACGGCCGCGCTGGTCGCCGCCGACTTCCAGGCTTCGGCGCACGGCTTCGCCGTCGGCGGCACGGCGCCGACCACGCAGTTCACCACCGACTCGTCGAGCTACGCGGTCGCGTGCGTCAAGTGCCACGCGAGCGACGACGCGACGACGAAGCAGAACGGAACCTACCAGTTCATGCTGCACTCGAGCGTGGACCGCCGCCTGCGCTTCCCGATGGGCATGACGTCGCCGGTGGACGCGATGGAGGAGGACTTCTGCTTCCGCTGCCACCACACGGTCGGCGATTCGAGCCCCGGCGGCGGCCCGGCCAAGGGCACGGCCAACCAGGACTACTACGGCGTGCAGGCGATGTCGGCGAGCGCCCAGGCCCTCTACGGCATGCTGGGCACGTCCTCGACCAGGACGCTCTACCTGAAGAGCGCCGCCGACGAGAACCCGAGCCTCTCCCAGCCGAACGCCTACCAGAACACCGGGACCTACGATGGGGACACGACGTACGTCCGGCGCTTCATGTCGCCGGCGGCGGGCACGACGGAGGAGTCGATCGCGAAGGCGATCCTGTTGTCCGCCATCAGCCCCGCCTACCGCTTCGTCCAGTTCGTCTCGCCGCCGATTGCCACCGGCTTC
>JBBTFH010000043.1:0-27834 GCA_038041915.1 Myxococcota bacterium
ACCGGCGGCGCGGCCGTCGTCAGCGTGAAGGAGCCGGCCGGCGGCTGGAGAACGCCGATGTCGCCGCTGGAGTTGACGACGACGATGTCGTAGGAGCCCGCGCAGGTCAGCGTGTCGGGCACGACCGCGGTGAATTGCGTGGTCGAGCCGCTGAACGCCACCGACTGCATCGCCGCCGACAGCGCGCACGACGAGCTGCTGCTCGGCGTGAGGTAGGCGCGCAGGCCGCTCGCGAAGCCGGCGCCGGTGATCGTCACCGACGTGTCGGTGCTCACCTGGCCGAACGGCGGATCGACCGACGTCACGGTGAGGCTGAGCGTGTTGCTGACCTCGAACGCACTGAGCAGTTCGGCCGTGCAGCCCTGCGCGCCGCTCTCGCCGAGGAGGCCCGCGTCCGTGACCGAGACGTCGTACATATCGGGCGTCGTGCCGTCGGGGATCACCGCCTGCACGCGCGACGGACGCAGCGGATCGAAGACGAACGCGACCGAGGTCCACGTCGCCGTGCCGACGCGGCGGATCGACACGTCGCTCACCGCGGTCCCGTTGAGGCCCGAGAGGTAAATCGTCACGGTCGTGTTCATGTTGCCGTAGACGACCGGCGGATCGACGAAGTAAACGACCGGCAGCGCGAGCACGGTCACGTCGTCGGCGGCGGTGTCGGCCGACGAGCAGCCGGGGCCGTTCGAGACGCTGAGATCGTAGACGCCGGCGGCGGCGGGCTCGACGAAGGTCGCGAGCAGGAACGAGCCCGAGAGCACGGTCACGCTCGTGGCCGCGACGCCGTCGAGATACGCCTGGGTCGCCGCGACGAAACCGCTGCCGGTGACCGCGAAGCTGAAGGTTCCCGGCGGGTCCTGCTGGCAGACCTTGGTCGGCTCCACGGCGCTGATGCTCGGGACCGGCCCGACGGAGAACACGGCGTCGGTGGAGCACGCGGCGGTGACCGGGTTTTCCACCTCGATCAGGTAGTCGCCGAGAGCCAGGCCGGCCGGGATGTCGATGTCCATCGTCGTGCACGACTGCGCGGTCGTGAACGTGCCGAAGATGTCCGTGCAGCCGGAGAGCGCGAAGTCGCCGGCGGCGAGCTCCGTGCCGTCGAACCAAACGCGCGGCTCGGCCCCGTCGACGATCAGGAAGCCACGGCCCGAAGCCGTGAGTTGGAGCGACACGGGCGTTGCTCCGAGGCACGAGACGGCCGGCGTCACGTCGGTGATGCCGAAGCCCTCGCACCAGTCGAACTCGGCGCAGGTGACGAGGCAGCCGTCGGTGTTGTCGAAGTTGGCGTCGTCGCAGGGCTCGACTCCGACCCACGTGACGCCGTCGCCGCAGTCGGCCGAGAGGCAGCCAGGGAGGCAGGCGTCGGTGGAATCGTCGTTGCCGTCGTCGCACTCCTCGACGCCGGCCCAGACCAGGCCGTCGCCGCACGCGGCGAGCCGGCAGCCGGTCGGGCAGGCGTCGCTCGCGATCGCATTGCCGTCGTCGCACTCCTCGAAGCCGGCGCGCACGAAGCCGTCGCCGCACACGGCGAGCCGGCAGGCGTTCGTGCAGCCGTCGGTCGCGTCGCCGTCGCCGTCGTCGCAGGCTTCGCCCGCCTGGCGGAACCCGTCGCCGCACGCCGGGAGCGTGCAGGCGGCCGTGCAGCCGTCGGTCGAGTCGCTGTTGCCGTCGTCGCAGCTTTCCACACCCGCGCGCACGAAGCCGTCGCCGCACCACGCGCTCAGGCAGGTGGCGAGGCAGGCGTCGCCGCTTCCCGCGTTGCCGTCGTCGCACTGCTCGCCGGTCTGGACGACGCCGTCGCCGCAGCTCGGCAGCGCGCAGTCGCCGCGGCAGGCGTCGCTGTCGATCGTGTTGCCGTCGTCGCAGGCCTCGACGCCGACGCGCAGCACGCCGTCGCCACAGGCCGCGCCTTCGCAGGTCGCGAGGCACGCGTCGCTCGAGTCGAGGTTGCCGTCGTCGCACGTCTCAAAGGGGCCGACGAAGCCGTCGCCGCAGGTCGCGTCCAGGCACGTCGTCAGGCAGGCATCCACGTTCGACAGGTTGCCGTCGTCGCAATCCTCGCCGGCCTGCGGCAGGCCGTCGCCGCAACTCGGCAGCGCGCAGGCCACGCAGGCATCGGGATCGGGATCGTCGCAGGCCTCGACGCCCGCCCACACCGCGCCGTCGCCGCAACTCGCGCCCGCGCAGGTCGTCAGGCACGCGTCCACGTCGCTCGCGTTGCCGTCGTCGCAGGCCTCGAAGCCAGGCCGCACGAAGCCGTCGCCGCAACTCGCGAGCAGGCACGTCGTGAGGCAGGCGTCGGCGTTCGAGAGATTTCCGTCGTCGCACTGTTCACCGGGCTGCAAAGCGCCGTCGCCGCAGCTCGGGAGCGCGCACGCGCTCGTGCAGGCATCGGGGTTGGCGGAGTCGCACGCCTCGACGCCGGCGCGCACGACGCCGTCGCCGCAGGTCGCGCCCACGCAGGTCGGCAGGCACGCGTCGGTCGCGCTGGCGTTGCCGTCGTCGCAGGCTTCTACAGAGGCGCGCACGACGCCGTCGCCGCAGCCCGCGGCCACGCAGGTGTTCAGACACGCATCCGCGTCGCTGGCATTGCCGTCGTCGCACTCTTCGGCGCCCAGCCGAACGTGGGCGTCGCCGCAGCGCGCCGACTCCCCGTCTCCCACGCAGCCGTCGCCGTCGTCGAGGTTGCCATCGTCGCAGGACTCCACGCCGACCCACACGAAGCCATCGCCATACATCGCGCCGATGCAGGACGGCAGGCACGCGTCGGTCGGGTCGCCATTGCCGTCGTCGCAGTCCTCGACGCCGGTCTCGACCAACCCGTCGCCGCAGGTGGCGCTCAGGCAATTCGTCAGGCAGGCGTCGGCGTTCGACAGGTTCGCGTCGTCGCACTCCTCGCCTGCCTGCAAGGCGCCGTCGCCGCACGAGGGCAGCCGGCAGTCGCTGGTGCACCCGTCGTCATCGTCGCCGTCGCCGTCGTCGCAGGGCTCCACGCCGATCCACACGACGCCGTCGCCGCAGTACGCGGCCTCGCCGCCCGACGTGCAGCCGTCGGCGTCGTCGAGGTTGCCGTCGTCGCACGCCTCGACCCCTTCCTGCACGAACCCGTCGCCGAAGGTGGCCGTCAGGCAGGTCGTCAAGCACTCGTCGCGATCGGACGCATTGCCGTCGTCGCACTCTTCGCCTGCCTGCAAGGCGCCATCGCCGCAGGTCGGCCGGCGACAGGCCGTCGTGCAGGCGTCCGCTTCATCGTCGTTGCCGTCGTCGCAGGCCTCCACGCCCAGGCGCAGAAAACCGTCGCCGCAGGTCGCGGCGGCACAGGCGCTCGGGCACGCGTCGGTGTCATCGGCGTTGCCGTCGTCGCAGGCCTCATCGGCCTGCACGATGCCGTCGCCACAAGTCGGCGGGCGGCACCCGTTCGTGCACGCGTCGTCGTCGAACGGATTGCCGTCGTCGCAGGACTCGCCCGGATCGACGGTTCCGTCACCGCAGTACGGCTGCGAAGCCGGCGCGTCCTCGCCGCAGCCCGCGACCGCCAGCGCCAACCCCCAGGGGAGCGGGAAGAAGCGAGTCCGCATGCGTGACCTCCGCAAGAGCTAGAACTCGTGCTCGCAGACGTAGCCCCAGGTGTCGTCGCAGAGCCGATCCGACCATTGCGCCGAGCCCGCCAGCGTGATGGTCGCGCAATCGGCGTTGCCGCCGGGGCCGTTGTCGGGCTGGCCCGCGAGCCAGTTCGTGTACGTCGCCGCCAGCGTGTCGCCCGGACCCTCGATCCAGATGAACGTGCCCTCGCCCAGTTGATCGGTGAGGCCGGTCCAGACGGTCGAGGCGCCGAGGAGATCGACCGTGCCGTTCTCGGTCGATGACGTGATGCTCACCAGGTGCGAGTCGATCGCCGCGCAGGCGGAGTTCGCCTCGTCCCAGGTGACCATCGTCGAGAAGAGCACGTAGCAGCTGGTCGTGGTCGTCTGCGTCGGCACGCTCCCGCCGAACAGGCCCTCGCACTCGCGCGCGCAGGTCGAGCTGCACCAGTCGCCGGACACGATGTCGCCGTCGTCGCAGGTCTCCGTGCCCACGCGGACGAAGCCGTCGCCGCAGGAGGCCGCGGCGCAGGTGGTGAGGCATGCGTCGGTCTCGTCGAGATCGCCGTCGTCGCAGGCCTCGACGCCGGCGTAGGTGATGCCGTCGCCGCACACCGCCCACTCGCAGGCGTTCGTGCAGGCGTCCGTGTTGACCGCGTTGTCGTCGTCGCAGGCTTCGACGCCCGACCAGACGAAGCCGTCCTGGCAAGAGGCGAAGTTGCACGCGTTGGTGCAGGCGTCGAGGTTGCTCGCGTTGCCGTCGTCGCAGTCCTCGCCCGCTTGCGCGAAGCCGTCGCCGCAGCGCGCATCGAGGCACGTCGTCAGGCACAGGTCGGCGTTCGAGACGTTGCCGTCGTCGCACTCCTCGCCGGCCTGCAAGGCGCCGTCGCCGCAGGTGGGCAGCGCGCATGCGTTGCACGCGTCGGTCGCCACGAGGTTGGCGTCGTCGCAGGCCTCCACCCCCGTCCAGACGGTGCCGTCGCCGCAGAACGCCAGGTCGCAGCCGATGCACGAGTCGTTCGAGAGCGCGTTCGCGTCATCGCAGTCCTCGAAGCCGGTCTGTACGAAGCCGTCGCCGCAGGCCGCCTCGAGGCAGGTCGTCAGGCAGTCGTCGGCGTTCGAGAGGTTGCCGTCGTCGCACGCCTCGCCCGCCTGCTCGGCGCCGTCGCCGCAGCTCGGCAGCGCGCAAGCGTTGCAGGCGTCGGTCGTCACGGAGTTGCCGTCGTCGCACGCCTCCACGCCCGTCCACACGTTTCCGTCGCCGCAGCTCGCTTGCTCGCAGATCGAGAGGCAGGCGTCGTTGTCGAGGCCGTTGCCGTCGTCGCACGTCTCGAGGTCGCCCGGATCGGCCGGGTCGCGCCGCACGTGCCCGTCGCCGCAGCTCGCATCAATACAAGTCGTCAGGCAGTCGTCTGCGTCCGAACGATTTCCGTCGTCGCAGTCCTCGCCTGCCTGCGTGAAGCCGTCGCCGCAGGTGGGCAGGGCGCAGCCCGCCGTGCAGCCGTCGGTGTCGTCGTCGTTGCCGTCGTCGCAGGCCTCGACGCCGAGCCACGCCTCGCCGTCGCCGCAGGTCGCGACCACGCACGAGGAAAGGCACGAGTCGTTGTCGAGCGCGTTGCCGTCGTCGCACGCCTCCACGTCGCTGGCATCGCACGATTCCCACGCCTCGCAGTCGGCGTCGCCGCCGCACGGGCCGGGGATCGGCGCGACACACGTGCCCGCGCCGAGATCGCAGGTTCCCCCGCCGCAGTCGTCGTCCGCGTCGCAATCGCGCGCGGCGCAGGTTCCTTCGAGCGCCGGGCAGACGCAGGCCAAGGCGGGGCAGGTGCCGTCCTCCCCGCAGTCCGTGTCGATTGCGCACACCGCGTCGGTGACGCAGGTCGAGACCGGAAGAATGCAGGCCTGCCACGCGTCACAGCCACCGTCGTCGGCGCACGCCGCCGGCGCCGGGGCGCCGCCCGCCCCGGCGTCGCAGGCGCCGCCGCCGCAGTCCTCGTCGCCGTCGCAAGCGCGCGCCACGCAGTCGACCGCCGCGTCGGCCGGCGCCGCGCGCACGAAGCCGTCGCCACAACCCGCGAAGAGGCACGTGGTCAGGCAATCGTCGGCGCTGGAGACGTTGCCGTCGTCGCACTGCTCGCCTGCTTGCGCGAAGCCGTCGCCGCAGCGCGGCAGCTCGCACGCCGTCGTGCAGGTGTTCGCGTCGTCCTCGTCGCCGTCGTCGCAGGCCTCGATGCCGGTCCAGCGGAAGCCGTCGCCGCAGCCCGCCACGACGCAGGTCGTCAGGCACGAATCGTTGTTGAGCGCGTTGCCGTCATCGCACGCCTCGGCGACGAAGTCGTCTTCCAGCGACGACGTCTGCACGAAGCCATCGCCGCAGCCCGCTTCGATACAGGTCGTCAAGCAATCGTCGGCGCTAGAGACGTTGCCGTCGTCGCACTCCTCGCCCTCCTGCGTCGCGCCGTCGCCGCAGGTCGGCAGGCGGCACAGCGTCGTGCAACCGTCCTCGTCGTCGTCGTTCTCGTCGTCGCACGCTTCCACGCCGCTGCGCGTGAAGCCGTCGCCGCAGCTCGCCTGCGCGCAGGTCGAGGGGCAGGCGTCGGCGTCGTCGGAGTCGCCGTCGTCGCAGGTCTCGTCGCCCTGGATGAAGCCGTCACCGCAGGAGGCGTCCAGGCACGTGGTCAGGCAGTCGTCGGCATTCGACAGGTTGCCGTCGTCGCACGCCTCGCCGGCCTGCACGACCGCGTCGCCGCAGGTCGCGAACGCGCAGGCGCTGGTGCAGTCGTTCGCGTCGTCCTCGTCGCCGTCGTCGCACGCCTCGACGCCGCCGCGCACGAAGCCGTCGCCACAAGCCGCCGCCGCGCAGGTGGTCGGGCACGCGTCGGTGTCGTCGGTGTTGCCGTCGTCGCAGATTTCCTTGCCCTGGACGATCCCGTCGCCGCAGCGCGCGGTCTTGCAGGCGGCCGTGCAGGTGTCGTCGTCGAGCGCGTTGCCGTCGTCGCATTGCTCGCCTTCGTCGACCGTGCCGTCGCCGCAGTACGGCTCGGACTCCTCATCGCCGCAGCCGCAGCCGGTCGCGCCGAGCGCGAGCGTCAGAGCAAGGAACGTCCAACCAACGAAACGAAAATCGCGTGCGCGCATGAAGCCTCCCCTTGGAACGAAGTGTGACAACGATGAACGGAAGGTAGGCGAAGCCGGGAACGATGGCAAGACAGGACGAATGTCGGAAATTGCGGGTGCGACCGCCCACACACGCTGCGTGCTAACATCTCAAATCGTGCGCCTCGCCGCCGCCGTCGCGCTGCTGATCGCGAGCCCCGCCGCCGCGCAGACGGCGATCAAGCCGCGCTTCGTGCTTCTGATCGATACCTCGGCGTCGATGCTCTGGGACCCGGAAGCGCGCCAGACCTACGGGGACGGCAGCACCGAGCACGTCGGCATCGACACCAACTGCGACGGCATCGCGGGCAACGACAGCCGCCTCTTCCAGGCCAAGAACGCCGCCTCCGACACCGTGGCGAGCTTCGGCGAGGTCGAGTTCGCTCTGGCTCGCTACGCGCAGGTCCAGAGCGTCACCGGCTTCTGGGCCACCAGTGCCCAGATCTGCGGCGGCGGCTGCTGTTTCTACGACGACCTGTCGGACAACACCGGCTCGCAGTGCTCCGCGGCCCCCACCGCCTGCGGCTCGGTGCCCATCCTGAACACCGACTCGCCGGGCGGGGACCGCATGGTCCATTACGCGGGCCGAACGTGCGCCGACAGCGCGCGCGGCGCGGACATCCTCGTCGGCTTCGGCGCCGAGAATCAGCGCCAGATCCTGATGTGGCTCGACCACCGGGAGACGGACTACAACAACGGGGTCGTTTCGGGAAACTACTGCTTCGCCGGCGGAACCTTTCACGACTGCGAGCTGCGCGGAGCCGGCCTGACCCCGCTCGGGTACTCGCTCGAGGACATCCGAACGTACGTGGGCTCGGTGCGCGCGGCCGACCTCGACGCCTCGTGTCGCACCTACGCGACGATCCTCCTGTCGGACGGCGGCGAGAGCTGCTTTTCCAGCGGGGCCAACCCCATCGGCGAGGCGACGTTGTTACGCACGGACCAGAATACGCGCACCTACGTCATCGGTTTCTCGACCGTCGCCGGTATCGAGATCGACACGCTCAACGGCATCGCCAACGCAGGCTGTCCGCCGGGGGAGACCGGCTGCCCGGGCGGAGCCTACTTCGTGGCCGATCAGGCGGAGCTGTCGATTGCGCTCGGGACCATCGTGCAGGGCTCGATCCCGGTCGAGCGGTGCAACTCCGCCGACGACGATTGCGACGGCCTCGTGGACGAGGACTTCCCGGGGCTGGGCGGGCCGTGCGGCGTGGGCGCGTGCGCGGGAACGACCGTGTGCACCGCCGACGGACTCGACAGCGAGTGCAACGGTGCGGCGCCCGCGGCGAGCGAGCTCTGCGGCAACGGCGTCGACGACGATTGCGACGGCGCCACCGACGAGAGCCCGCCGTGCGCGCTCTGCGTGCCGCAGCCGGAGGTTTGCAATGGCCTGAACGACGATTGCGACAGCGAGATCGACGAGGGGCTCGGCGGCGCGCCGTGCGACGGCGCCGACGGCGACTTCTGCATCGAGGGTGTGACCACCTGCTCGGTCGGCGTGCCCGGCTGCGGCGACATGACCGGCACGACGGTCGAAGTCTGCGGCGGTGGCGACGAGGACTGCGACGGCGTGATCGACGGCATCGGGCGCGCCTGCTACGCGTTCGCGACCGGCTGCAGCGTCGCGACCACGATCTGCGTCGGCCGCTGCCAGCTCGGCTTCCAGACCTGCGCAGCCGGCGTGTGGAGCGCCTGCTCGGGCGAGGTCGGACCCGTCACGTCGGCGGCGCCAAGTTGCAACGGCATCGACGACGACTGCAACGGCGCGGTCGACGACGGCGGGCTCGACGCCTCGTGCGCGCCGTGTGCCGGGGCCGACACCGACTGCGACGGGACGCCCGACGACTGCGACGGCGCGATCGCCTTCTCCCCTGTGTCGTGCGACGGCACCGACGGCGACCTCTGCCTCGACGATCTCACCGCGTGCAGCGGCGGCGTGCTTTCGTGCTCGGCCGGCGCGACCAACGTCGAGGCCTGCAACGGCATCGACGACAACTGCAACGGCACGGCCGACGACGGCGTGCCGGGGACCGGCGTCACCTGCGGCAGCGACGTGGGAGCGTGCCAGACCGGCGTCACCGTCTGTCTCGGCGGCCTGCCGCTCGCCTGCGCCGGCGATGTCGAGGCGACCGACGAGATCGCGTGCAACGGCCTCGACGACGACTGCGACGACGACACCGACGAGACGTTCGCGCCCGGGCCGTGCGACGGCGACGACTCGGACCTCTGCGCCGACGACGAGACGACGTGCTCGGACGGCGTCCCCGGCTGCACCTCGGGCGACGACGACGAAGAGGAGTGCAACGCCCAGGACGACGACTGCGACGAATCGATCGACGAGGGGAACCCGGGAGGCGGGGGCGCGTGCGAGGAGGCGGCGTGCGGCGCCGGCGTCTGGTTCTGCACCGGTGGCGAGCTCGTGTGCTTCGGCGGCGGCGGCGCCGGCGGGGCCGAGACCTGCAACGGCGTGGACGACGACTGCGACGACGTGATCGACGAGGGCTTCGTGGCGGCGCCGTGCGACGGCGAAGACGCCGACTTCTGCGACGACGAGGGCGGCATGACGAGCTGCGCGGGCGAAGACGGCGTCGTGTGCTCCGACGACGAGAACGAGGACGACGTCGAGACGTGCAACGGCGAAGACGACGACTGCGACGGCGAGACCGACGAGGATCCGACCGACGTCGGCGGCCCGTGTGGCGGCGCGCCAGGCGACGACAACGACAAGGGCGCGTGCGAGCCGGGCGAGCGGGTCTGCCTGAGCGGCGAGATCGCGTGCGACGGCGCGACCAACCCGACCGAAGAGGTCTGCAACGGCATGGATGACGACTGCGACGGCGAGACGGACGAGGACGACCCCTGCCCCGGCTTGGCCGTGTGCACCGACGGGCAGTGCCTCGTCCCGTGCTCGGGGGACGAGATCAGCCCCTGCGCCGGCGGCTTCGTGTGCGTCGATACGTTCTGCGTGCGCGACTGCTGCCCGGCGCTCGGCTGCGACAACGAGGAGCGCTGCGACTGGCGGAAAACCGGCAAGGGAATCGCGATCGAGTGCGAGTGCGTCGACGCCTGCGCGGAAGTCACGTGCGACTCGTGGCAGCACTGCGAGCACGGCGGGTGCGTGAGCAACGGGCCCACCACCGTGAATCCCGACTGCGTCGCCTATTCCGAGGTCTGCGATCCCGAGTGCCAGGACTGCGTGGTGCACGCGTGCGTCAACGACCCGTGCTGCGAGGTGGAGTGCGCGCTCGACGAGTACTGCATCGTCGGCGCGTGCTGCCCGATCTGCGGCGAGGGACAGGTTCCCGCGGACGACGGCTGCGCGTGCGTCGACAATCCGTGCGACGAGATCGTCTGCGAGGGCTGCACCGTCTGCGAGGCCGGCGTGTGCGTCGTCGACCCCTGCTGCACCGTCTCCTGCGGCCAGGGGCAGGTGTGCGAAGCCGGCGAGTGCGTCATCGACCCGTGCCTCGAGGTCAACTGCCCGGCCGGCACGATCTGCCAGGACGGAAGCTGCATCACCGACCCGCACCCGTACCTTCCGCCGAGCGTGCTCGCCACCGGCACCGGCGGCTGCGCCTGCGCTCTCGCACGCGACGGCGGCGCGCCGCCGGGGACCGGCCTTTCGGCGCTGGGCGCGATGCTGGCGCTCGCCTTCGCACGGCTACGCGGAGAGCGCCGGCGGTGAGCGTGCGAATCGGGCGCGTGCTGACGATCTCCGCCGCCCTCGCCGCGGGATCCGGCTGCGAGGTGCAGGGCCTCGTGCTGCTCTCCCCCGAGACCGAAGAGGAGCGCGACGGCGACCCGAGCGAGGGTGAAGCGGAGAGTGAAAGCGAGGTTCGGCTCGACGGCGGCGAGGCCGACGCGCCCGACGGCGGGCCGACCGAGATCTGCAACGGCGTCGACGACAACGGCGATGGCGTCCCGGACGAGGGCTTCGATCTCGCGACCGACATCGACAACTGCGGCACGTGCGGCAACGCCTGCGTGTTCCTCAACGCCTTCGCTGCGTGCGAGGAGAGCGCCTGCGTCATCGAGCGTTGCGCCGACTTCTACTACGACCTCGACGGCGACCTCGACAACGGCTGCGAATACGGACTCTGCATTCCTTCCGACGACGAAATCGAGATATGCAACGGCGACGATGACGACTGCGACGGCCTAATCGACGAAGGCTTCGATCTGACGAGCGACGACCAGAACTGCAACGAGTGCGAGAACGTCTGCGCTTTCAGCAACGCCGTCGCCAGTTGCGAGGAGAGCACGTGCGTCTTCACGTGCCTGCCGGGCTTCCTCGATCGCAACGTCACCGCGTCGGACGGCTGCGAGTACGCGTGCCCGGTGTGGCCGCCGGTCGAGGAGACCTGCAATCTGCTCGACGACGACTGCGACGGCGTGCCCGACGACGGCCAATCGACCGGCGGCGCTTGCGGCTCGGACGTGGGCGACTGCGAATTCGGCGTGCTCATCTGCTACGACGACGGCTCGACCGACTGCCTGGGCGAGACCAGCCCGGCGGACGAGGTCTGCGACGGCCGTGACAACGACTGCGACGGCGCCATCGACGACGGCGGGCTGACCGACGGCTCGTGCGGCACGGACGCCGGCGAGTGCGTCGCGGGCACGCGGGTCTGCGTCTATCCTCCGGGCGAGTACCGCTGCCTGGGCGCGACCGCCGCCGCGACCGAGACGTGCAACGGGCTGGACGACGACTGCGACGGACGCACCGACGAGGACGTCGCGAACGACGGGAGCTGCGGCAGCGACGAGGGCGAGTGCGTCCCGGGCACGCGCGTCTGCAACGAAGACGGCGACGGCGCGTTCCACTGCCTCAACGCGGCGCCGCCGTCGCTCGAGATATGCGACGGCCTGGACAACGACTGCGACGGCGACACCGACGAGACCTTCCCCGAGTCCGGGGACACCTGTGGCACGACCGTCGGGGAGTGCACGACGGGGACGTGGGTCTGCGAGGGGCTCGACGGGCTCGACTGCTCCGGCGACGCCGAACCGGCCGACGAGGTCTGCGACGGCCTGGATAACGACTGCGACGGCACGACCGACGAGGACTTCCCCGAGGAAAACGACCCGTGCGGCCTCGATACCGGCGAATGCGAGTTCGGCTCCAAGGCCTGCGCGGCCGGCGCGATCGTCTGCCCCGACGACGTCGAGCCGACGATGGAAGTGTGCAACGGCCGGGACGACAACTGCAACGGCACGCCCGACGACGGCATCAACCAGAGCAGCCCGCAGACCTGCGGTCCGTCGTGCACCCTCTGCGATCTGCCCTTCGCGATCGAAGGCTGCGACGGCACGGGTTGCACAGTGGCCGGCTGCCAGTACGGCCATTATGACATCGACCCCGCCGACCCCGGCTGCGAGTACGCCTGCATCCCGACCGGCGGCGAGATCTGCGACGGCGTGGACAACGACTGCGACGGCGATACCGATGCCGACGACGCGTCGCTCTTCTTGTCGAACCCGTGCTTGACCACGGGCGAATGCGCCGGTGCGGCCGCGTCCTGCACCGCCGGCGCCTGGGTCTGCGGCTACGGCGCCAACGTCGAGCAGTCCTCGCCCGGCGTGATCGCCGCCGAGGAGACGCGCTGCGACGGGCTGGACAACGACTGCGACGGCCAGGTCGACGAAAGCTGGCCCGTGGGCGACCCGTGCAGCGATGGCGGAATCGGCGCGTGCGCGTCAACCGGCACGTACCTGTGCGCCGGGCCGGACGCCGTGAGCTGCTCCATCGATTCGCCCGGCGCCGCGCCGGCGGCCGAAAGTTGTAACGGCCTCGACGACGACTGCGACGGCTTCGTCGACGAGAACAGCGACGGGCCGGCGCTCGCCGGCGTGTCGGACACGCTCGTGCGCGTCGTCCGCGCGGGCCTCGACTTCTACGTCTACGAATACGAGGCCTCGCGCCCGGGCGCGTCGTCGTCGAGCGCCGGCACGTTCGAGAATCGCGCGTGCTCGAAGGTCAACGTCCTGCCGTGGGCGTCCGTCAGCTACGCCGAGGCTGGCGCGGCCTGCGCGGCGGCCCAGATGCGCCTGTGCACGGGCGCGGAGTGGTCGACGGCCTGCGCCGGCGCGCCATCGGTCGCGTCCGGACAGACCTGCGACACCGACGGCTCCTACCTCTGCTACCCGTACGGCGACACGTACGGCGCGACGACCTGCAACGGCAACGACTACGACACCCTCGCGGGCGCGCCGGACGACGACGCGGTGGTCCGCACCGGCCTCATGGCCTCGTGCACCTCACTCGATTCGGTCAACGACCTGTCGGGCAACCTCAAGGAGTGGACGAACGATCCCGTCTCGACCGGCTACCGCGTGCGCGGCGGCTCCTACGACAACGTGCAGGCCGGGCTCACCTGCGACTTCGACGCGACGGTGCTGCCGACGAGCTTCCTCTTCCCCAACCTCGGCTTCCGCTGCTGCTGCACGACGGCGACGGCCCCCGCGACGGATCCCGTGACCGGCGCGAGCTGCCCGCCGTAGGCTATTCGCCCGGCTTCTTCTCGAGCGCGAGGAGCCGGCGCTTGAGCTTCCGCCCACCCCGTGCCGAGAAGCCGCCCTCGCCCGAGGCGGCCACGATTCGGTGTCAGGGGACGACCAGCGGCACCGGGTTGTACCCCAAGCAGGCTCCCACGGCGCGGGCGGCGCGCGGCCGGCCGATGCGGCGCGCGAGCTCGCCGTAGGTCAGCGTGCGCCCCCAGGCGACGCGACGTGCGACGCGGTAGACCAGCCACGAGAACTGCGACCGTCCGTGCAGATCGATCCGGTAGCGCCGGAAGGAGACGCGCTTGCCGCGCAGGAAGCGGATCACGTCCTTGGCGAAGGCGCGGATGACATGCGGCGGATCGGCCGCCTCGCCTTCGGGACGCGCGTCGCCGGGCAGCGCGACGCGGGCGAGCCCGCGCGGCGTCCACGCCACGAACATCCGGCCGAGCGGCGTTTCGAAGACGGCGACGCGCAACGCCGTCCGAATAGACGGGCCGCGGCGACGTGTCAATGAGGAATGTCGAGAAGTCGGTCGGCTTGCCCGGGTCGTGGCGCTCTGGTACGCGTGCGCCCATGAGCGACCAAACGACGACGCGACGTCCCTGCGTCCCGGCGCTCGAGGCGATCCTCGGCGACACGATCCCGGTGCTCGACCACGGTTTCGTGCGCGTGGTCGACTACATGGGCGATGACGGCGCAATCGTGCAGGCGGCGCGCGTCTCGTACGGGCGCGGCACCAAGAAGGTGAACGAGGACCGCGGACTCATCCGCTACCTCATGCGCCACCGCCACACCACGCCGCTGGAGATGTGCGAGATCAAGCTGCACGTGAAGCTGCCGATCTTCGTCGCGCGGCAGTGGATCCGGCACCGGACGGCCAGCGTGAACGAGTACAGCGCGCGCTACTCGATCCTCGATCACGAGTTCTACCTGCCGACCGAGGAGACCCTGGGCGCGCAGGCGACGGGCAATCGGCAGGGGCGTGGCGATCCGGTATCGAAGGCGCGCGCGGCCGAGGTGCTCGGCTGGCTGCGAGGCGACGCCGAACAGAGCTACGCGCACTACAAGGCGATGCTCAACCTCGACGGGCCCGACGGCGGGACCGCCGATCCGCAAGTCGAAGGGATCGCGCGCGAGCTGGCGCGCATCAACCTGTCGCTCGGCTTCTACACGCAGTGGTATTGGAAGATAGACCTGCACAACCTGCTGCACTTCCTGTCGCTGCGGATCGATCCGCACGCACAGCACGAGATCCGCGTCTACGGCGAGGCGATCGCGCGAATCGTCGAGAAATGGGTGCCATGGGCGTGGGAGGCGTTCCGCGACTACCGCCTCGAGGGCGCGTCGCTGTCGCGCATGGAGCTCGCGGCGTTGCGCGCGGCGGCGCGCGGCGAGGCCGTAGGCCAGCCTGACCTCGAGGCGCTCGGCATGAGCAAGCGCGAGGCGCGCGAGTTCTTCGAGCGGTTCCCCGAGATCGCGCCGGAGAAGTAGCCGCTGCTGCCCACGTTCACCCTGGGCGACGAGGCGACGACCCGGTTCGTCACCATGCTCCACGCGGTCACGACCTCTCGCAAAGGATCGGGCGAAAACGGGTCGCGCAATGTGGCACCACTCCAGTGAGAATACCAGTCTTATCCAAGCCTTGAGCCCGTTTTCCCAGACCTGGGACGAGCCCCGTCGCCGCGCAGCGTGCGCGCGTTTTGCCACCGGTGATCGTCGGCCGCGTGCGGGAACACGGTCGCGCCACAACGTTGCTCGCCAATGCATATGTATGTAGACTTGTTCGTACGTGTACGAGATCGAGTACCAGCCCGAGGCGGCCGCCGAGTTGCAGCGGATCCGAGCCTACGATCGCGTGCGGATTCTCGACGAGATTGCGAAACACTTGGCGGAGGCGCCGCTGGCGATGAAGGGGCGGAGGAAGAAGCTGGACCTCGGGGATGGCGACTTCGTCTACCAGCTTCGCGTCGGCGAGTTTCGCGTCTTCTACGACGTTGACGAGAACGAGGGCGCGGTCATCGTCCGCCACGTACGGCGCAAGGGGCGCAACACGACAGGAGAGACCCTATGAAGTTCGTCGGAGTTCGAGAAGCGCAGCAGAATCTGAGTGGGCTGGTGGAGAACTCGCAGAAGGAGCGCGTGGTGCTGACGCGCCACGGCCAGCCGGTCGCGGTGCTGACGGGCTTGGCAGGGCGCGACCTGGAGGAGGCGCTGCTCGGTCAGGATGCGGCCTTTCGCGCGCTCATCGCCGAGCGGCGGCGTTACCGCGGGCCCCTGCTTTCCCACGATGTCCTCAGGGCGCGGGCGGAGCGTGAACTGGAGAAGTCGAAACCGCGCCGGCGAAAGCGGAAGTAGCCGGCCGCTTCGAGGTGACGCACTCCTCTTCGCCGGCGATCCCGGTGATCGGTGATCAGTCCTTCCCTCCCAGCCTTCGGCACTCCTCGGCAATCGCCGCGGCGGCGTCGGGGCGATCGAGGCGGCGCATCGCCTCGGCCATGCGCGCGCGTCGCTCCGGATCGGCCAGCAACGAGCGGATGACGTCGGCGAGCACCGCGTCGTCGAGCGCCTCCTGGCGGAAGACCAGCGCAGCGCCGGCGTCACGCAGCGTGCGCGCGTTTTGCCACTGGTGATCGTCGGCCGCGTGCGGGAACGGGATCAGGATCGCCGGCCGTCCGGCGGCGCAGAGCTCGGCGAGGGTGGTCGCGCCGGCGCGCGCGACGACCAGATCGGCCTGCGCGTAAGCGGCGCCCATGTCGTCGACGAAGACGCGCACGTCGGCCAGGACGCCGGCCTCGGCGTAGCGCGCGCGCATCGCCTCGAGGTCGGCTTCGCCGGTCTGGTGGAGGACGGCGAGTCGCGTCCCGGCGCGCGAGAGGCGGACCAGCGCCGCCGACGCGAGCGCGTTGACGGCGTGGGCGCCCTGACTGCCGCCGAAGACGAACACGCACGGCGTGGCGCGTGACGCCGGCGCGGCGGCCCCGGCCTTGGCGGCGATCTCGCGCCGCACCGGGTTGCCGGTCACGCGCACCTTCCCGGCGGGAAAAAAGCTCGCCGATTCCTGGAACGCGACGCAGACGACGCGCGCGAAGCGACCGAGCACTCGGTTGGTCAGGCCCGGGATCGCGTTCTGCTCGGCGAGCAGCGTCGGCAGGCCCGCGAGGCGCGCCGCCAGCACCACCGGGCCCGACGCGTAGCCGCCGACGCCGAGCACGACGTCGGGCCGGAAGCCCGCGAGGATCTTGCGTGACTGCCAGAGCGCCCGCGGCAGCGTGGCGAGCGATCGCGCGCGCGCCGCGCCGCCCATGCCCTTGAGGGCGGTCGTCTCTATGAACGCGATCGCGTAGCCATGGCGCGGGATGAGGCTCGCCTCGAGTCCGCGGCGCGTGCCGACGAAGAGGATCTCCGCGCCGTCCGCGCCCGCGCGCAGCTCCGCGGCGACGGCCAGCGCGGGGAACAGGTGTCCGCCCGTGCCGCCGCCGGCGATCAGGACTCGCAGGCTCATCCGCTCACGCCGCCGCGCCGTAGCTGCGCGCTCGCACGCGGCGATTGCCCTGCTTGCTGCCGCGATCGACGCGCAGCGACGCCGGTTCGGGCCGCCCCGACGAGACGTTGAGCAACACGCCGGTGGCGAGCATCGCGGCGAGCATGGCCGAGCCACCGTAGCTGACGAGCGGCAGCGTCGTGCCTTTGGTCGGCATCATGCCGAGCACGACGCACATATGGACCAGCGCGCCCAGCAGCAGCGACGCCGTGAGGCCGAAGGCGAGGTACGTGCCGAAGAGGTCGCGCGCCCGCAGCGCCGCGCGCGCGCCGCGCCAGAGCACGGTAGCGAAGAGCAGCACGACCAGCGCGAGGCCGACCAGCCCGAGCTCCTGGCCGACGACGGCGAAGACGAAGTCCGTGTGCGCCTCGGGCAGGAAGAACAGCTTCTGGTTGCCCTGGCCGAGCCCCTTGCCGGTCGCGCCGCCGGAACCGACGCTGATGAGCGACTCGGTGATCTGGTAGCCGACGTCACGCCGGTAGGACCACGGATCGAGGAACGCGAGCACGCGCCTCAGGCGCCAGGGCGTGCCGACGATCAGCTTCTGGTAGGCGATGGGCGCCGCCACGAGCACGGCCAGCAGCAGGTAGCTCACGCGCGCGCCGGCGGCGAAGAACATGAGCAGCGCGGTGGCCGCGAGCAGCATCGCGGAGCCAAGGTCCGGCTCGCGCAGCACCAGCAGGACGACCAGCGTCGAGACGAGGATCGGCACCAGCAGGGCGCGCGGGCGCGCGCCGACGTCCTCGACTTGCCGCACGCCGTCTCCCGCGACGCGGCTCGACAGGACGGAAGCGAGGTAGGCCACGAGCGCGAGCTTCGCCAGCTCCGAGGGCTGGAAGGTGAGCGGACCGACGCGAAGCCAGCGCGTCGCGCCGCCGACGCGTTGCGCGACGGCGGGAACGAGGCACAGGCCGAGCAGCGCGACGCTGATGAACAGGAGCGGCGCCGCCAGCCTGCGCCAGATGACGAAGTCGGCGCGCGCGCCGAGCGTCATCAGGCCGAGCCCGAGCGCGCACCAGAGCGCGTGCCGCTTGAGGAAGTAGGTCGATCCGCCGTAGACCTTGGCGGCGAAGAACGCGCTGCCGCTGTAGACCATGACCAGGCCGATCGCGACGAGCGCTAGGATCGCGATCAGCAGGACGCCGTCGGGGCCGGCGGCGACCGTCTCCACGGGTTCGGGCTTGGGGCGGGTGTCGGCTGGGTTCACCTTGCCTCCTTGCGGAGCGCGTCCACCGCCGCCTTGAAGGCGCGGCCGCGCTCCTCGAAGTTTTCGAACATGTCGTAGCTCGAGCAGGCGGGCGACAGGACGACCGCGTCGCCCGGTTGCGCCAACGTGCGAGCGCGGCGCACGGCCGCGGGCATGTCGTCCGCGACGACGATCGGGAGCGCGTCGCCGATGGCGGCGGCGATCCGCTCGCGCGCCTCGCCGATGAGCACGACCGCGCGCGCGCGCCGGCGCAGCACCGCGACCAGCGGCGCGTAGTCGCCACCCTTGTCGCGCCCACCGGCGATGAGCACGAGCGGGCGCACAAAGCCCTCCAGCGAGCCGACGACGGAGCCGACGTTGGTGGCCTTCGAGTCGTCGTAGAAGGCGACGCCGTCGATCTCGCCCGCCGGCTCCATGCGGTGCGGCAGCGGCCGGAAACTTTTGGCGCGCTCGCGGATGGCGCCTTGCGAGACGCCGACGGCGCGCGCGACCAGGAACGCGGCCAGCGCGTTCTCGTGGTTGTGACGGCCGACCAGCGGGAGATCGGACGTCGCGTAGCGCGTCTCGCCGATCACGAGATCTGCGCCGTCGAGCCAGGCGTCCGCGCGTTGGTCGGACGCGAAGCGGCGGACGCTCGCGCGCGTCGCCGCCTCGAGCCCGCCCTTCACGATCGCAAGGTCGCGCTCCGTCTGGTTGAGAAAGACGCGCTGCTTGGCGGCTCCGTAGGCGCCCATGTCGGCGTAGCGGTCGAGGTGATCCTCGGTGACGTTGAGCAGGGCGGCGACCTGCGCGTGCGCGTCGCGCACGGTCTCGAGCTGGAAGCTCGACACCTCGGCGATGACGAGCCCGTCCTCGCCCGCGGCGGGCCCGTCGGCGGCCTCGATGAGCGGCGTGCCGAGGTTGCCGCCGACGAACAGCGGGCGGCCGAGCTCGGCGCAGAGGTGGCCGCAGAGCGACGTCGTGGTGGACTTGCCGTTGGTGCCGGTGATCGCGACGAGCGTGCCGCGGAGCTGCCGGCACGCGAGCTCGTACTCGCCGACGATCTCGACGCCTGCGCGCCGCGCCGCGTCGATCTCGGGGAGCGGCGGAACGCCGGGGCTGAGCACGACCAGGTCGGTCGAAGTGAAGCTCTCGGCGCGGTGGCCGCCGAGCTCGAGCGTCGCGGCCCCGCCCAGTGCGCGCACCGCGCCATGAAGCTCGGCCTCGGTGCGCATGTCGGTCACCGTGACGCGCGCCCCGCGCCGCGCGAGGAAGCGCGCGGCCGCGAGGCCGGACCGGCCGAAGCCGACGACGAGGACGCTCCGGCCCGCGAAGCTCATCTCATCTTCAGCGTCGCGAGTGCGACCATCGCCAGCAGCAGCGAGAGGATCCAGGCGCGCACGACGATCTTCGGCTCGTCCCAGCCGTGCAACTCGTAGTGGTGGTGGAGCGGGGCCATCTTGAAGATGCGCCGGCCGGTCAGCCTGAACGACACGACCTGGACCATGACGCTGAGCGCTTCGACGACGAAGACGCCGCCGAAGATCGCCCAGACCGCCTCGCTCTTGGTCGCCAGCGCCATCATCCCGAGGCCGCCGCCGAGCCCGAGCGATCCGACGTCGCCCATGAAGACCGACGCCGGGTACGAGTTGTACCAAAGGAACCCGATCGACGCGGCCGCCATCGCGGCGCACAAGATGACCAACTCGGAGGCGCCGGCGATGTGCGGGATGCGCAGGTACTCGGCGATGTTGAAGTCGCGCAGGACGGTGCCGCTGGCGTACGCGAGCACGGCGAAGGTGCTGGCCGCGATGATCACCGGGCCGATGGCGAGGCCGTCGAGACCGTCGGTGAGGTTGACGGCGTTCGAGCTGCCGACCACGACGAGCAGGCCAAAGGCGGCGTACAGGCCGAGTGGAAGCGCGATCGGGTGGCGGTAGAAGTCGAGGAACGGCAGCGCGAGGCGCAGGCGCAGCTCCGCGGGGAAGGAGTCGCCGCGCAGCAGCCATAGGACGGCGATCGCTCCAATCGCGAGCTGGCCCGCGAGCTTGGCTTTGCCCGGCAGGCCCTTCGAGTTTCCGCGCGTGAGCTTGAGAAAGTCGTCGAGAAATCCGATCGCCGCGTAGCCGACCGTGATGCCGAGGACGGCCCAGACGAAGCCGTTTCGCAGATCGCACCAGAGCAGCGTCGAGAGCGTGAGGGCGCCGACGATCAGCGCGCCACCCATCGTCGGGGTGCCGGCCTTCACCAGGTGCGACTGTGGGCCGTCGTCGCGAATGGTCTGGCCGACCTGGAGCCGCTGGAGCAGGCGGATGAAGAGCGGTCCGAGCAGCATGCTGAGCAGCAGTGCCGTGACGAAGCCGGCGGCGGCGCGAAACGTCACGTAGCGCACGACGTTGAGCCACGAGAGCCACGGCGCGCGATCGTGAAGATCCCAGAGGAGATGGAAGAGCACTAGCTTCCTTCCCTTTCGAGGTTCGCGAGCACCTCTTCGAGCCGAGCGCCTCGCGAGCCCTTGACGAGCACGAGATCGCCCGGATGGGTGCGGGCGCGGACGGCATCGGCGGCGGCCGCGGCGTCGGCCACGCGGACGACGCGCGCGACGGGCATTCCGGCGGCGACCGCGCCGTCGGCGATCGCGGCGGCGGCGTCCCCGACGCAGACGAGCAGATCGAGGCCCGCGACCGCGACCGCGGCGCCGACTTCGGTGTGCAGGCGCGCCGCCTCGTCGCCGAGCTCGCGCATCTCGCCAAGGACCGCGGCGGCGCCGCACGTTCCACCTCGCGGGGTGAGGCGCCCGCCGTCGCGTCGCAGCTCGGCGATCGCCGCGAGCGCGGCGACCATCGACGCCGGGTTGGCGTTGTAGCAGTCGTCGAGCACCGTGCGCCCGGCCAGCGCGACCAGGCGCGAACGGTGCGGCGAGAAGCGCGCGCGTTCGAGGCCAGCGGCGATCTTCGCGGCATCGACGCCGAGGGCGCGTGCGGCGGCGGCCGCGGCCAGCGCGTTCAGCGCATTGTGGCGGCCGGGGAGAGCGATGCGCGCGGCGAACTCAATGCCGCCGAGCCGCAGGCGGACGCGCTGGCCATCGCGCCCGAACGGCTCGACCGCGATCAGGCGCGCCTCGTCGCCGTCTCGCTCGCCGAAGCGCACGCGCGCGGCGGCGGGAAGGTGCTCGGCCTCGGCGGCCAGGCGCGCGTCGTCGCCGGGGAAGATCGCGCAGCCGCCGGGGCCGAGCGCGCGCAGGAGCTCACCCTTGGCGCGCGCGATCGCGTCGATCGAGCCGAGCCTGCCGACGTGGGCGGGGCCGACGTTGGTCACGACGCCCACGTCGGGCCGCGCGATTCTGGCGAGCGCGGCGATCTCGCCGGGCGCGTTCATGCCCAGTTCGACGACCGCGTAGCGGTGCTCCGGGCCCAGCCGCAGCAGCGTGAGCGGCAGGCCGATCTCGTTGTTGAAGTTGCCCTCGGTGGCCAGCGTCGGCCCGGCCTCGGCCAGGATCGCGGCGCACAGGTCCTTGGTCGTCGTCTTGCCGTTGCTGCCGGTGATCGCGACCAGCGGGATGCGGGAGGCGGAGCGACGATGGCGCGCGAGATCGCCGAGGGCGCGGCGCGTGTCGCCGACGCGGACGAGCGTGAGACCGGCCGGAGCGGGAGCGTCGCGCGAGACGATCGCGCCGGCGGCGCCGCGCGCGTGCGCCTCGGCCAGGAACGCGTGGCCGTCGAAGCGATTCCCCAGAATCGCGACGAAGAGGTCGCCGGTCGCGAGGGTCCGCGTGTCGGTGCCGACGCGCGAGAACGAGGTCGCATGCGCGGCGGCCACCTGGCCACCGGTCGCGGCGAGGACGTCGGCGAGCGTGATCGCCTGCGTCACGCGAGCGCCTCGAACGCCGCACGCGTCTCCTCGCGGTCGTCGAAGGGGAGTTTGGTCTTGCCGACGATCTGGTAGTCTTCGTGGCCCTTGCCGGCGATCAGCAGCGTATCGCCGGGGCGCGCGAGAGCGGACGCTTGGCGGATCGCCTCGCGGCGGTCGAGGACGACGTGGAGCTCGCGCGGACCGGCGCGACGAACGCCGACGAGGATCTCGTCCACGATCACCTGTGGCTCCTCCGTGCGCGGGTTGTCGGAGGTGACGACGGCGACGTCGGCGTAGCGCGCGACCGCCTCGCCCATGAGCGGGCGCTTGCCGCGATCGCGATCGCCGCCGCAGCCGAAGACGACGATCAGGCGGCCCGCCGTGAGCGGCCGCAGCGCCGCCGTCGCGCGCTCGAGCGCGTCGGGCGTGTGCGCGTAGTCGACGAAGACGTGGACGCCGCGCGCGTTCGGCACGCGCTCGAGACGCCCGGGCACGCCGCCCAGGCTCGCCACGCCACGTTCCATGGCGCTGGCGGAAAGCCCGAGCGCGACGCCGACGCCGACGGCGCAGAGCACGTTGGCAAGGTTGTAGTCGCCGACCAGCGGCGAACGGATGGCGATCGGGCCGATCGGCGTCGTTACCGCGGCTTCGAGCCCCTCGATCGTCGAGCGAAACGAGGTCGCGCGCAGGTCCGCGTCGCCGCGCACGGCGCAGCGCAGCACGCGCCCGCGGCCGGCGGCCTCGGCCAGCGCCGCCATACGCGCACCGCCCGGAGCGTCGATAGCAACGATCGCGTCGCCGGCGAGGTGCTCCGAGAAGAGCCGCGCCTTCGCGTGGAAGTACCGCTCCATCGTGCCGTGGAAGTCGAGGTGATCCTGCGTGAGGTTGGTGAAGACGGCGGCGCGGAAGCGCAGACCGGCGACGCGCCCCTGCGCGAGCGCGTGCGAGCTGACCTCGAGCACCGCGTGGTCGCAGCGCGCGTCGCGCATCTCGGCGAAGAGCGCGTGGAGCGCGAGCGCCGACGGCGTGGTCATCGGGGCGGGTCTGGCCGCGCCGCCTGGCCGATAGCTGACGGTGCCGACCACGCCGGGGCGCGCGCCTCCGGCGCGAAGGATCGACTCGATGAGGTAGGTCGTGGTCGTCTTGCCGTTGGTGCCGGTCACGCCGACGAGCTTCAGCGCCTCGCATGCGCGGCCGTGGCGATTCGCGGCGATCCCGCCGAGCGCGCGGGCCGCCGACGCGACGCGCGCAACGGCGCCTGGGAACTCGACCGGCCGCTCGGTCACGACGGCCGCGGCGCCGCGCGCCGCCGCCTGCCGGACGAAGTCGTGGCCGTCGACGGTCAGGCCGGGCAGGGCGACGAAGAGATCGCCCGCGCCGACGAGCCGCGAGTCGTCGCGCACCTCGGCGATGGCGAGCTCCGGATCGCCGTCGAGCGACTCGATCGCGATGTCTCGGAGAAGCTCGCCCAGGCGCATGTCGCTTGATTCTGACCTTTCCTGATCGGCGGTCACGTCGTGGTCATCCCGGCGGCTCGAACTGGATCCGCACCCGCGCGCCATCGGCCGCGGGTCCGGGGCCCGGGCTTTGCCCGACGGCGCGGCCGGTGCCTTCGAGTGCCGGCCGCACGCCGGCCTGCCGCGCGGCCTCGATCGCTTCGGGAACACTCATCCCGGTGAAGTCCGGCACAGCGGTGTGCCCCGGGGTGTCTGTGCGCGAAGGGCTCGGCTCGGCCTCCTCGAGCAGCGCCGACGCGATACTCGAAGGCGCCTTCGCGGCCGGCGCCGCGGCCAGAAAGTTCGCGGTCGTGGGCGCGTCGGGCGGCACGCCGAGATACTTCAACGACTGTTCGGCGAGCGCGCGGAAGGCCGGCGCCGCGATCAGGCCGCCGTAGTGCAGGTCGCCCTGCGGTTCGTCGATCACGACGACCGCGAGCAGGCGCGGCGCGCTCGCCGGTACGAAGCCGATGAACGACGCGATCCACTTGTCGTCGGAGTACCCGCCCGCCACGGGATCGACCTTTTGCGCGGTGCCGGTCTTGCCCGCCACGCCGTAGCCGGCGACGGCGGCGCGAACGCCGGTGCCCCCGGGCCGCGTGACGCGCTCGAGGATGGCGGTGAGCCGCCGCGCGGTGTCGGGCGAGAGCGCGCGCCGGCGCTCGGGGGTCGCACGCGCGACGGCGCCGCGCGGATCGCGCACCTCCCGCACGACGTGCGGCGTCGTCCACACGCCGCCGTTGGCGACCGCGCCCAGCGCGCCGGCGAGCTGCAGCGCCGTGGTCGAGAAGCCCTGCCCGAAGGCGATGTTCGCAAGCGCGATCTCCGACCAGCGCGCCGGCGGCGGCAGCACGCCGCGCGGCTCGCCCGGCAGTTCCACGCCGGTGCGACTGCCGAAGCCGAGGCGCTCGAGCGTCGCGTGCAGCCGCTCGCGGCCGAGGCGGCTCGCGATCTTCGCCGTCCCGACGTTGCTCGACTTGGCCATCACGGAGGTGAGATCGAGCCAGCCTTCGGGGTGGGTGTCGCGAATGGTGTGGCCGCCGACGCGGTACGAGCCGTTCTCGCAGAAGAAACGCTCGCTCTCGGAGACGACGCCTGCCTCGAGCGCGGCGCCGATGCTGAAGACCTTCGCCGTCGAGCCCGGCTCGAACAGATCGGTCACCGCGCGGTTGCGGCGCGCGGCCGGCGCGGCGGTCTCCGGCTGGTTCGGGTCGTAGGTCGGCGACGAAGCGAGCGCGAGCACTTCGCCGCTCTTCGGATCCGTGACGACGATCCAGCCGGACTGCGCGCGGTGGGCGGTCACGGCCTCGCGCAGCGCCGTCTCCGCGAAGTGCTGGATCTGCCGATCGATGGTGAGCCTCACGTCATGACCGGCCCGCGTCGCCGGATCGGGGCCGCCGAGCGGGTAGAGTTCGCGACCGTGCGCGTCGCGGATCGCGGCCGCCTCCTCGGCGCTGCCGCGCAGCTGTCGGTCGAGCGCGCGCTCGACGCCCTCGAGCCCGACGGAGTCCATCCCGGCAAAACCGAGCGCGGTCGCGGCGAGATCGCCGTTCGGATAGAAGCGGCGGCTCTCCTTGACCGTGTAGATGCCCGGCCACTTCGCCGCTCGCACGAGCCGCGCCTCCTCGTCGGTCACGCGGCGCTCGATCCAGACGAAGTGGCGGCGCTCGCGCAGCTTCGCCTCGAGGGCCGTGGCGCGCAGGCCGAGAATCTTCGAGAGCTCGGCGGCAACGACCTTCGCGCGCGAGCCCACCTCGCGCGGGTTGGCGTGGATCGAGTCGACGTCGACGCTGACCGCGAGGACCTGGCCGTTGCGGTCGACGATCGTGCCGCGCCGCGCCGGAAGCCGCACCTGCGCCAGGTACTGGTCTTCGGCCATCGCCGCGAGATCGGCGCCTTGCTCGATCTGCAGGCGATAGGCGCGCGCGAGCACCGCCATGAGCACGGCGCCGAGGATCCCGATCGCCCCGAGGATGCGCCAGCGAGCCCATCGCGGCACGGCGTCCCTTCGGACGGGGTGAGGCACCCTAGTTGGCCTCCCGATCGCGCGCGGCCGCGCCGCCCGACGCGCGACGGCGGTCGCTCCCGCCGCGGGACGGCGCGCGCACGACGCGGATCCCGGATGGGTCGAGCGGCGCCATGTGGAGCCGCTCGCGCGCGACATTCTCGAGGCGCTCGGGGCTCTTCAGAAAGGCGATCTCGGCGCGCAGCCGGCGCGACGTCTGCTCGACCTCCTCGATCGCCTTCGTCTCCCGGGCGAGGTCGTAGGCGAGCTGGAGCACGCGCAGGTGGATCCACACGTGCGCGAGCGCGCCGGCCGCGACGAGCGCGAGCGCGACGATGCAGGCGCGCAGGAGCTTCGCGCGTCGGGTCACGCCACCCGCTCCGCCGCCCGCAGTTTGGCGCTACGCGCGCGTGGGTTGCGCGCGATCTCGGCCTCCGTCGGGCGAAGAGGCTTGCGCGTCAGCAGCGCGACACGCGGCTCGCTTGCGCCCTCGCGATCGCGGCGCGCCAGATCGCGCAGGCGGCGCTTGACCGCTCGATCCTCGAGCGAGTGGAACGCGATCACGACGACGCGGCCGCCGAGCCGCAGCCTGTGCACGAAGCTGTCGAGGAACCGGCCCAGAGCGCCGAGCTCGTCGTTGACCGCGATGCGGAGCGCCATGAAGACGCGCGTGGCGGGGTGGATGCGCCCGAAGCGCGGTGCGACGGCCGCGACCAGGTCGGCGAGGTCGCCGGTGGTCGCGAGGCGCCCCTCCAGCGCCGCGCGCTGGATCGCGCGCGCCACGCGCCGCGCCGCCGGCTGCTCGCCGTAGCTCGCGAGCAGATCCGCCAGCTCGTCGGCGTCGAGCCGCCGTAGGAGTTCGGCGGCGGACTCGCCTTCTGTCGGGTCCATGCGCATGTCGAGCGGTCCCGCCCGCGCGAAGGAGAAGCCGCGCAGGGGGTCCTCGAGCTGATCGGACGAGAGTCCGAGGTCGAGCAGGAAGCCATCGCACGCGTCGACCCCGAGGCCATCGAGCAGCGCCGCGATGTCGCCGAAGTCGCCGTGCAGCAGCGTGACCCGCTCGCCGTAGCTGGCGAGCCGCTCGCGCGCGCGGGCCAGGGCGACCGGATCGCGGTCGATCGCGACCAGCCGGCCGTCGGGCGCCGACGCGTCGAGCACGCGCACCGCGTGCCCCGCGCCGCCGAGCGTGGCGTCGCAGTAGACGCCGCCCGGCCTCGGGCGGAGGTACGCCAGCGCTTCCTCGCTCATCACCGGCGCATGGATGGTGGACGTGGACACGCGCGCGTCCTCACAGCCCCGGCAGCGGCTTCACGATGGCCGCGCGCTCGGCGCGGTTGCGCCGCTGCTCTTCGAGCCAGCGCCGCTTGTCCCATATCTCCATCTCGCGGCCCGTTCCCGCCCACACGATCTCGCGCTCGAGGCCGGCGTGCGCCCGGAGCAGCGGCGGAATCAGCAGGCGCCCCTGCGGATCGATCGCGCACTCGGATGCCTCGGCGACGAACAGCCGGCGCAGGCGGATGGCGCCGTCGTCGAAGCGTGGCAGCGCGGCGATGCGAGCCCATACCGTTTCCCACTCGGGCGGCGGGAAGGCGACGAGGCACGTGGCGTCGTCGAAGTTCGGGGTGACGATGAGGCGCGCGTCGCGTCGCGCGGCGAGGATCTCACGAAAGGCGGCCGGAACGCTGGTACGGCCCTTGTCGTCGATGCTGTGCTCGTGGGCGCCGCGGAACAGCGCGCCGCCCTTGGGCATGCCATTCCCCCTCTTCCTACTTCTTGCCACTTTTTGCCACCGTGCGGTCATTCAACGCTGAGGGTGCGGGCGAGTCAAGTTTTCGAGTCGGCTGGTTTCGTTGGAGTTTTTGCGAGATCGGACGACGCGCGAGGGGTCTGCGGAACCGCGCTCAGACCGCGAACGCGGAGGGGCAGTGCGGCGCGAGCAGGCAGGTTCCGCAGCTCGGGTTTCGCGCGAAGCAGACCCGCCGCCCGTGCCAAATCGTGCGGTGCGAAAAGGCGATCCACTGCGCACGGGGAATCCGAGCCATGAGGTCGCGCTCGATCTTCTGCGGATCGTCGCTTGCCGTCAGGGCGAGGCGTCGCGCGACGCGCCGGACGTGCGTGTCGACGACGACGCCGGTGGGCAGGCCGAAGGCGGTGCCAAGCACCACGTTCGCGGTCTTGCGCGCGACGCCCGGAAGCCGCACGAGCGCCGAAATCGTTCGTGGCACTTCGCCGCCGTGCTCGTCGACGAGCGCCCGCGCGCAGGCTTGGATGTTGCGCGCCTTGACGCGGAAGAAGCCGCAGGTGCGGACGATGGGCTCGATCTCGCCGGTGTCGGCGGCGGCGAGCGCCCCAGCGTCAGGGAAGCGCCGGAACAGCTCGGGCGTGACGATGTTGACCCGCCGGTCGGTGCACTGCGCCGAGAGGATCGTCGCGACCAGCAGTTCGAAAGGCGTGCGCCAGGCAAGCTCGCAGGTCGCCGCGGGGTAGATCTCGGCCAGCCCGTCGAGGATCGC
>JBBTFH010000043.1:27934-51798 GCA_038041915.1 Myxococcota bacterium
AGCGCGTCGTGCTCGAGTCGATCGCACTCGCGGCACTGCCTGTCGTCGAGCGGCAGCTTGCAGATCGTGCACTCGGCGAGGTGCTCGGTGGTCGCCGCCAGCTCGTCTTTCGTCCGGCGCAGGCGCTTGATGGCGCGATCGAGCGCGCCGATCTGAGTGTCGATGAGCGCAAGCACCTTGCCGGCCGCCTCCGCGCCCGTCGCTGACCGCTCGCGCGCGCTCAAGATCTCGCCGATCTGGTCGAGCCCGAGCCCGAGCGTGCGAAGATCGCCTATGAGGCGCACCCGAGCGAGCTCGCTCGGCGAAAAGACGCGGTGCTTGCCCTCGCTTCGCCCGCTCGCGCGGATCAGCCCGAGCGCTTCGTAATGGCGGATGGCGCGCAGCGTCAGCTCGCACGCGCGCGCCAAGTCGCCGGTCGTGAACCAGTCCTCGTGCTTGCGCAGCGCGGAAAGGACCGATTTGGAAAGGCAGGACACGAGGATTCTCGCTTCCACGTCGAACTATGCAGCGACGAATGCAAGGATCAAGCCCCGAGCGCCGAAAAAGCGCGGAGGGTCGAAAGGGCGATTTTCGACACCCGGCACGCCCTGGTGTAAATGGCCGAAATGGCGCGCGCGCAGTGGAACGATTTTCGGCGGCGCCTCGCGGAGGTCGAGGAGGCGTGCTTCCTCGGCACGCCTCTCGGCGAGGCGGAGGCGACCGCGCTCCTCGGCTCCGCGGTCGCCGCGCTGGGAGTAGCGGCGCCTCAGCCGCGCGTGGCCGATCGCGTGCGCGACGCGGCGGCCCTCGCCGCCGGGCGCATGTCGCGCGTGGATTATCGTGATCGCCACGGCGCCTGCGGTCTTCGCCGTTTCCGCTCGATCGGCGGAACGGTCATCTACCTCGTGCCGGTCGAGACGCTTCCCGGTCTGGTCAACAACCTCTACCTCCTGCGCACCGGCGAGCGCGTCGCGCTCTTCGACGCGGGATCTGGCACGCACACCTGCGCGGAGGAGCTCGATCGAGCGGCCCGCGTGCTCCAGGCGGTGTTCGAGGAACGCGATCTGCTCTCCCGCGTCGAGGACGTGATCATCAGCCACGCGCACATCGATCACTTCGGCGGCCTGCGCACGTGGAAGGAGCGCGGCGCGCGCGTACACGTTCACGCGCTCGATCGCCGCGTCATCGAGCGCTTCGAAGAGCGGATCATCGTCGCGGCGGCCGACGTGCGCATCTACCTCGAGCGCGCCGGCGTGTCCGACCACAAGCGCCTCGAGCTCGCGCAGATGTACGTCGCGAGCAAGAATTTCTACCGCTCCGTCGAGGTCGACCACGCGCTCGAGGATGGCGTGCGCATCGGCCCGTTGGTCGCGCACCACACGCCCGGGCACTGTCCCGGCCACGTCTGCCTGCAGGTCGATAACGTGCTCCTGACCGGCGACCACGTGCTCTCGAACATCACGCCGCACCAATCACCCGAGTCGATCACGCCATGGACCGGTCTCGGGCATTATCTCGAATCGCTCGAGAAGGTCCGCCGCTTACCGGCGATCGATCTCGCGCTCGGCGGCCACGAGGAGCCCGTGACGCTGGTGGCGCAGCGCATCGCCGACATCGAGCGCTTCCACCGCGAGCGGCTCGACAAGGTGAAGGCGATCTGCCGCGAGCAGAAGACCGTCGCCGAAATCACCGCCGAGCTTTTCGGCGAGCAGACCGGCTACGGCCAGCTCCTCGCGCTCGAGGAGGCCGGCGCCCACGTCGAGTACCTCGCGCAGCGCAGCCTGCTCGAGATCGCCAACGTCGAAGACTTTGCGAAGAGCCCCAACCCGCCGGTCAAGTACCGCGCGATCGACCGGTAGCTGCCTATTCGACCTCGTCCAGCCAGGTCATCTGGATCGCTTCCAGGATCTGCTCGTTCGAGCGCTCGGGCGTGTCGTCGAAGCCGGGGAGCTCGCGAACCCACTTGTGAAGATCCGTGAAGCGAATATCGAGCGGCTTCACGTCGGGGTGCGCTTCGGCAAGCTTGATCGCGATCTCGCGGATGTCGGTCCACTTGAGTCCCATGGGTCTCTCCTTAGCCGGTCTTGTGACGCGCTTCCGGGTGCTCGTTCACCCACGCTTCACGGCTCTCCTGCGTGATCTCGACGACGATCTCGCTCTCGGGCGAGCTCGTGATCTTGGCCTGGCACCCCAGCCGCGAGCTCGGCAGCACGGCGAAGGCCTTGTCGAGGATGTCGGCCTCGGCGTCCTCCTGCTCGCTCAGCGCGCCTCCGCCCTGGCGGACGTAGACGTGGCAGGTCGAGCACGCGCAGTTGCCGCCGCAGGCGTCGCCCTCGGGCGCGCCGCACTGCTTGGCGGCCTGAAGGAGCGTCGAGCCCTCGGGCACGTCGGCGACGAAGCCGTCGGGCATGAAGCGCACCTTCGGCATCAGCGAAGCGCCTCGTCGACGTGCTTGCCCGCAATCGCGCGCGTGATCGCGGCGTCCATCCGCCGCTGCGCCCACGGCGCGGCGGTGCGGTCGAGCGTGTCGCGGAGCTCACGGATCTTCGCGTGGTCGATTCCACGCGCGGCCTCGCGCAGCGCCGACGCGGCGCGCTCAATCGCCTCACGCTCGCCGGCCTGAAGCAGCGGCGCGTGCTCGCCCGCGAGCGCCAGCAGAGTCGCGCCGAGAATCTGCTCAGCCTCGACGCGCTCCTCCCGCAGCATGCGCTCGCGCACGTCGGCCTCCGCGTGCTCGTACGAGTCGAGCAGCATCCGCTCGACCTCCGCGTCGGTCAGGCCGTAGGTCGGCTTGACCTCGATCTTCTGCTCGACGCCGGTGGTCTGCTCGCGCGCCGAGACCGTCAGCAGGCCGTCGGCGTCGACCTGGAAAACTATCTCGACGCGTCCCATGCCGGCGGGCAGCGGCGGAATGCCGCGCAGCGTGAAGCGGGCGAGGCTGCGGCACTGGTCGACGAGCTCGCGCTCGCCCTGAAGCACGTGGACGTCCATGCCGGTCTGCCGGTCGGCGAAAGTCGTGAACACCTGCCTGGCGGCGATCGGAATGGTCGAGTTGCGCGGCAGGATTTTCTCGACCACGCCGCCTATCGTCTCGAGGCCGAGCGAGAGCGGGATGACGTCGAGCAGCAGCACGTCGTCGCGCGGTCCGGCGCCGGCGAGCATGTCGGCCTGCACGGCGGCGCCGAGCGCGACCACCTCGTCGGGATCGAGATCGGCGAGCGGCTCGCGACCGAAGATCGACGCGACGAAGCGCCGCACCGCCGGCATGCGCGTTTGCCCGCCCACCAGGACGACGCCATCGAGCGCGGCGGCGTCGATGCCGGCGTCCCGCAGCGCGCGCAGACATGGACCCTTCGTCCGCTCGATCGTCGGCGCGGCCAGCTCCTCGAGCTGAGCCCGCGTCACGATCGTGCCGCCTGCTTCCGTCGATTCGGCCAAGGTCAGCCGCTCCTTGGCCGCGCGCGCGTCGGCGAGCGCCTGCCGCCAGACCCGTGCGTCGTCGGAGGGCTCGCCGAGCAGGAACGCAGCCACCGCGCGATCGACATCGTCGCCGCCGAGCGCGGTGTCGCCCGAGGTCGCCTTCACCTGAAAGACGCCGTCCTCGAGGTCGAGGATCGAGACGTCGAACGTGCCGCCGCCGAGATCGTAGATCGCGAAGCAGCCGCGTGACTTCTTGTCGAGGCCGTAGGCGAGCGCCGCCGCGGTCGGCTCGTTGAGGAGCCGCAGCACGTCGAGGCCGGCGAGCCGCCCCGCGTCCTTCGTCGCTTGCCGCTGCGCGTCGTCGAAGTACGCCGGCACGGTGATGACCGCGCCGTCGAGCGGCCCGCCGAGCTGCTCTTCGGCGCGCCGGCGCAGCACACGCAGGATCTCGGCCGAGACCTCGATTGGCGTGACCTCCCGCCCGCCGGCGGCGAATCGCACGATCCGTTGCGGGGGCCCGTCCGGTGCTCGCGCGCTCCGCGCGCTGCGCGCCTCCGATGCCCCCGCACCCCGCGCTCGCGCGGAAATGAATTCCGCGCTCGCTTGTCCTTCCGCGTCCGCAAAGCGGTAGGTGCCGGCGCGCGTGCGCAGTTCGGCATCCTCGAAGCCGCGGCCCATGAAGCGCTTGACAGACGCGATCGTGTCGAGCGGCGCGGTCGGAGCGAGCGCGCGCGCCTCCCAGCCGACGCGCACATCTTCGCCGTCGGAATAGCGCACGACCGACGGCAGCAGCGCGCGCCCATCCTCGTCGCGCAGGCACTCCGGCTTTCCGCCGCGCACCGTCGCGACGAGGCTGTAGGTCGTGCCAAGATCGATGCCGACGACGCGCCCGGCGCACGCCGACGGACCCCTGGCCGCGCCGGGCTCGGAAATTTGCAGCAGCCCGCCCGCCACTACGCCGCCTCCTCGCGTCCGGTCACGTCGACCAGGACGCGGTTGAAGTAGCGCACGTGCGCGAGGCGCCGGCCGATGCGCTGGTAGGCGCCGTCGCCCGGGCTCGCGAACTCCTCGCCCACCGCGTGCAGCTCCTCCTCGCGGCGGCGCCGGATGTCGGCGGCGATTTTTTCGACTTCCTCGGCGCGGCCTTCCCGCCTGGCCTCGCCGAGCGCCTCCTGCAACTCCATCATCTCGACGAGGAACGCCTGGTCGACCTTCGGCGCCGCGCCCTCTGCGCCGGTCTTGTCGATATCGAGTTCGATTCGGCCGCGCACGCGCAGCAGGTACTCGGCGCGCCGCACCGGATCGCGCAACGTCCGGTAGGCCTCGTTGAGCGCGGTCGCGTGCTCGAGCGAGAAGCGCCGCGCGCGCGCGTCCGCGCGTGCGAATCGGTCGGGGTGGAGCTTGCGCGCGAGCTGCTTGTAGCCCGCCTCGAGCGCGTCGGCATCGAGGTGGTATCCCTCGACGATTCCGATCACGTCGAAGTGCGTGCGCCCGCCGCGCGGCGGCAGGATGACGCCGCACTTCGCGCAGAAGGCCCCGTCACCTTCCGGACGCTCGCAGCTCCAGCAGGGCATTCTTCGCGAAAACCTCGAGGTCTAGAATTGAATCGACTCGCCGCAGCCGCAGGTGCCCTTGACCTGCGGGTTCACGAACTTGAACCCGTGGCCCATGATGCTGGTCTCGTAGTCGAGTGTCGTCCCGTTCATGAGCGTCAGCGACTTGGGGTCGATCACGATGCGCACTCCGTCGAACTCGAACACCCGGTCCTTCTCGCGCGCCGGGCGGTCGTCGAACTCCATCACGTAGGAGAAGCCCGAGCAGCCGCCGCCGCGCAGACCCAGGCGCAGCGCCGCGCCGGGCGTGCCGCGCTTGGCGAGTTGCACCTTCGCCATCTCGACGGCTTTGGGGCTCATGGAGATCGCCAGATCCACGAAAACTCCTACTTGGCGGCGTTCGCTTGCGGCGCTGGCTGGTCGGCCGGCGCGCGGCGCGCGGCGCGCTTGGCCTTGTAGTCGGCCAGCGCCGCCTTGATCGCGTCCTCGGCCAGCACCGAGCAGTGGATCTTCACCGGTGGCAGGCTGAGCTCCGCGACGATCTGCGTGTTCTTGATCGCCTGCGCCTGATCGATCGACATGCCCTTGAGCCACTCGGTCGCCAGCGACGACGACGCGATGGCGCTGCCACAGCCGAAGGTCTTGAACTTCGCGTCCTCGATGACCTGCGTCGCGGGATTGACCCTGATCTGCAGCTTCATCACGTCGCCGCACGCCGGGGCGCCGACCAGGCCCGTGCCGACGGTCGGATCGTCCTTGGGCAGGCTGCCGACGTTGCGCGGGTTCTCGTAATGCTCGATGACCTTGGGTCCGTACGCCATGTTGTCTCCTAGACGTGCGCCGAAGAGGGGGCGCTCCAGTTGATCGTCTTGATGTCGATGCCTTCCTGCACCATCTCCCACAGCGGGCTCAGCGCGCGCAGCCGATCGACGAGGCTGGCGGCGTGATCGATCACGTAGTCGACCTCCTCATCGGTGTTGAAGCGTCCCAGGCCGAAGCGGATCGACGAGTGCGCCATCTCGTCACCCACGCCGAGCGCGCGCAGCACGTAGCTCGGCTCCAGGCTCGCCGACGTGCAGGCCGAGCCCGACGAGACGGCGACGTCCTTGAGGCCCATCAGCAGCGACTCGCCCTCGACGTACGCGAAGCTGATGTTCAAGTTGCCCGGCAGGCGGTGCTCCATCGAGCCGTTGACGTACGCCTCGGGCACGCGCGCCTGCAGGCCCTTGCGCAGCCTCTCGCGCAGCGCGAGCAGTCGCGCCGCCTCGTCGGCCATTTCGGCACGCGCTATTTCGGCGGCCTTTCCCAGGCCCACGATCGCCGGGACGTTGAGCGTGCCCGAGCGCATGCCGCGCTCGTGGCCGCCGCCGTCGATGATCGGCGCGATGCGCACGCGCGGCTTTGAGCGCCGCACGTAGAGCGCGCCGACGCCCTTGGGGCCGTAGAACTTGTGGCCGGAGATCGACGCGAGGTCGACGTTCATCGCGTTGACGTCGAAGGGCACCTTGCCGATGCCCTGCACCGCGTCGGTGTGGAAGAGCACGCCCTTCGCGCGGCAGAGCGCGCCGATTTCGCGAATCGGCTGGAGCACGCCGATCTCGTTGTTGGCGTACATGATGGTCACGAGGATGGTCTTTGCCTCGATCGCCTTCGCGACGTCGTCGGGATCGACGCGGCCGTCCTTGCCGACCGGCAGGGTGGTCACGCGCTTGCCTTCGCGCTCGAGTCGCTTGCACGAGTCGAGCACGGCCTTGTGCTCGGTGACGGCGGTGATGATGTGATCGCCCTTCTCGGCGTAGAACTCGGCGACGCCCTTGATCGCGAGGTTGTCGGACTCGGTCGCGCCGCTGGTGAAGACTATTTCCTTGGCGTCGGCGCCGATGAGGTCGGCCACCTGCTTGCGCGCGCGCTCGACCGCCTCCTCGGCCTTCCAGCCGAAGATGTGGCTGCGGCTGGCGGCGTTGCCGAACTCGGTCGTGAAGTACGGGAGCATCGCCTCGAGCACGCGCGGATCGACCGGCGTCGTCGCGTGATTGTCCATGAAGATGGGGAGCTTCAAAGCCATCCGAATTCCTCCTAGTTCCGACGCAGCCCCGCGACCAGGATCGGCGCGGTGCCATCGTGGCCGAAACGCTCGCAGCCGGCGCACTCGGGCAGGTGGTGCACGCCGCAGTGGTGGCACGACTCGAGGTAGCCGAGGCTCGCGCGCAGGTCGCCGACGAGCTGGCCCATGCGGACGATGTACGCCTGCGTCTCTTGGAGCTTCGCTTCGAAGATGTCGCGAACGCGCGTCATTGCTTCGGGCGCGCTCCTGCTCTCCTCGTAGCTGCGCAGGAACGACTGGATCTCGTGGAGCGTGAAGCCCATCTCCTGAAGCTTCGAAATCCATTCGACGCGCTTGATCGCCTCCTCGCGGTAGAGCCGGAAGCCGCCGGCCGAGCGCGCCGCGGGCTTGAGCAGGCCCATCTCCTCGTGGAGGTGGATCGCGCGGACCGTCTTGCCGGTTCGACGCGCCAACTCGCCCACCTTGAGGTAGGCGTGGTCCTCGTCGTCCTTGACCAGCGGCAGCGTGATCTTTTCCTGTGATTCCATCCTGCTCCTAAAACCCTCACCCATGCGTAAGGGTTGGATTGAATGTGCCGTCACGCCGAGCCAATGTCAAGCTCAACGGTCGCATTCTCATCGCCCTTCCATGAACGTCTGATGATCGTACGCGTCGGGTAGCGGGATCGTCTTGGTCGCGCCTACGACGCGATCTCCGTCGCGCGCATCTCGCGAATGACCGTGATCTTGATCTGCCCGGGAAAGACGAGCTGCTCGGAGATCTCCTTGGCGATTTCGCTCGACAGGAAGCCGCAGCCCTCGTCGTTGACCTCGCGGTCGCGCACGTAGACGCGCAACTCGCGACCGCCCTGCACGGCGAAGACCTGCTCGACGCCGCGGAATCCGGCGGCGATCCGCTCCATGTCCTCGACGCGCCGGCCGAAGCTGTCGTCCTGTTGGCGGCGCGCGCCGGGGCGTCCGCCGCTCATCGCGTCGGCGGCGGTGACGAGCAGGGCGTAGTAGGTGTTGAACGGCTCTTCTCCATGGTGCGAGCCGATCGCGTTGGCGACGACCTCGGCCTCGCCGAGGCGGCGCGCGATGTCGGCGCCGATCACCGCGTGCGAGCCATCGAGCTCGTGCGTGAGCGACTTTCCGATGTCGTGCAGCAGCGCGCCGCGCCGCGCGAGCTTGACGTCGCACCCGAGCTCGGCGGCGAACATGCCGGCGAGGAACCCGGCCTCCAGCGCGTGCTTCCACTGGTTCTGCGTGTAACTGGTACGCCAGTTGAGTTTGCCGACGAGCTCTACGATCTCGGGGTGCGCGAGCGGGATGCCGAGCTCGCCGAACGCGCGTCGCCCGAGCTGCAGGGTCTCGCGCTGCAGGTCGGCGGTAGCAGCCTGCGCAATGCGGCGCGCGTCGCCTCCCTCCGACGCGGCGAGGCGCGCGAGCGTGCGGCGCGCGACCTCGCGGGCGATCCCGTCGAGGCCCTCGAGGCGCACCGCACACCCCGTCGGGTGGGCTGAGGCAGCCTCGCCGGTCTCGAGCAGCCCGAGCTTGACGTTCGCGACCTCCTCGATCGCGCGCAGGTTGCTCTCGCCAACGCCGAGCACACGCTCGAGCATTGGCCGCTGGATCGGAATGACGCCGAGCAGGCGCTCGGTCAGGTAGTGCCCGCAAAAGCGCTCGGACGCGAGCGCCATGACGCGGCGGGCGTCCCGTTCGAGCGCCTCGGCCTCGTCGGTGTCGAGGTTGCGCAGCCGTGACGCGGCGCGCGCCTTGGTGTCTTCGACCAGCGACTCGACGATGCTCGTCCGCACCTGCAAAGCGGTCTCGCCGGCGGCTCGGGCGAGATCGGAGCGCCACTCGCCCTCGGCACGCGTCGCATCCTCGCGCACCGCGCGGGCTTTGGCGTCGGCCTCGGCCAGAGCACCGCGCCTCGCGTCGACCTCCTTCGCGTGCTCGGCGACCTGGGCCTCGCGGCGGCCCAGGCCGGCGTCGCGTCGCACGAGCCGCTCCTCCACCCGGCGTGCTTCCTCGCTGCGCGCGCGCGCCTCTTCCAGCGAAGCGGCGAGCACCTCGTGCGCCCCCTCGCGCGCGGCTACTTCTCCTTCCCGTTTCAGCGCGTCGGCCTCGGCGCGGGCGGCGGCCAGGATGCCCTCGGCCTCGATCCTCGCACGAGCCTTCTCGTGCGATCGCCGCGTTCCCAGCACCAGCAGCGTGGCGGCGGCGCCGGCTATCAAGGCCAAGGTGGCCAGGGCGGGGATCATACGACGGTGAGGATGGCAGCGCAGAAGGACGAGGTCAAGGGATTCCGGGGGTTACGTTACAACCTGGCCTGGCCTTGACGCGGGCCGGACCGATGTTTAAACATGACATAGTGTCATGTTCTTGTTTCGCACATCCGATGCCGGGTTTTCGCGCTACGCGCAGAAAGTAGAGCGATTCCCGGTTCTCGATAGGGAGGCCGAACTTGTCTTGGCTCGCCTCGCCAAGGCCGGCGACCGAGATGCCTCCAACCAGCTCGTCTGCGCCAATTTGCGGTACGTGGTGCGCATCGCTTCGCCGTATCAGGGCTATGGGTTTCGTTTGGCCGATTTGGTGAGCGAAGGCAACCTCGGCCTGCTCGAGGCCATCCGTCGCTTCGAGCCCGAGCGCGGCCTGCGCTTCATGACCTACGCCGGGTACTGGGTGCGCGCCTTGGTGCTGGGGCACATCCTGCGGCAGTGGAGCCTGGTCGGCGTCGGCACGGGGCCGCTGCAGAGCAAGATGTTCTTCCGGCTGCACCGCGAGCGGGCTCGCCTCTCGGCGCGGCTTGGCGGCGACCGCGAAGAAGCGACTTTGCTTCTCGCGCGAAAATTCGGCACGACGACGGCCCGCATCCTCGCGATGGAGCAGCGCCTCGATGGGCACGACGTCTCGCTCGACGCGCCGGTTGGCCCCGAGACCGCCACGCAGCGGATCGAGCTTCTGCGCGACGAGCACGAGGATCAGGAGACGGCCACCGCGGCGGCCGAGGAGCGCGATCTCGCCGGGCGCCGCGTGTGGAGCGCGATGCAGAAGCTCGACTCGCGCGAATCGATGATCGTAAAGCGCCGCCTGCTCACCGACGAGCCGGCGACGCTCGCCGAGCTCGGCGACGAGCTGCACCTCTCGCGCGAGCGCGTGCGCCAGCTCGAGGTTCGCGCCCGCGGCAAGCTGCGCCGCGCGCTGGAACTCGCCGCCTGATCGGAATCGTTGCGGCGCCGCGGCGCATCGCATAGATTCGCGGCGGCTTGATCGTCGGGGTTCCCAAAGAAACGCATCCGGGCGAGCGACGCGTGGCGGCGGTGCCGGCCGTGCTGCCGGCGCTCGCGAAGGCCGGCATCCAGGTTCTCGTCGAAACTGGCGCCGGCGAGTCGGCGGGCTATCCCGACACCACGTACGTCGAGAAGGGCGCGACGATCGCCCTGTCGCGCGCCGACGTGTTCGCGCGAGCGGATATCGTGCTCCAGGTGCGCGGCTACGGCGCAGCGCGCGAGACCGGTCGCAAAGACCTGCCGCTGCTGCGCGCGGGGCAGGCCGTCATCGGCTTCCAGGATCCGCTCGGCGCGGGAGGCGCGGCGCGCGAGCTCGCGGCGACCGGCGCGACCGTGCTCTCGATGGAGCTCATGCCGCGCATCACGCGCGCGCAGAGCATGGACGCGCTCTCGTCGATGGCGACCATCGCCGGCTACAAGGCGGTGCTCCTGGCCGCCGACGCGCTGCCGCGCATGTTCCCGATGCTCATGACGGCGGCAGGCACGATCACGCCGGCGCGCGTGCTCGTCGTCGGCGCGGGCGTCGCGGGCCTGCAGGCCATCGCGACCGCTCGGCGGCTCGGCGCGATCGTCTCGGGCTATGACGTGCGTCCCGCCGTCAAGGAGCAGATCGAGAGCCTGGGCGCGAAGTTCGTCGAACTTCCGCTCGAGGCCAAGGACTCGCAGGACGCGGGCGGCTACGCCAAGGCGCAGAGCGAGGATTTTCTGCGCCGCCAGCGCGAGCTGCTGGCTCGGGTCGTGGGCGAGAGCGACGTCGTCATCACGACGGCGCTCGTGCCGGGCCGGCGTGCGCCGGTGATCGTGACCGCCGAGATGATGGCGGGCATGGCGCCCGGCTCCGTCGTCGTCGATCTCGCGGCTGAGCAAGGTGGCAACTGCGCCCTGACGCGCGCCGGCGAGACGGTCGTCGAGGGAGGCGTGAGCGTGCTCGGCCCTGTCAACATCGCCTCGACGGTGCCGTTTCACGCCAGCCTGATGTACGCCAAGAACTGCGCGTCGTTCCTCGCGCACCTCGTGAAGAAGGGCGTGTTGACGATCGATCTGGAGGACGAGATCACGCGCGAAACGCTGGTCGCGCGTGGCGGGGAGGTCGTGCACGCGCGCCTGCGCGAGGCTGCATCAGCCCACCCGACGGGAAGTGCTGCCGCCGTGCCGAAGGAGAAAGCTCTCTAGATGTCGAACCTCGCGATGGGCCTTTGGGTGCTGATGCTCGCGACGTTCCTCGGGCTGGAGGTGATCCGGCGCGTCTCGCCGCTGCTGCACACACCGCTCATGTCGCTGACCAACGCGATTTCGGCGATCTCGATCGTCGGCGCCATCGGGATGGTCCAGCTCGACAAGAGCACGCTGTCGCGCGTGCTCGGGACCATCGCCGTCGCGGCGGCGACGACCAACGTCGTCGGCGGGTTCCTCATCACCGATCGCATGCTCAAGATGTTCCAAAAGCGCGAAACCCGGGCGCCCCACAAGTGATGGACACCCTCGTCCAGGCGGCCTACTTCGCGGCGGCGGCGCTGTTCGTTCTCGCGCTCAAGTGGCTGAATGCGCCCGCGACGGCTCGCCGCGGCGTGCGCGCCGGCGAGCTCGGCATGCTGCTCGCCGTGGTCGCGACGCTGATTCACCACGACGTCGTCGACTGGCAGCTCATCGCCGTCGGCATCGTGGTCGGCGTCGCGGTCGGAACGCCGATGGCGCTGCTGATGCCGATGACGCACGTGCCGCAGCGGACGGCGCTCTCGCACGCGTTCGGCGCGCTCGCGGCGGCGCTCGTCGGCACCGCCGAGTTCTACGAGGCCGCGCACACCGACGCGTTCACGATGGTGGCGCTCGTGCTCGAGGTGCTGCTGGGCGCGCTGACCTTCACCGGCAGCCTGATGGCCTTCGGCAAGCTGCAGGAGATCCTGCCCACGCGGCCGATCACCTACCGCGGGCAGAACGTGGTCAACTTGTCGATCCTCGCCTGCGCCGTCTCACTCGGCGCCTACCTGGTCGTCAACCCGCAGGCGACGCACCTGTTCCCCGTCTTCGCCGCGCTCGCGCTGCTCTTCGGCGTGCTGCTGATCATCCCGATCGGCGGCGCAGACATGCCGACGGTGATCTCGCTGCTCAACGCGTACGCCGGCCTGTCGGCCTCGGCGATGGGCTTCGTCCTCGACAACAAGCTGTTGATCATCGCCGGCGCGCTCGACGGCTCGTCGGGCCTCATCCTCTCCGTGATCATGTGCAAGGCGATGAACCGCTCCTTCGCCAACGTGCTGTTCGGCGCGTTCGGGCAGGTGCAGCCGGCGGCCGCGGCCGGCGGCGAGGCGCGCAACGTGCGCAGCGCCTCGGCCGAGGAGGCGGCGTCGATCCTCGACGCGGCGCGCTCGGTCGTCGTCATCCCCGGCTACGGCATGGCCGTCGCGCAAGCGCAGCACAAGGTGCGCGAGCTGCACGACGCGCTCGAGAAGCGCGGCGTCGACGTGAAGTTCGCGATCCATCCCGTCGCCGGCCGCATGCCGGGCCACATGAACGTGCTGCTGGCCGAGGCCGAGATTCCCTACGAGAAGCTCAAGGAGATGGACGACATCAACTCCGAGTTTCCCCAGGTCGACGTCGCGCTCGTGATCGGCGCCAACGACGTCACGAATCCCGCCGCGCGCCACGACAAGTCGAGCCCGATCTACGGCATGCCGATTCTCGACGTCGATCGCGCGCGCACCGTGATGGTCATCAAGCGCGGCATGAGCCCCGGCTTCGCCGGCGTCGAGAACGAGCTCTACTACCTCGACAAGACGCTCATGCTCTTCGGCGACGCCAAGGCGTTCGTCGGCGAAATCGTCAAGGAGCTGTCCGCGAACCGATAGCGCAGCGCTCGGGGGCCAGCGCGAACCGCCGCCCACGCCCGCGCGTGCGCGCTGCCCGCAGCTTCAGGCGATCACTACGGGCAGGCGGCGTGGTGGAAGCCGAGGTCGGCGTTGGCGGTGTCGAGAGCGCGCGCGGTGGAGGTCGTTCGCGCGTTGAGGCAGTCCGCGGCGGACGCGCCGCTGCACGCGCGTCCGTCGTGCGCGAGGATCGTCGCGGCGTTGACGGCGGGGCTGGTCACGCCCTGGCCCGGCGGTTGGCTGAGGTAGTCGCCGTCGGCGCCGACCGCGACCAGCAACGGATTCTCGAGCGTGCCCGTGCCGCCTTCGAGGCAGTCGCTCGCGCCGGCACAGGTCGGGCCGGGGAACGGCGTGCAGCCGCAGGCGCCGGCGCCGTCGTCGAAATAGCGGTTGGCCGACACGCTCGCGCGCTTGGCGAGCGGCGCGAAGTCGCGGCCGACGCCGCGGTCACCCGCGCCGTTTTCGCCGACGACCAGGTTGCCGTAGAACTCGTCGACGACGACCGGCTTGCTCGCGTCGTAGCCGTCGAGGAAGAGGCCGAAGTTGGCGCCGCCCGTCACGTTGCCGGCGAACGTGTTGAAGAGGATGCGGTTGACGCGCGCGGCGGTCGACGACGACGTGGCGACGAGCATGCCGTAGCCGGTCGGGGAGCCGTTGCCCTTGGTGTTGCCGGCGATCTGGTTGTCGAACACTTCGCCGCCGGTCGGGCGGTCGAGGTAGAGGCCGATGCTGCTCTGCGTAAAGCGGCCGTGGAGCACGGTCGGGCTGCCGCCGACGACGTAGGCGCCGTAGCCGGACTCGTCCGCCGCGACGACGCCGTCGAGCGTCACCGCGCCGTCCGCCCCGGTGACGTCGGCGTGGAAGCCGCGTCCGACCTGCCGCGCGAGCGCGCGATCGAAGAGTGTCGAGCCACCACAGAAGTAGTCGTAGAAGCCGAAGTCCGATGACGTCTCGAGGCGGCAGACGGCCGACCGGCGGACGGTGAAGTCCGGGCAGAAGTAGAAGTACATGCCGTACGAGAGCGTGTTGCCGTCGGCGCCGGGCACGTCGACGCGGTCGACCAGGAGGTTGGTCGCGTAGAAGCCGCTCACGGTGCCGTCGCAGCGCAGGTAGGCGTAGGCGCTCGACGTGACGTCCGAGGCGAGCGCGCTCGTCAGCGTGAGTTGGCGCAGGATCGCGTCGTCGCCAAGACTCGCGACCAGCACGCCCGAGGCGGTCGTGTCGGCGCCGACGTCGATCGTCAGGCCCTCGAGTGTCACCGACGGCGCGTTTACCTGGATCACGAACTGGTTCGCGCCCGGGTCGTTGGCCTTGGTGACGGTCACGGCGGCGCGCGTGCCGGCCGTGCAGCGCGCGCCGATCCACAGGCGGCTGCCGCCCGTCGGCGTCTTGCCGGCGACGTTGAGCCCGCCGATCGGCTCGACATACGCGCCGGCGGCGATCCAGACGTAGGTCGGTGTCGCGAACGTCGCCGGCACGTCGGCGAGCGCCGCGTCGATCGTCGCGCGGCAGGTGTCGCAGAAGGCGTCGCACGCGCCGCCGCTCACGCAGTAGACGTTGTCGGACGCGGTCGGGTATGGGCCCGAGCAGGTCAGCGGCCCGGACTCGGCGCCGACCAGATCGCCGGCCACGCCGCAGTCGGTCGGCGCGGCGGAGCAGGCCGGGTCCGACGAGCACTCGCTCGGATCGCAGAAGCCGTCGGTCGCCGACATCGGGCAGCCCTCGTTGATCGTCGCGTCGCAGTCGTTGTCCCACGCGTCGCAGATCTCGATCGCGCCCGGCTGGCACGCCGCGCACCGATCGTTGCAGTCGTCGCCCGAGATGGCGGCGGCCGGGGTCAGGCTGCAGCCGGCGTTCCAGCCGGCGAGTTTCTCCATGCCCGAGTCGCAGAAGCCGTCGCCGTCGTCATCGCAGCCCTCGTCGATCGGCGGCGTGCCGGCGCAGTTGTTGTCCACACCGTCGCAGCGCTCGAGCGCCCACGGGCTGATGCTCGCGAGCGCGTCGTTGCAATCGTCGCCGGCGGCGTCGGCGGGCGAGTTGCACGTGAGGCCGTTGCCCCAGCTCATGCCGGGACCCACGAACATCAAGGTGTCGCAGTAGTCGTCGCTATCGTCGTCGCAGCCCTCGTCGATCAACGCGTCGGCGTCGTTATCGGCGAGGTCGCAGATTTCGACCGGCTGGCACAGGCAGCCCTCGTAGTGGTAGCCGATGTCGGCCCAGTCGGTGGCGCCGGCGGCGCCGTCGAGCAACGCAGCCGGCGTCGCGCACGCCGCGCCCGGGCTGCGCGTGGTGCGGCTGCTCAGGCACTTTGCGCCGCTGCACGCCGCGCTCGGCGCGACCGACGCCGCGCCGTCGACGGCCGTGCTCGCCGGGTCGAGGTAGTACTTGAGGCCGCTCGTCGAGGTCGCGGAGACGGGCGCCGGCTGGTTGACGGCCCCGCTCGCGCCGTCGAGGCACTGGTTGAGATCGCCGCCGCACGGCGTGCCCGAGCAGTCGCAGATATTCACCGCAAAGCCGGCGGTGTAGCGGTTGCCGGCGGCCGTGGCGGCCACCGGGACGTTGGTGACACGACGGACGGCGTAGCTGCCGCTGGTCGCGCGCACGAACAGGTTGTCGGAGAAGTCGCTGGTCGTGAGGGCGGCCGTGGCCGTGCCCGAGAGGTAAAGGCCGGTGTTCGAGTTGTCGGCGAAGGTGTTGAAGCGGATCGCGCCCGCCGACTGCGCGGCGCTGGTCGCCACGATCCACGCGCCGTAGTTCTGCGACGCGAACAGGTTGTCGAAGATCTGCGCAACGCTGCCGTCGTCGACATAGAGGCCGGAGCTGGTGTTCGAGGTGAAGTGGCTGTTGCGGACCACGAGGCCGGCGCCGCGCACGACGTACGCCCCGTAGAGCGAGTGGCCGCGCGCGTGCACGCCGTCGAGGACGATGCCGGTCGCCGCCGCCGTCGTCGCGAGCGAAAAGCCGTAGAAGCCGTTGCGCAGCGCGAGCGTGCGGTCGAACGTCGCCGTCGGCGTCACGTTGTCGACGTAGTAGCCGGCGCTGGTCGCACCGCAGGCGGAGCTGCGCCGGATCGTCGCGCCAGCGCCGCCGCTCGCCACGTCGCAGTACGAGAGACGCACGCCGTAGGTCGGCGCCGTGCCTCCGCGTGCGAATACGTCGACCTCGTCGAGGAGGAGGCCATCGACCGGGTAGGTCGCCGAGCCGTTGCAGTAGACGAAGGCGCTGGTCACCGCGCCGGTCACGCCGAGCGACCGGAGCCGGGCGAAGCGCGCGCGGCTGGTCGCCGAGGTCCCGTCGAGTTGGACGCCGTAGGACGTGGACGCCGACGGCGCGACGGTGAAGCCTTCGAGCGTGACGTACGGCACCTGCACGACGACGGAGCTGGTGACGGTCACCGCCGCCCGCAGGTTCGACGCGCAGCGCGCCGCGACGGTCAGCGTGTTTATCGCCGTCGCGTCCTTGCCCGAGATCGTCGCGCCGGCGTAGCTGCCCGGCCACAGGAGCACGACCGTCGGCGCGTCGAGCGTCGCCGGGTTGCCGTCGCCGCTCCCGGCCGCGGCCAGCGCGGTCGCGATCGTCGCGTAGAAGCTGCCGCCGTCGCAGATCGCGGGCGACGTGGCCGGGCAGCCGCTCGCGCACACGCAGCGAACATCGTCGGACAAGCGCGGGTACGGTCCCGCGCACGCGGCCGGCGGGAGCGCATCGCCGTCGGGGTTGCACGCCGTCGGCGCCGGAGCGCAGTCGCGCGCGCAGGCGCCGCACTCGCTCGCCTCGCACGCGTCGTTGCCGCAGACCGAGCAGGCGTCGTCCGGCGACCCGTTGCAGTCGTCGTCGAGGCCGTTGAAGCAAACCTCGGGGTCGCTCGGGCTCTGCCACGCGTTGTCGTCGTTGCAGTCGGCGCCGCATGCCACGGTGCACACGCCGCCGAGCGCGCAGTGGCCGTCACTATCGGCGTCGGTCCCGCCATCGACGCACGCGGGGACGCCGCCGGCGCAGCTCACCGCGTCCTCCTCGCAGGTGTCCGTGTCGGGGCCCTCGCAAGGCGCGGTCGGATAGACGTTCGCGGCCGGCCTGCCCAGACAGGTGCCGCTGGCGCAGCAGTCGCCACCGCACGCCGCCAGGCAGGCGCCGCCGATGTCGCAGTAGGTGTCGGCGTCGACGTCCGCGCCGCCGTTCGGGCAGGTGTAGACGCCGCCCGGGCAGGTGAGCGGGCCGTCGTCATTGCACGTGTCACCATCGGCCGGGCTGTCGCACGACGTGCCGGGGAAAACCAAGGCATCGGTGTCAGCGCAGTCGTTGCCGCCGGCGGTACAGTTGAGCGGCGGGCCGGGCGTGCCGATGGTGATAAAGGCGCTGTCGCAGTAGGCGTCGCCGTCGTCGTTGCAGCCCTCGGCGAGATCGCTCAAGCCGTCGCAGTCGTTGTCCTTGTTGTCGCACCACTCGACGTGGCCGGGGTAGCGATCGGGGTCGAGGTCGTCGCAGTCGCCGCACGTGCCGCAGGTGCCGTCGCCGTCGGCGTCGACGCAGATCCCCCCCTCATCGACGATGCCATCGCAGTTGTCGTCGACGCCGTTGCAGACCTCGGGCGAGCCGCTGCACGCGTCCGCGCACACGGGGTAGTGGAAGCCGAGGTCGGCCTGCGCGGTGTCGGGGCCGCGCGCCGTCGAGGTCGTACGCGCATCGAGGCAGCCTCTGGGAGAGGCGCCGCTGCAGGTGCGCGCGTGCTGCGAGAGGACGGAGGACGCGCCGACGGCGGGGCTGGTCGTGGCCTGACCGGGGGGCTGACTCAGGTAGTCCGGGTGCGCGACTAACCCCACCTGCAGTGGATTCTGCGTCGTGCCGGCGCCGCCCTCGAGGCATGGGTCGGTCGCGCACGAGGCGTCGCTTTCGCACGCGCAGTTGGTCGTGTTGGCGAAGTAACGGTTCTCCGGCGCGCTCGAGGAGGTCGCCGGCGGCGCCCACGCGCGGCGCACGCCCGCATCGCCAGCGCCGCCGTGACCCGTGAGCAGGTTGCCGAAGAAGTCGCCGACGCGCACCTGCGCGGAGGCCCCCGTCCCCTCGAGGAAGAGTCCGTGGTTGACGCCCGCGTTGGCGTTGCCCTCGAAGGTGCTCGACAGCAGCCGATCGACGCGCACGGACGCGACCGAGGCGTAGACGTGCAGGCCGTAGCCGCTGCCGAGCGTGTTGCGCGCGAAGAGGTCGTTGAAGATCTCAGCGCCCGTCGGGTTGTCCAGCCGCAAGCCGACCGCGTTTCCGGTGAAGCGGCTGTTACGCACGGTCGGGCTGCCGCCGGTGACGTAGCCGCCGTACGCCGTGTTGTCGCGCGCCACCACGCCGTCGAGCGTGACGCTGCCGCCGCTGGCCGCGAGGTTGGTGTCGAAGCCGCGTTTGACCTGTCGCGCCAGAACGCGATCGAAGACGTTGGCGCCGCCGTTCGAGCCGACCAAGAAGCCGATGTCGGCGCCGGTCGCCGTCTGGAGGCGGCAGACCGCCGAGCGGCGCACGGTGAAGGCGGGACAGAAGGAGAAGGACATGCCGGTCGCGAGCGTCGTCGCGTCGTCGTCGTAGACCTCGACATCCTCGACCAGCAGGTTGTCGGCGTTGAAAGCGCCGCCCACCAAGCCGTCGCAGCGTAGGTAGTCGTAGCCGGTGACGGCCGTCGCGACGGCGCTCGTCATCGAGAGGTCGCGAAGGATGATGTTGTCGCCCCTGCCCGCGACAACCATGCCGTGCGCCGTCGTGTCGGCGCCGACGTCGATCCTGAGGCCTTCGAGCGTGACCGACGGCATGTTGATGATCAGCACGTACTGGTTGACGCCGGCGTCGCTGATCTTGCTGACCGTGACGGCGTCGCGCGCCCCCGCTGCGCAGCGCGCGCCGATCCACAGACGGTTGGCGCCGGTTACGGCCTTGCCGGCGATGTTCAGGCCGCTCGTCGCCTGCGTGTAGGCGCCGGCGGCGATCCAGATGTAGGTCGGCACCGCCACCGTCAAGGGCACGTCCGCGAACGCAAAGTCGATGCTCGGGCTGCAGGTGTCGCAGAACGCGTCGCAGGCGCCGGTACTCACGCAGTAGACGTTGTCGGCCGCGGTCGGGTACGGGCCGGCGCACGCGCCCGCGCCGGTGTCCGCGCCGACGCCGTCGCCGGACGCGTTGCAGTCGGCGGGCGCCGCCTGGCAGGCCGGGTCGGTCGCGCACTCGCTCGCCTCGCAGTAGCCGTCGGTCGCCGAGGTCGCGCAGCCCTCGTTGATGGTGCCGTCGCAGTCGTTGTCCCACGCGTCGCACAGACCCGCCTCGCTGGCGAGCGCGGGCGGGTGGCACACGCTGCACAGGTCGTTGCAGTCGTCGCCGGCGGTGGCGGCGACCGCCGTGCTCGCGCAGGTCGGCACCGAGACGCCGGCGGCCTTGGCCATGCCCGAGTCACACCATGCGTCGCAGTCGTTGTCGCAGCCTTCATCGACGCCGACGACGTCGCCGGCGCACGCCGCGATGGCCACGTCGCAGTCGTTGTTCCGAGCGTCGCAGATCTCCGTCGCGGTCGGGTTGCAGGCGGCTCCGCACGCCGCCGGATTGTCGTCGCAGTCGTCGCCGGCTGCGTTGGCCGAGGGCGTGCTCGTGCAGGTCGGCACCGAGATGCCGGTGGTCTTGGCCATGGCGATGTCGCACCAGGTGTCGCAATCGTCGTCGCAGCCCTCGTCGACGCCGACGACGTCGCCGACGCAGGCGGCGGCGGCCACGTCGCAGTCGTTGTTCCAACCGTCGCAAACCTCGGCCGCGCCGAGGTTGCAGGCGGCTCCGCACGCGCCGGGATCGTCGTCGCAGTCGTCGCCGGTGGTCGCGGGGGCGGGCGTGCTCGCGCAGGTCGGCACGGCGAAGCCGCCGGCCTTCGCCATCATCGTGTCGCACCAGCCGTCGCAGTCGTCGTCGCAGCCCTCGTCAACCCCGGCGACGTCGCCGACGCACGCGGCGGGCGCGGCATCGCAGTCGTCGTTCCAGCCGTTGCAGGTCTCCGTCGCGGTCGGGTTGCAGGTGGCGCCGCACGCAGCCGGATTGTCGTCGCAGTCGTCGCCGGCTGCGTCGACCGCGGGCGTGCTCGCGCAGGTCGGCACCGAGATGCCGGCGGCCTTGGCCATGGCGGCGTCGCACCAGGTGTCGCAGTCGTCGTCGCAGCCCTCGTCGATGCCGACGACATCGCCCGCGCACGCGGCGACCGCGGCGTCGCAGTCGTTGTTCCACCCGTCGCAGGCCTCGGCCGCGCCCGGGTTGCAGGCGGCGCCGCAGGCGGCCGGATTGTCGTCGCAGTCTGCCCCGCCGGCGGCGCAGGTCGGCGGCGCGCCGACGCGCGTCATACCCGCGTCGCACCAATCGTCGCAGTCATCGTCGCAGCCTTCGTCGACGCCGAGGAGGTCGCCCAGGCAGGCGGCGGCGGCCGCGTCGCAGTCGTTGTTCCAGCCGTCGCAGATCTCGGCCGCGCCCGGGCGGCACGCGGCGCCACACGCCGCGGGATTGTCGTCGCAGTCACCGCCACCCGCGACGCAGGTCGGCGGCGTGCCGATGCGCGTCATCGCGGCATCGCAATAGTCGTCGCAGTCGTCGTCGCACGCCTCGTCGACGCCGGCCAGGTCGCCGGCGCAGGCCGCGGCGGCCGCATCGCAGTCGTTGTTCCAGCCGTCGCAGACCTCGGCCGCTCCAGGGTTGCAGGCGGCGCCGCAACCGGCCGGGGCGTCATCGCAGTCGCCGCCGCCGAAGCTGCACGTCGGCGGCGTGCCGACGACGGTCAGGCCGCTCTGGCAGTAGTTGTCGCAGTCGTCGTCGCAGCCCTCGTCGATTCCGACGGCGTCGCCCGGACACGCGGCGGCGGCCGCGTCGCAGTCATTGTTCCATCCGTCGCAGATCTCGGTGCCGCTCGGGTTGCAGCCGACGCCGCAAGCGCCCGGATCGTCATCGCAGTCGCCGCCGCCCGAGACGCAGGTCGGCGGCACGCCGACGCGAACGATCGCCGCGTCGCACCAGCCGTCGCAGTCGTCGTCGCAGCCCTCGTCGCTCCCGACGACGTCGCCGGCGCAAGCGGCCGGGGCCGCGTCGCAGTCATTATTCCAGCCGTCGCAGATCTCGGCCGCGCCCGGGTAGCAGGCCGCGCCGCACGCCGCGGGATCGTCGTCGCAATCGCCGCCGCCGGCGCTGCACGTCGGCGGTGTGCCGGTGATCGGGAGGCCGGCCTCACAGTGGTTGTCACAGTCGTCGTCGCAGGCCTCGTCGACGCCAACGACATCGCCGGCGCAGGCGGCGACGGCCGCGTCGCAGTCGTTGTTCCATCCGTCGCAGATCTCGGTGCCTCCCGGACGGCACCCGGCGCCGCACGCGGCGGGATTGTCGTCGCAGTCGCCGCCGCCGGATGCGCAGGTGGGCGGCACGCCGACGAGCGTGATCGCGAGATCACACCAGCCGTCGCAGTCGTCGTCGCAGCCCTCATCGATCCCGACAACGTCGCCGGCGCAGGCGGCCAGGGCGGCGTCGCAGTCATTGTTCCGGCCGTCGCAGATCTCCGTGGCGCCCGGGTAGCACGCCGCGCCGCAGGCGGCCGGATCGTCGTCGCAGTCGGCGCCGCCGGCGCTGCACGTCGGCGGCGTGCCAGACATCGTCAGGCCCGCCTCGCAGTGGTTGTCGCAGTCGTCGTCGCACCCCTCGTCGATGCCGACCACGTCGCCCGGACAGACGACGGGAGCGGCATCGCAGTCGTTGTTCCAGCCATCGCAGATCTCGGCCGCGCCCGGCCGGCAGCCGGCCCCACACGTCGCGGGATTGTCGTCGCAGTCGGCCCCAGGCGAGGCGCAGGTGGGCGGCGTGCCGATGCGCGTCATCGCGGCGTCGCAGAAATCGTCGCAGTCGTCGTCGCAGCCCTCGTCGACGCCGCCGACGTCGCCGGCGCAGGCGGCGGGCGCGGCGTCGCAGTCGTTGTTCCAGCCATCGCAGACCTCGACGCCGCCGGGCTGGCACGCGGCGCCGCACGCCGCGGGATTGTCGTCGCAGTCGGCGCCGCCGGCGCTGCAGGTCGGTGGCGTGCCCACCACGACAATGCCCGTCTGGCAGTAGTTGTCGCAGTCGTCGTCGCACCCCTCGTCGATGCCGACCACGTCGCCCGGACAGACGGCGGGCGCGGCGTCGCAGTCGTTGTTCCAGCCGTCGCAGATCTCGGCTGCGCCCGGCTGGCAGCCGGCGCCGCACGCCGCGGGGTTGTCATCGCAGTCGGCGCCGGGCGAAGCGCAGGTCGGCGGCGTGCCGACGCGCGTCATCGCGGCGTCACAGAAGTCGTCGCAGTCGTCGTCGCAGCCCTCGTCGACGCCGGAGGAGTCTCCCGGGCAGACGGTGGGCGCGGCGTCACAGTCGTTGTTCCACCCGTCGCAGACCTCGACGCCGCCGGGACGGCACGCGGCGCCGCACGCCGCGGGATTGTCGTCGCAATCGCCGCCGCCGGCGCTGCAGGTGGGCGGCGTGCCGATGAGCGCTACACTGAGCCGGCAGAAGTTGTCGCAATCGTCATCGCAACCCTCATCGACGCCGGCGACGTCGCCCGGGCAGATGGCGGGCGCGGCGTCGCAGTCGTTATTATAGCCGTCACAGATCTCGGCCGCCGCCGGGTTGCAGTTGGCTCCGCACGCAAGGGGATTGTCGTCGCAGTCGCCGCCGCCCGAGGCGCAGGTGGGAGGCGCGTTGGCGAAGCCGATCGCGGCATCGCAGAAGTCGTCGCAGTCGTCGTCGCAGCCCTCATCGACGCCGGTCACGTCGCCGAAGCAGACGGAGGGCGCGGCGTCGCAATCGTTGTTCCAGCCGTCGCAGATCTCGACGGCGCCCGAATGGCAGCCGGCGCCGCACGCCGCGGGGTTGTCATCGCAGTCGGCGCCGGGCGAGGCGCAGGTGGACGGCGTGCCGACGCGCGTCATCGCGGCGTCGCAGAAGCCGTCGCAATCGTCGTCGCAGCCCTCGTCGATACCGACCGCGTCGCCGGCGCACGCGGCCGGCGCGGCGTCGCAGTCGTTGTTCCAACCGTCGCAGACCTCGACGGCGCCGGGGTGGCACGCGGCGCCGCACGCGAACGGGCTGTCATCGCAGTCGGCCCCGCCCGAGGCGCAGGTGGGCGGCGCGCCATCGAAGGCGATCGCCGCGTCGCAGAAGTCGTCGCAATCGTCGTCGCAGCCTTCGTCGACGCCGACCGCGTCGCCGGCACAGGCGGGCGGGGCGGCGTCGCAGTCGTTGTTCCAGCCGTCGCAGATCTCGACGGCGCCCGGGCGGCACGCGGCGCCGCAGGTGGAGGCATCATCGTCGCAGTCGGCGCCGCCTGCGCTGCAAGTGGAGGGCGTGCCGACACGCGTCATCGCGGCGTCGCAGAAGTCGTCGCAATCGTCGTCGCAGCCCTCGTCGATGCCGACCGCGTCGCCGGCGCACGCGGCCGGCGCGGCGTCGCAGTCGTTGTTCCAACCGTCGCAGACCTCGACGGCGCCGGGGTGGCACGCGGCGCCGCACGCCGCGGGATTGTCGTCGCAGTCGTCGCCGCCGGCGCCGCAGGTGAGCGGCGTGCCGATGCGTGTCATCGCCGCGTCGCAGGTGTTGTCGCAGTCGTCGTCGCAGCCCTCGTCGACGCCGGAGACGTCGCCGGCGCAGGCGGCGGGCGCGGCGTCGCAGTCGTTGTTCCAGCCGTCGCAGACCTCGGC
>JBBTFH010000044.1:0-6682 GCA_038041915.1 Myxococcota bacterium
GGCCGGCTCTTATCATGAGCCGCATGCTGGAACGAGTGGGTTGTGCGTCAGCGGGGGCCGCGATGCGAACCGTTTCTGTCATCCTCAGCGCCGCGGCGACGCCCGATCCGAACGTCAACGCCGCGACGATCCACATGGCGCCTGAGATGCCGAGCGCGTCCGCGGTCAGACCCGCGACCAGCGCACCGACGGCGTAGCCGAGGTCTCGCCAGAATCGGTACACGCCCACCGACGACGCTCTCCACGAGGGATGCGCGATGTCGCCGATGGCCGCGAGCAGGGTGGGATACACCATCGCCGTGCCGATCCCGAGCAGGGTCGTTCCGGCGACGAAACCGCCGAAGCCAGGCGAGAGAATCACGGTTCCGATGCCCACGGCCTGGACCCACATGCCCGCGACGATCAGCCACTTCCGGCCCATCCGGTCCGAAAGCGCTCCTGTCGCCAACTGCGCGACTCCCCACGTCGCGGGGTAGATGGCAGCGAGCAGACCAATCCGATCGATGGTCATGTGGGCGGCCGCGAAGACCAGCGGGAAGAGGCCCCACGCCATGCCATCGTTCAGATTGTTGACGAGTCCGACCTGACAGACGCTCGAGAGATTGGCATCTCTCAGAGTCGTCTCCCAGAACAGCTCGCGCGCTGAACGCTCGGGGCGCGGAAGGGCGCCATCGCCCAGACCCGACTCGTGCGCGACGTGCTGCTTCGTTTCGCGCACGACGAAGAGGGAAAGCGTCGTGCCGACGGCGACGAACGCAACCCCGAGATAGAACGGCTCGGGCCTGAGCCCGTACCGTGCCGCGATCCAGCCCGTCGCCAACGCGGCCGCGGCGACCGCGACGTAGCCGGAAAACTCGTTCAGGCCCATCGCCAGGCCCCGGCGCTCGCTGCCGGCGAGGTCGATCTTCATGATCACGGTCATCGACCAGCAGAGCCCCTGGCTGACGCCGAGCAGCGCGTTTGCCGCGAGCACCCAGCTCCAACTCGGCGCCCACATGAGCATGAAAGGGACCGGCAGAGCGGCGAGCCAACCCCCGATGAGCACGTGTTTCCGACCGAATCGATCGGACAGCCGGCCTGCCCAATAGTTCGTGACGGCCTTGGTGATGCCGAAGACCACGATGAACGAGAGCACCGCCGTCCGGGCCGCCAGGCGGAACTCGTTTTCTGCGATCGCGGGCAGGATGCTGCGCTCCATGCCGACCATCGCGCCGACGAACGCGTTGACCACGACCAGCAGAGAGAACTGCGCGGCATTCGCCCGGAGCCCCAAGCGAACCGGCGCCACGACGGCAGACCCGGTGGTCACGGCCGAGCGCCTTTGGCGATTTCCACGGGAAGCCCGGCGGCCTGCCATTCGGGAAAACCATCGAGAAGGCGTCGCGCGCGTCGCCCGTTCGCGCGGAGCAGCTCGACCGCTCGATCCGCGTAGCTGCAGTACCGCCCGCGGCAATACGCCACGTACTCCTTGCTCTTGGCCAGTTTGCCAAGACGCCGCCGCAGCTCCGCGACCGGGACCGAAAGTGCGCCCGCGATGTGCCCGGCGGCGAACTCATGCGCCGGGCGCGTGTCGAGAATGACGACCTCTCCGGTGCGCACCCGCTCGATCAGCTCGTTCATGGGCATGGGTTTCGGCCGGGAGCGATCGCCGAAGTGGTCGCGGACGAGACGCTCGAGTTGCGCGAGTCGCCGCTCCGCGACCGTTCGAACAGATCTGCAAAGCTCGAAGACGGTCGGATCGGCCAGACGGCAGTGGACGAACAGACCCTGCTTCCGGCTCTCCACCAGGCCGGCTTCCCGGAGCGCCTGAAGGTGCTGGGAGGCGTTGGCCAGCGACAGCCCGCTCTCGCCGGCGAGCGCGTCGATCGTCCGCTCGCCCTGGGCGAGGAGATCGAGCAGCTCCAGACGATGAGGGTTGCCGAGCGTCTTTCCGATGCGGGCAAACTGCTGGTAGAGGCGGTCCTTGAAAACACGATGGGCTCGCTCCGTCATAGTCAATTACTCAATAGTATACTTGATTAGTTCTGTCAAGCCCAATCCAAGACCAATCATGGAAGCGCTCGTTCGCGCCCCTGCGACGCCGGGGAAGCCGAGAGGGTTGCCCGGTGGATCGGGCGGGGCGCTGTGTGATAGGCGTTGCGTTCATGGAATCCTTCGCGGATCTGGTCGTCCGCCGGGGGAGGTTGCTGCTCGGCTTGAGCGCGATCGCCGTCGTGGCGGCGCTGCTCGGGTTGCGCGGGCTGCGCCGCGAGAGCGACATCCTGGCGTTCTTGCCGACGGGCGACCCGCAAGTCGCGCTGTTCCGAGAGGTCGGCGATCGGTTCGGCGGGCTCGACGTGGCGCTGGTCGGCATCGAGACCGGCGACGTGCTCGCGCCCGAAGCGCTCGACGGAATCCGACTCGCGAGCACGCGTATCCGCTCGGTGCGCGACGTGGAGGGCGTGCTGTCGCTGACCGAGATGACGTCGGCGCGCTCCTCCGACCAGCAGCTCGACGTCGGACCGCTCGTGCCGCGCCGCGTGCCGCGCGATCGGGCGGCGCTCGGCGAGCTGCGCGCGCGCATCCTTCACGACCGCAACGCCGTCGGCACGGTCGTGTCGGCCGACGGCCGCGCCGCGCTGATCATCGCGTTCCTGGCGCCCGCCGCCAATTCCCGCGAGGTGACCCGCGGCATCCGCGCGGCCGCGCGCGCAGCGCTCCCCGGCGCGAGGCTGGCCTTCGGCGGCGCGCCGTTCGTCGGCGACACGGTGGCCGCGCAGACGGAGGCGGATCTGCGGCGGCTGACGCCGTTCGCGGCGCTCGCCATCCTGCTGGTGCTGTTCGGCCAATTCCGCGACGCGTTCGGCATCGCGTTGGCGCTCGGCACCATCTTCGCGGGCGCGATCGTCGCGCTCGGCGCCATGGGCGCGCTCGGGCAGCCCTTCACGATCGTCTCCGGATCGCTGCCGGTCTTGCTGTTCTCCTGCGGCATCGGCTACGCGCTGCACGTGCTGTCGGCGTTCAACTCGGCGCGCGAACGGCTGGACCCGCCCGAGGCCGTGCGCGAGGCGCTGCGCGAGGTCGGCTGGCCCGTGCTGGTCTCGGGGCTGACCACGGTCGCGGCCTTCCTCTCGTTCCTGGCCATGGACGTGCAACCGATGCGCATGTTCGGCTTGTTCGCGGCCATCGGCTCGCTGTCGGCGCTGGGCTTCGCGCTGGTCGCGCTGCCGGCCGCGCTGGCGATGGGACGTCGCCGCGGGCCACGCCAGTCGGCGGCCAAGACCGTGCGGCGACTCACGCGCGCTATCGCGACGCTGGGTGCGCGCCGTCGCGGCACCGTCATCGCCGTCGCCGCGGCGCTGTCCGCGCTGTCCATCGCCGGGCTCTTCCGCGTCCAGAACGACGTGGCCGTCTCGAACTTCTTCCGGCCGGGCAGCGAGCCTTACCAGGCGGAGGCCTTCCTGGCGCGCCGCTTCGGCGGGTCGCAGTTCGTGCAGATCGACGTGCGCGGCGACATGACCGATCCCGCCGTGCTCGCCGAGGTCGCGCGCATCCACCGCGCGGCGGCAAAGGTCGAGGGCGTGAGCGACGTGCGCTCGATTGCCGAGGCGCTCGAGACGGCCAGCGAGGCGATGGGACAAGGGCGGCGCCTGCCGGCCACGCGCGGGCAGTCCGAGAACCTCTACTTCCTGCTCGAAGGCGAAACCGCGCTCGCGCAACTCGTCGACGCGCGCCGCAGCGAGGCGCTCGTGCAGGTGCGCATCAGCGGCATGGACGCCGCGCGGATCGCCCGCACGCTCGATCACCTCGAGGCGATCGCGGCCGTGGCGCCCGCCGCCGCCGCGCGCGTCGCCGTGACCGGCATGCCGGCGGTGAACCGCGCGTTCGCGCGCAGCAACGTCCGCAACCAGATGCTCTCGACCGGCGCGAGCCTGACGCTGGTGATCCTGCTCGCCGCGTGCCTGTTCCGCTCGCCGGTCGTGGGCATCCTCGCGGCGCTGCCGTCGGTGGTGACGCTGCTGCTCGTGCTCGGCGGCATGGGCTGGCTGGGAATAGCGCTCGACACCGGCACGTCCATGATCGGGAGCATCGGCCTTGGCGCCGGGATCGACCAGGCGATCCACTTTCTCTGGCACATGCGCGCGGCAGGACCCGGCAGCCGCGAGGCCACGGCCGCGCGCGCGGGCGAAGTGGCGGGGCCCGCCATCACCGCCGGGGCGCTCATGGTGACGGCCGGCTTCGCGATCCTGGCGCTGGGAGAGACGCTGCCGATGCACTACTTCGGCTTGCTGACGGCGGAGGCGATGCTGCTGGGATCTCTCGCGACGCTGCTGGTGATGCCCGCCGTGATCGGGCGGATGCCGGCCGCGCGTCCCATGAAGGCGGTCGAGCGAGGTCTCGTGGCCGCCGCGGAGGAACCATCATGAAGACATGGACTGCCGTGCTCATCCTCTCGACCGCGGCAACCGCGTCCGCCGAGAGCGGCGACAGCATCCTCGGGCGCGTGGACCAGACGCTGAGCGGATTCAAGGATCAGACGTTCGACGCGGTGATGCGCGTGATCGAGGCGGGAGGCGAGAGCCGCGAGCGCCGCTTCCGCACGCAGCAGAAGGGCGGCGACAAGCGGCTGGTGCGCTTCACCGCTCCCGCCGACGTCAAGGGCATGGCGGTGCTGGTCGACGGCCGCGACAACATGTACGTGTACCTGCCGGCGTACGCGCGCGTACGGCGCATCGCCGGGCACACGCGCGAGCAGGGCTTCCTCGGCTCCGACTTCAGCTACGAGGACATGGGCGACGTGAAGTGGGGCGAGAAGTACGCCGCGACGCTCAAGGGCGAAACGGCCGAGGCGTGGACGCTCGAGCTCAAGCCCCGCGACCCGGAAGAGACCGAGTACGCGCGACTGGTGATGACGGCGGGCAAGAAGACGCTGCACCCCGAGAAGCTCGAGTACTTCGACGCCGGCGGGCGGAAGGCCAAGACGCAGACGCAGGAGAACTACGCGTTCGTCGAGAGCGTGAAGACCTGGATCCCGAGGCTGATCACGATGACCGACCACCGGCGCGGGAACCACCGCACGGAGATGGACATCGCGGTCGTCGGCATCAACACGGGGATCGCGGACGAGCAGTTCACGCAGCGGTCGCTCGAACGCGGCCCGTGAGACGCGCGACGCTCGCGGTGTTGTCGGTGTTGGCGCCCGCGGCGGCGGCGGCGCAGGTCGACGTCGCGCTGTCGGGCGCCGTGTCGTCGGACCTGCGCTACCGCGCCCAGGAGGAGCGCGTGCACGACGACGCGAGCGGCGAGCTGCTGCTGGACAAGACGTTCGAGCGCAACGAGAACCGCGTGAGCACGAGACTCACGCTCGCGATCGGCCACAAGGCCCAGGGCGTGGGCGAGGTCGAGTTCGTGTGGCTGGGGTTCTCGGACGTCGGACGCCTCGACGACCTGACGCTCGCGGAGCGCGTGGACCCGTTCTGGATCGAGGCGCACGCGGCGTACCTCGAGGTCTACGATCTGCTGCCGGCGCTCGATCTGCGCGTCGGGCGGCAGGTCGTGCAGTGGGGAACGGCCGACCAGTTCAACCCCACCCACAACCTGAACGCGCTCGACCTCTACGATCCGCTGCGGTTCGGGCTGCTGATGCCGAACCAGATGGTGCGCGCCGACTGGCACCCGCGCGACCTGTTCACGCTGACGGCCGCCTGGGTGCCGGTGTTCCGTCCGGCGCGACTGCCGCCGACCGCGGTGATCGGTCTGCGCTCGACCGAGCGCATCCCGATCCAGGACGCGGAGTTCCGCCATTCCGTCGCCGCGCTCTCGGGCCTCGCGCCACCGGGCGAGCTCGACGTGCGGCCGGTGCTACCGGAGGCCACGCTCGACAACTCGCAGGCGGGCGCGCGCCTCGCGACGCGCCTGGGCCTCTTCGACGTGTCGGGCAGCTACACCATCGGGCGCGACGACATGCCTCAGCCCTACCTCAGCGACGGGCGCGACGCGCCCGGCGAGACGCGCGTGCGGCTGATGTACCCGCGCGTGCAGGTGGTCGGGGCCGACCTGGCCGCGTCGCTGCCGTGGCTGGCGGATTTGGGCGTCTGGGCGGAGGGAGCGGTGTTCTTCCCGCAGCGCGTGACGATGAGCGTGCTGACGCCGCAAGGCGAGGCAAAGGTCAACCCCGACGGCGGCTTCTGCAGCAACGACCCGCTCGTGCTGCTGGTGGCGCCGAGCCAGGGCGTGAACGCGGCGGAGTGCCGGCCGGGCGCGCGCGACCCGCTGATCGTCGACGACGAGCCGTTCGTGCGCTGGACCGTGGGGACGGACTACAGCCTGACGTCGCAGCTCTACGCCAACGCGCAGTGGGTGCACGGCTTCGTCGACGAGTTCGGCGTTGGCCAGGACGTGCGCGTGGCGGCCTCGAGACCCGAGGACGAGCACACGCTGCGGCGCCAGGGCGACTACGTCGTGGCCGGTGTCGATCACCGAAGCTTCTCGGACACACTGCTCCTGCGCGTGTTCGGCATCGCGGGGCTGCGCGATCCGCGCAGCTATGTCGTGTTCCCGCAAGTCGTCTGGAGCGTGGCCGACGGCGCGGAGTTGACGCTGGGCGCGTTCGTGATGCTCGGCGACTTCGACTCGAAGTTCGGCGATCCGGCGGCGGGCGGCACCGTCGTCTTCACCAAGGCGAAGGTCTACTTCTAACCTG
>JBBTFH010000045.1:0-5147 GCA_038041915.1 Myxococcota bacterium
CGCGTAACGGCTCGCTCCTCTTGTTTCTGGCGCTGGCGCTCGCCTGCGCCAAATCCAATCCTGCGTACGTCGATCGAGACGCCGGCGCGGAGGGCGAAGGCGAGGCCGAAGCCGAAGCTGAAGCTGAGGGCGAGGCCGAAGCCGAAGCCGAAGCCGAAGCCGAGGGCGAGGCCGAAGCCGAGGCCGAAGCAGAAGCCGAGGGCGAGAACGAGTGCCCCGGCGGCGAGCAGTCCTGCCCCGCCGGCCAGCTCTGCCAGCTCGAGGCCATGAGCGGGACCTTCGGCTGCGTCGGAGCAGGGACGTGCGGGTCCGATCAGCTCTGCGACACGCTCTGCTGCCCGCTCGGCACCGAGTGCGTCTCGGGCGAGTGCCCGCTGCCCGACATCACCGTCGACGCCGCCGCGCTCGAGCCATACGTCGAGACGCAGGACTTCGGCGCCGACTCGTGCGCGCTCGAGGAGGAGTGCATCGATGCGTCCGGCACGCGCAAGCTGCTGCGCTTCAACACGTTCACACCCAACATCGGCGTCGGCGACCTCTACCTCGGGCCGCCGTCGGCGCGACCCGACCTGTTCGTCTTCTCGACGTGCCACGGGCACTACCACCTCGAGGGATACGCCGAGTACGCGCTGCTCGACGCCGAGGGTGCGGAGATGGCGCCGGGCCGCAAGATGGCCTTCTGCCTGATCGATCTGGTCAACGTCTCGTCCAGCGAGCCGCCGCGCTTCGAGTGCTCCGACGACGGCTCGCTCGAGCAGGGCATCCAGGCCGGATGGGCCGACGAGTATTCCGCCGAGCTCCCGTGCCAGTGGATCGACGTGACCGGCGTCGCGCCGGGGAGCTACACGCTGCGCGTTCTGCTGAATCCCGACTACCAGCTCGCCGAATCGCGCTACGACAACAACGCGGCGGAGGTGCCCGTCGACGTTCCGGGGTGCCCCAACGGCTGCGGCGGGCTGAGCCTCGAGTGCTGCCATGTCGGCAACCCGTGCGGCTGGTCCAACGACGGTTATTGCGACTGCAACGGGACGCTGTCCTGGGACAGCATCGACTGCGCCAACTGCGCCTGCAACGGGACGTAAGACCGGCTACGCGAGCTCGAGTTGCCCCTCGCGGAAAGGCTCGCCGACGGCTTGCGCGCGCGCCCGCTGGCGCTTCTCGGCGAGGTCGTTGAGATAGATCAGCACGTCGGGGTGCTCGACGACGAGCCGCTGGAAGGCGTCGCGCGGCAGGAGCAGCGTCCAGCACTTCTTGAGCGCGCGGATGCTCGCCACGGCCGACCCGCCGGTGAGCAGCGAGATCTCGCCGAAGAGCTCGCCGGGACCGAGGTCGGACAGGTGCACGACGGTCATTCCCTGCTGCTGCGTCACCACCTCGACGCGCCCGGCGACCAGCACGAACAGGCCGGGCGACCGTTCGCCCTCGGTGATGAGAAACGCGCCGCGCTCGGCCTCGACGAAGCGGAAGGACTGCTCGACCGCACGGCGCTCCGCCTCGGGAAACGCGGTGAAGATGGGCGAGGTGCGGATCAGCCGCTCGAGCAGGCGGTCGCGCAGAAGCCCGAGCAGCGTGCGGAGCACGTTGGGCTGGCGGTCGATGAGCTCGGCGAGCGCGTCGCGCGGAACGCTCAAGATGTCCGTCTCGTCGGTGGCGAGCACCGTCGCGTGGCGCGGCAGGTCGGTGACCAGCGCGACCTCGCCGAAGAAGCCGCCCTCGGCGATGCGCTCGAGCTCCCGGCCGTCCTGCCGCACGACGACGGCTCCCGACAAGATGAGGTGAAGCGCCGCGCCCGCGTCCTCGGGGCGCAGGATGACCTCGCCGATGCCGAACTTGCGCGCCTGCAGGCGCGCGACCAGCCAGTGCAGCGACGCGGGATCGAGCGCGGAGACGAGGCGCTCCGAGCGCGACGGCGCGCGCAACGGCGGCGCGGGCCGCTCGCCCGGCTTCTCGATGCGCGAGAAGGCCGCGTCGATGTCGGCCTCCTCGAGCGGGATGTCGTGCACCTGCCCCTTCATGCCCTCGGGCCGCGTCGCCGTGCTCGCGAACACCTGCCCGAGCGGCGCGGCGGCGATCAGTTGCCCCGGCGGAATCGTCGGCGTCTTGGGCGCCGCGCGCGCCGGCTGCGCCCGCGTCGGCGCCTTGCCGATCCCCGGCGGCACCGGGCCGGTGGCGACGCGTCCGACCGCCAGCCGCGTGAGGCGCTCCTTGGCGTCGATGTCGTTGGCGTCGATCTCGAGGATTTGCCGGCATACCGCGATCGCCTTGAGCACGAAGCCCTTGTGCGCGTAACCGTCCGCGGCGCGGCGCAGCGCCGTGGCCGCCTCGGGCAGGCGGTCGATCCGGCGCAGCATGTCGCCGGCGCGCTGCGGCCACTGCGGATCGGCGGCGTCGAGATCGGCAAGCTCGAGGTAGAGCCCGGCGGCGGCCTTCCAGCGGCCGCGCTCGACCGCCTTCTGCGCCTCGTCCTTGACCTTCTTGGGATCGCGAGCCATGGGCGGCGCGGATTCTAGCTCAATCGCTGGGCGTAAAGCGCCATCAGACGGCGCGTCACCGGGCCGGGGCGCCCGTCGGCGATCGCCGACGTGTCGACGCGGACGACCGGCATGACGCCGCGGATGCTGGAGGTCAGGAACGCCTCGTCGGCGCCGCGCAGATCGTCGGGAAAGAAGCGATCCTCGCGCGCCTGCATGCCGGCGCGGGCGCAGCTCTCGAGCACCTTGCGGCGCGTGATGCCCTCGAGCAGGCCGACGTCGAGCGGCGGCGTGCGCACGACGCCGCCGGCGACGACGAAGACGTTGGAGCTCGCGCCCTCCGCGATCGCGCCGTCCGCGTCGCACATGATCGCCTCGTAGCAGCCGCGCGCGCGCGCCTCGGCCAGCGCGAGGATGTTGTTCAGATAGTTGCCCGACTTGACCGCCGGATCGACCGCCTGACGCGCATTGCGCCGGACGTGCACGATCGCAACGGCGGCGCCGCGCTCGAACAGCTCGGACGGCGGCATCTTGAGCGGCTTGGCAATGACCACCAGCGAACCGCCGCGGGCGGAGGCCGGATCGAGATCGATCTCGCCCGCGCCGCGGGTCACGACGATGCGGACGTAGGCGTCGTCGTTGCCGGCGGCCTTCAGCGTCGCGCGCACGGCCTCGTCTATTGCACCGAGCGTCCTTGGCAGCGCGATCGCGATGCGCTCAGCCGAGCGCGCGAGACGCTCGAGGTGGTCGGCGAGATCGAGCGGCTCGCCGCGCACCGTGCGCAGCACCTCGTAGACGCTGTCGCCGTAGAGGAAGCCGCGATCGAACACGGAGATGCGCGCGTCCTCGGGGGCGGTGATGCGCCCGTCGACCCAGACGCGGATCATGACAGCGTCACCGACACGCGCGCGAAGGGCAGCGGTACGAGATGCCGATCCCACGTGGGGAGGCGGACCGCCGGACGGGCCGAGACTTCGACGGCGACGAGCGACGCACCGCCGAGGCGCGCGAGAGTGGCGGCGCCGGGCGCCTCGACGCGGCGCGGGCCGCGCGGGCCGTCGGCGGCCAGGACCACCCGCGCCCCGCCAAGCAGCCGCCGGCGCAGCGCGCGCAGCGCCGGCAAGGCGCCGCGCGAGCTGGAGCCGCGCACGACCGCGAAGCCGAGCGCGCGTGCCGCGGAGGCGGCCCACTGGCCGTCGACGCTGCGCGATACCAGCACCGCCAGCGGCAGCCTGCGCGCCCCCGCCACGCCCGCGAGCGCGAGCAGATCCTCGTGCCACACGCGCACGACCGCCGCGCCGGGCGGCAGCGCGCCCGAGAAGCGCACGCGCCACGTCCGCGCCAACAGCGCGACGATCACGGCAACGGCCCGTCCGACGAAGATTCGCATCGGCGGCAAGTTAGGTGCGCGCCAGGACGCGGTCAAGCGGCGGCGGCGCCAGCGGCGGCGGCGCCAGAACGCTGTCGCTGGCGTGCGGGGCAATCAGGTCGCGACGGGCACGCCTGCTTCCGGTAGGCGACGCCTTCAGCCTCCAAAGACCGCGCCGTGTACGTCGCGTGCGAGCGCGACGGCGTCATCCGCCACGCAAAGGGCGGCGCTCGCCTCCGGATCGCCGATGATCTCCGACGGAAGCCGATGCTTCACCTCGTCGCCGTATGCGGTCTGGGCGTGGGTTTGCGCGCCGTACGAGGCCAAATGGGGAACGAGCGCCCGCGCGCGCGCACCGAGCGCGGCGGGGAACTCCTCGTGCGCCAGGGCCTCGGCGAGCAGCTTCTCCGGCTCGTGCGAGCGGGCGACCGATGTGAAGCAGGCGAGCACGGCCTTGGCGGCGTTCTCGATCGCCGCCCGCGCGAGCATCGCGCCGGAAGGCGCGTCGACGGCCGCGACGCGCCGCGCGCGGGCGAGCAGATCCTCGGCCAGACGCAGGCGGTAGGCGGCGTCGTCGACGGCGGTCATCGACGGACGCCCTGCCAGGTGATTGCCCAGTCGCGCCGCGAGGGCGGAACCTTCCACCGCCAGAACAGGTCCTCGCCCCGTACGAGACCCGCTTCGTCGATGAGCGCACGGAGCCGCGCGAGGCTTTCCGCGACCAGCCCGTCGCGATCGAAGAGCACGCGTCCGTCGAGCGCGAGATCGAGGTCGAGCGGCGCGACGTCGGAGAGAAACTCCTCGGGCGTGCGCAGGACCAGCGCTACATCGGGTCCCGGCGGAAGCGGCGGCGCGTAGAGCGACACCGCGCGCTTCATCGGGCTGGCATCGAGGCCGCGCGCGAGCACGAACAGGTCGACGTCGCTGCCTTCCCGCGCGTCGCCGCGCGCGCGCGACCCGAAGAGCACGACGCCCACGAGATCGGCGCCAAAGCGCGCCTGCAGACGCAGCAAGACGGTGTCGATAAGCGGGCGCAGAGTCGGATCCACGGACGTGATCGTACCATGGTGCTCACTCGGCGATCCGCCCGCCCTCGAGGCGCACGACGCGATCGGCGAGGCGGGCGAGCGCCTCGCGGTGCGAGACGACGACGACGGCGGCGTGCGTCGCGGCGGCGCGCAGCGCGACGCCGATCAGCGCCTCGCTCTCGGCGTCGAGCGACGCGGACGGCTCGTCGAGCACGAGCAGCGTCACGCGGCGCGCGAGCGCGGCGGCGACGGCGACGCGCTGCGCCTCGCCGGCGGAGA
>JBBTFH010000046.1:0-9365 GCA_038041915.1 Myxococcota bacterium
TCGCGGAACGTGTACTCGCCCGTTCCGAAACCGATGGCGCGCTTGAGCGTGGCCCAGTCGGTCTTGCCGTCGGCTCGCGGATGGCAGCCCTCACAGTCGCGCACGAGCGCGCGGTTGGTTCCATCTTTGCGCGGCGTCGCGGCGACCGTGTGGTGGTGCACCGGGTTGTGGCTGTTGCCGTCGCCCGAGACGCCGAGCGGCGTTGTCAGCGGCTGCGCGTCGATCACGAGCTTCCCGCTCGCGTCCACGTGCGAGAAGAAGATGCTCGTGCCGACCGTCGGCGAGATGCGCGAGCGCGCATTCATGCCGAGCGCTCGAGCTTCGGCAAGCACCGACATGGCAAACGTCTTGATCTTGGGCTGACATGACCCGTCGAGGAGCGTCCGGCCGCACTCGCGGTCGTCCCGCACGATGTGGCAGCCGTAGCAGTTGGGCGTCCACGTGTTGTGGCAGGCAAAGCACTCGAGCCGTCCCGGCCGGTGGGCCCACCCGACGTCGGCCACGTTCAGCCCCTCGGGAAGCCCCGGGAAGAGCTCGTCGCGCTCGGCGGGCGGCGTCGAGTCGATCCACTCCTTGAGCGCGAGCCGAAACTGGTCGGTCCCGCCCGCCGCGTGAAGCCCGCAGCCCATCAGCGTCCGCGGATTATGGCGTGGCTCCTTCGCGTCGAGCCGCCGCGCAATCTGCGTCACCGGATGGAGCCTTCCACCGTCGAGCTTGCCGATCTGGCCGAGCTCACCGTCCTTGCCTGGGCCCAGGACGCGCAGGTTGTCGCCGGTGCCGCCCACACGTGACAGCGCCTGCTCGAAAGGAGCCGCGCCCACGTCGATCGGCGCCCCCGGCCCGCCGTGGCAGCTCTCGCAGCGCACCTGCGCCTCGAAGTCGCGGCGAAGCGGCATGTGCTCGCCGCCGTGAAGCTCGCGCATCGTGTGGCAGTCGATGCAGGCCATGCCCTTCTCGAAGTGGATGTCCGGCGGCGTCTCATCGACCTCGTTCGTCCCGTCTTCGTCCGCGACGAAAAATGGATAGGGCTTGCCGTAGAGCCAGTAGCCGCCCTGGTGGCGAACGTAGTTTTCCTCGGGCCAGAAGACGACGTCTCCCGACTCCTCGCGGCCTCGGTGCGCGCGCGCTTCGACTTGTGCGGCGTCGCCGAAGAGATCGGCGTAGAAGTCGGCGTCGCCTTCCTCGGACCGCTCGCGCACGCCTTGGATGAGCAAGCCTCGGTGAAGGTGCGCGTGGTGGCAGTGGTTGCACTGCGAGTCGGGAATCAGGTTCGTGAGCCGGTGCTTCTGCGGATGACCCAGCTCCTCGACTTCCTGCGTCGGGTCCGCTGTCACGGGCCTGGCATCGTTCGCGGTCATGAGATGGCACGCGTTGCAGCCGGACGAGTAGTACTTCCCCGGAGTCGGCGTGCCGTCGCGGCCCAGGTGGCACTCGAGGCAAAGCTGGCTGTAGACGGGGAAGAAGGCTTGCGCGATGTCCCCCGAAGTCGCCATGGGGCCCATTTCCGCCGGAAAGCGCTCGATCGACGGCGTGGTGCCAAGGAACTCGCTCGACGCATAGGGGTCGGCGACCGCGCGCACGCCAAACCGCGCATCGGCGGTCTCCGGGCCGAGACCGCCGAAGAAAAGCCCGCCGGCAAGCTGCCCGAGGAGCGTCGCGTGCGTGGAAAGCACGCTGGAATCGGCGATGCGCGTATGGCAGTTGCCGGCCCCGAGCGTGGTCGATCCGCAGGTCTCTCTCACGACGCGATAGTCGGCAGGGTTCAGGAACTTGAGCACGGAGCGGTCGAGGTCGTCGAGGTCGGCGAGCGCCGGATCGGCGAGGATGAGGCCCCCTGGCTCGTGCCCGCCGGGGCTCGACGGGTTGAACGAGATCGTGACGGTTGGGTGCGCACCCTCCTTCGTCGTGTCCGCCGGGTTGCCGCCGTGACAATCGACGCAGGCAAGCGCCGCGCCGCCGTAGTGCGCTTCCTCAACCCGCCCGTGACACTGGGATAGCAGGCAGCTCTCGCCGCGGGGCATGAGCTCCGTCGGCTCGGCGCACGCGCCTGCCAGCACCCATACCCATACGCGACGCATGGCTCTCGCAGCATTGCAATTCGCGAGCCGACCAGGCTTCTGGCACGAGGACTGCATTGCTGCGAGCCGTGGTGCGCTACGCCGCGCTGGGCCTGCTGATACTGGCCTGTCGTTCGTCCACTGAAGACCAGGCACATGTGCCCGATGGGGACAGCGTCATTTTCGGTGCAGAGGTTCAGCCGGTCCTTGAGGGGTACTGTGCGTTTCTCGGCTGCCACGGACGCGAGGGCATGCCGCTCGCTCTGTACGCAGTGGATTACCTCCGGCTGCGCGATCCAGAAGGACTGCTCGACCCGGCGCGGCCAAAGCTTGACGAGCAAGCGCTCGCGGAAGCGGAGCTTGCGCACAACCGTCGGTCGCTCGCTGCGCGGGTGGACGACGCGGATCCGTACGAGACGACGCTCGTGCGGTTGCTGCTGCCGCCCGAGGAGGGGGGGTTGCCCCACGCGAGCGTCGTCGTGTTCGAACACAGAAATTACCCCGAACTCGAGGCGCTGACGCGATGGGTCGCAACGGTCAGCGTCTCGCGCTAGTGGCCCTCGCGTTCGTCGCTCCGCACGCGGCGCGGGGCGAAGTCCCCGTGCGCGGTGACGCCGGCTTCGCGCTCTACTCGGACGATCAGGCAACGACCATCTGGAGCCCACACGGCCGCGTCGGGGCCACCGTAGGCCGGAGCGTTTCCCTCGAAACCGATTACAGCGCCGACGTCATCACGTCGGCATCCGTCGACGTCGTGACGGCGGCGACGAGCCGCATGACGGAGCTCAGGCAGCAGGTGGGCGCGAGCGCTCGCTGGGAGCCGCCGGGCGTGTGGGCGCTCGACGGCGGCTACGCCTACTCGTTCGAGCGCGACTCGGCCTCGCACATCGCGCAGCTCGGGCTTGGGCGGTCGCTCTTGCGCAAAACCGTCGACCTCTCGCTTCGCTACGGACTTTCCCGGAACGCGATGGGGCGTCTGGGCGAGCCGCGCGAGGACTGGCGTGCGCTCTGGGTGCACAATGCCGAGGCCGGCGTGACCGTGGTGCTCGGAGCGCGAACGGAGGCCGACCTCGTCTACGCCCCGTTCGTGGCGCAGGGCTATCTCGCGAATCTCTACCGTCGCGTGCCAGTCTTCTTGGGCGACGACCTTCGCGGCGCCATCTGGCTCGACGAACGGGTGCCCGACCACCGCATCCGGCACGCGGTCGTTGGGCGCCTGCGACGCGCCGTCGGAAGTCGATGGGTCTTGGGTGGCGAGTACCGCTTCTACACCGACGACTGGGGCTTGCGCGGCCACACCGTCGAGGCGACCGCGGCTGCTGAGCTGCCCCGCGATCTCACGCTCCGCGCGCGCGAGCGGTTCTCGGTCCAGGGTGCAGCCGACTTCTACCGCGAGCGCTACACGGAAGAGACGGGCTTCCGCACGCGCGACCGTCGGCTCGGCCCGATGCTGGCGAGCCTGGGCGGCGCGGCGCTCGTCTGGGAGGCGCGTCGCCTACACGTGCTCGACCACCTCGCTGCGCGTCTTGGAGCCGACTTCCTCGCGTTTCGGCACGACGAGTTCCTGGCGCCGGTCGCGGACGATCCGAGCCGCATGGAGCCGCTCGGCTGGACCGTGGGCTATGTGATACAGGTCGGCGTGGAAGCAGCGCGATGAGGCCCTTTTGCATGGCGGTTCTTCTCGTCGCGAGCTGTGCGGATTTCGGCGGCGAGCCCGACACGGCCGTCGCAGGACGTCTCACCGTCGGACCGGGTGTCGTCTTCCTCGAGCGCGGTTCCGTGCAGCAAGGCGTGTTCGAGCGCGCCGGGCGCATCCGCGAGGACGGCCGCTTCGTCGTCGAGCTTCCGGCTCCCGGCACATGGGGCGTGCACACGTACGTGGCCGACTACATCTACCTGCCGCTGGAAATAGAGGTCGGCTCGGGTTTCGTGACGCCGGTCGAGCAGCCTGCAATCGCCTGGCAGGTGTTCCGCGCGGGAAGGACATGGAGCGTCGACGGACGACAACCAGCCGATATCTCGCTGCTTGAGCCGCCACCCGACGCGGATCCGTCGGACGACCCGGTGATATCGAACCCGCGCATCGAGTTCACCCCGCCCGACGTGATTCGCTTGAGCCTCGACGTCACCGACCCCGATGGAAACCTGTCGCGCCAAGTGCTCGCCTACTTCACCGGCATGGGAGACGGCATCGCGATGAACGCCCCAGCATCGCCGATAAACGACAACTATCCCGACGGAACGTACACGGCCACGTACCTGGTTCCCGAAGGTGTCGATCCCACGGCGCCCTGGGTCTTCGTGGCCGCCGATCACTTCTGCTCGGTCTCCGAGATCCTCGAGGCCGAAGCGGAGGAACCGTGAGTCGGTGCTCTAGTTGCAGCCGCAGCCGCCGCCGGGCTTGCCGTAGCCTCCGGCCGCGCCTTCGCGGACCATCCACATGTGCGCTTCGTAGGCGCGCGCACTTGCGTCGCGCTCGACGCACCGCTCGATCCGAGCGAGGTTTCCACGCTGCCAGGGCTTCACGCGGGCACAACCCACAGCCAACCATGACAACAAAAACAGCATTGAAACCCTCATACGCTCCGGTCGGATGCACACGCCGTGCCTGCAGACGCACACGCCGTGCCTGGCTGCTCCCCGTGGCGCTCGTGATGGCGTGTGTGGACCTGGGAGGCGAGCCTCCCCCACTGCCCGACGCGCTGCCGCCGTCAGAGGCTGGCCTTCCTGACGGGGCAGTCTACGAGGCGGCGATCTCGACCCTCGTCTTTCGACCCAACCCGCTTGAGATTCCCCGCGGCGCGACCGTGCGCTGGACGAACCTCGACCCGGTGCCTCACACGGTAACGAACGGCGTGGATGCAGCCGACCCACAAGCAGGCACAGTGATGGACGGCCCACTTTCCGGCCGCGGCTCCACGTTCGAGCACACGTTCACGGAAGCCGGCGAGTGGATCTACTTCTGTCGCACGCACCCCAGCACGACGAAAGACAGCCGCGTGGTGGTGCGATGAAAACGCTTCTCGCCGCGCTATTGGCAACCTCCGCTGGCGCCATCCCGCGCTTCGCCGTGCGGACGGGCTTCGACTGCGGCTCGTGCCACGTGAATCCCACGGGCGGCGGAATCCGCACAGCCTTCGCGCGCAACGTGTTCGCGAGACAGTGGCTCGCGCTGCCGGCAGGCGCGGAGGCCATGGACGAGGCGTTCTCCCCGGACATCGGCCGCCACATCGCGATCGGCACGGACGTTCGCCCGGGCTACCTCTGGCAGAACTCGCCCGATCCCGCGTTCAGCGACACCTCCTCGCTCGTCACGATGCAGGCGGATCTCTACGTCCACGCGCGCGCCTCTCCGAAGCTTGCACTCTACTGGGACCAGGGCGTCTACGGCGGCTTCGAGACGTTCGTGCTGGTGCGGCCGCTCGGCGAGCGCGAAGGGTGGGATTTCTACGTCAAGGCCGGACACTTCGTCATCCCGTTCGGCGTCCGCGAGGCGAACCACACCATCTGGACGCGCGAGGCCGTGGGCTTCGGACCTCGCGACCGCGACAACGGCGCGGAGGTCGGTTTTGGCCTGGGACGCTTTTCCGCGCAGCTTGCCGTCGTGAACGGCACGTACGGCGATGCGTTCCTCGACGCAGGCGGGACGCGCGAACTTCGCGTGTTCGACAAAGCCGTCTCGGCGCGGATGGTTTTTCGCGCGCGGGCCGGGCCGCTCCGCGTGTGGCACGCGGCGTCGATTCTCTACAACGACAACGTGTCGCAGCAGAGCCCGCTCTTCCTGCCGGCGCTGTTTCCGGGCTCGCAGGGAGAAGCCATCCCATATGGCGTCAACGAGTGGCGCTTCGGTGGGTTCCTGGGTCTGGGTCTCGGGCGCTTGGGCTACGCCGGCGAAATCGTGGTCGTCCGCGACTCCTTCGCCGCGGGCATCCCGACGATCGTCGGTTACACGTCGTATCAAGAGCTCGCGGTCACGCTGTTCCAAGGGCTCGACCTCGTCGGAACGTACGAGTTCGCCGACTCGGACATCGAGTTCGAGCGGGGGCGCGTCGACCGGAGGGGCGGCGCGATCGAGTTCTTCCCCTTCCCGTTCCTCGAGCTTCGAGGCATGTACCGACACTCAGTGGGCGCGAAGGAATGGCTGCTCGGAGGTGCTCGTGACGATGTCGAAATCATGGTGCATCTGTTTCTTTAGTACTCTGCTCGCGGCTCGGGCGGTCGCGGCCGACGGGCGCGCCGTCTCTTTGCGCTTCTGCGCACCCTGCCACGGCGAGCCCGGCAACGGGCGCGGCCCCGTGGCTACGGAGCTCGATCCACGGCCGCGCGACTTCACGAGCGGAATCTACAAATTCCGGTCGACCGCGTCGGGAACGTTACCGCTCGTCTCCGACCTTCGCCGCACGATCGACGAGGGCCTCGGCGGGACAGCCATGCCGGGCTGGCGCGCGGTCCTTGCGCCCGCCGAGCGCGATGCGCTGGTGGGTTACCTCCGGTCGCTCTCGCCGCGATTTGCCAGCGATCCGTCGGGGGAAGTCGTTTCCGTGCCGCCCGCGCCGCCCCGCGATGCGGGGACAATCTCTCGCGGACGGCACGCCTACGAACGCATGCGCTGCGGCGATTGCCACGGCTCGGGCGGCCGAGGTGACGGGCCGGCCGCGCCGACGCTTCGCGATGACCGCGGGCTTCGCGTGCGAATGCCCGACCTCACGCGAACCACGACGCTTCGGCGCGCATTAACCGATCGTGACATCGTCGTCACCTTCTTGACCGGCCTCGACGGAACACCCATGCCCTCCTACCGCGACGCGGTCTCGCCCGGCGAAGTGTGGGACCTCGCTCGCTACGTGCGGAGCTTGGGCCGCTCGCCCCGCTTCTTGGAACGGCTTTTGCAAAGGGAACCTCTGACATGGACCAAGTGAAACGCCGGGGAGTGCTATGTCTCGTGTTCGTGATCGCCTGTGGTGGCGCGAACGGGGACACGGGCGACGAAGATCGCGGGCCCATCGAGGCCACGCTGAACATGGGCGATCGCGTGAACTGGCCGGGCCTGGACCAGGCGTCGGGCCGCTCCATCCCGCTCATCCGCGGCTTCGGCAACGGCGTGCCGATCGCCTACTGGTTCCTCGGGTTCGCCTCGCGCAAGACGGCCGACTCGTTCTGGTTCTGCCGCCAGAGCGACTTTGACGCCGGGCGGTGCCCGCTGGATGAGCACCGCCGGCTCAACTGGGAAACGCTCCAAGGAAACCCCATCTTCACGCAGATCCCCGGCAAGTCCGACTTCTCGCCGTTCTGGCAGATGTGGCGCGTCGTTGTTCCGGACAACTACATCCCGAACAGCATCAAGACGCCCGAGACGCTAAACGCGAAGAAGGAAGGCGGCGAAGTCTCGGTCGAGCCGTTCATCCTCGACTTCGGTGATTTCTTCGGCGAGCCGGCTGGCCCGCAGGAGGTCGTGCTGCACTGCGCGCACGTGCTCGACGGAACCACACTCGAGGAAAACGGCGGCGAGATGCCGGACGGCTCGGGTCTCATGCTGGAGCTCCTGGGCCGCCAGGGCTGGTTCCAGGAGCCCGGCGAGCCAGGCGCTTACGTGGTCAACTTCATCGATTTCTCGCCCTCGGATGGCGCCTTTCCCGAGGCGTCCGACAGCGAGAGCCGGCCGTTCATGCGCTTCGCGAACATCTACATTCACTGGCGATTCTGCGAGGCCGAGCCCGAGCCTGGCATCTGCTACCTGGAAAACTACGCGTACGCCGACCGGCGCCCCGTATCCGAGCGTGGGCTCGGCCAGGACATCACGGGAGACGGCGATCCGAACGACACCAACAACGTCCTGGGCGCCGTGCCGTGCGATCTCCAGCGCCAGACAGAGCTGCCGTACTCGCCGCTATGGGGACCGCAGGCCGTCAAAGTCAACGCGGCGATGGACGGAACGGTGTCGATGATCGATACGACGCGCGACCAGGCCGTTTCCGACGTGCTCTCGGCCGATGACATATTTGCAAACGTTGACGACGGCATCTTCGCCGAACCGGTGGAGATGAGCGAGGACGAGACGGGAAACCCGGTTCCGGGCAATGAGGGTCGCGTCTTCTTCAACTGCCCCAACCCCGTCAACGCCGACTTCGTGCCGCATCCATGCGCCCCGTAGCCGTGCTGCTCGTCGGCGCGTGCGGCGCCACGGACGCGGCGCTCGGGGCGCTGGAGGTTGGCGTGCGCGACGCCAACGCGTTCCAGACGCTTCGCGACGGCGACATCCTGCCGCTCCGGCTCAACACGAACGGCGGCACCGATATGGTGACGGTCGCTCTGCGCACGCGCGGCGCCGACCCCAGGGCGCCCGCCGTCGACGTCGAGGTCACCGTCGAGGGTGTCGTGCTCGGAGGCGAGATCACGACCGGCGCGCCGCGCGACATGGAGCCGGATGGCGACGGGTTCGTGCTCTGGGACGTGAACCTTGCGTTCCGCTCGCGCACGTGTTGCCACAACTGCCGCGAGGCGGAGGTGATCGCGCGTCTGGAAGATGCATCAGGCCGTGCCTTCGAGGGTTCAGCGCGCGTGATGCTCGCACGCGGGATGTGTCCTGAACCATCGGTCTGCTGTCAAAGCGCGGACGAATGCCCCGACCCTGCAATCGCGCAGGTCTGCCAGTGACCAGGCGGTGGGTCGCCTCATTGCTCTGGATCGGCTGCGGGTGCTCCAACGGCTCGTCTAACGGCTCCTCGGGATCTCTCGATGTTGGCGTATGCGAGGTGGATGGCCGTTTCGAATGGGGCAATGCGAAGCGCTGCCAGGAGAATGGCGCCTTCCGGCGACTTGCCGACGGCGACATGGTTGTCGTCGTAACCGGCCCGAACGCGCTCAACATGATCGTGCCATCGCTACTTGCGCGGGACATCGACCCACGTGCGCCCGACCCTACCGTGACCGTCACGATCGACGGGCAGCTCATGGCCGCCGACATCGAAGGCGCGCGCGCCGACATGCAGAAATTGGGCGATGGCTTCGTGCTGTGGAACATGCGCGTCCCCTTCACCTCGGAGCTCTGCTGCTACGAGTGCCGCGAGGCGCAGATTGACGCTACGATTTCGGATGCTTCGGGGCATAGCTTCCGCGGCAGCGTCCGCCCACTTCTCCAGTTCCGAAGCTGTCCTGACGAGTGCGCGTGTTGCGCGTCGGCTGACGATTGTCCAGACCCGTCTCTCACGCAGGTTTGTCCCGGCGGTCGTACGCCCAAGCAGTGCCTGCCGCCGCTCCCACCCGACGGCGGCGATGAGGACGGCGGAGGTCCGGACGGCGGTGGCACGT
>JBBTFH010000046.1:9465-23833 GCA_038041915.1 Myxococcota bacterium
TCGTGACGCTGCTCGCGGGGATGTCTTCCGCCGCTTTTGCCACGCCCGATGCCCCGGCGGAACGGCTCTGGCGCGACCAGTGGGTGTTTCTCGGTGACGACGGAGAGGTCGTCGCGCTGGTCCTCCAACGGAGAAGCACGGGCGTGGCGGAAGCGAAGGGCTGGATCGGCGTTGATGGGAAGTGGCGGGGTCACACCTACGAGACCTTCGAGATCTCCGCGGCGGAGTTCGCGGATGCGGCCGTCTCGCTCAGCGCTTGGGTGCGGGAGTCGCGGCAAGTGCGCGCAGCGCTGGACCGCGACGGCGGTGGCCTCTCCCTCTCGGTTCGCGCGCCGTCCTTCTCGGTTCGCCTGTCCGCCGAGTCGCTCGTGGCGCTGGGCGAAATCAAGGATCCCGAGGGCGTGACCCGCTACGAGGCCGGACGTGCCCGCTTCACGTTCGGCCGGCGCGAACGCCCGGGCCTCGTCGTCGTCGAGCGGACGCCCGAAGAGCATCCCTGCCGCGCTCACGTGGAGTACGGCGACTTCACGTTCGTCGTCGCCCGCGTCGGCCCGCGACTGATCGTGGCCAAGCGTTCGGATCGCCGTCCGGAGTTCAACCAGGCGCTCGTCGTCGAGACCGAGCTCTGGGCAGGCCAGAAACCGGTCCGTGTTGCGACCGGTGGCGAGGCCGTGCACGTGGTCGATCCGGACGGCACGAGCGCGACGCTTCGCGCGCTCGACCGGAGCGCATCCGCGGGCGTCGCGCCCGATGGCCGTTCGCGTCGCCACGAGGTCTGGCTGCTTGGCGGTGATGGCGTGGGCGTGGCGTTTCGCATCATGCCGGTGGCTGGTCGGTGATTCGGCGGCTCCTCATGCTGGCCTTGCTGGCTTGCTCGTCCGGCGGCGAGTCGCGCGACGCCGGAGCGACCGATGGCCCGCCTCCCGATGGGGCGGCCGGCGGCTGGCGTATCGTGCTCGAGGACCTGCCGGGCGTCGTGCTCTCGATCTGGGGGACGTCGGCTGATGACCTCTTTGTCGTCGGCGGGACGCTCGCCGACCCCTCGACGGGGGACCCGGGCGAGGATCTCATCCTGCATCACGACGGCAGCGCGTGGCGCCGGATGGACGTCGAGGCGCCGACGCTCTGGTGGGTCTACGGTTTCGCGCACGAGGACGTCTGGGCCGTGGGCGAGCAAGGGGCCGTCCTGCACTTTGACGGCAGCGAGTGGACGCCGGTCGAAGGCGGGTACGGATACACACTCTGGGGCGTGTGGGGTGCGGCGCCCAATGACCTCTGGGCCGTCGGCGGCACTAGCAACGGCAGCATGCCCGCGCTCATTCGCCGCTATGACGGCTCCGTATGGGCCGACGTGGATGCGGGACTCGGTGTCGACGTCGCGCGCTACTTCAAGGTGTGGGGCACGGCGATCGATGACGTGTTCATCGTGGGGGAGGGGGGAGTCATCGTGCATTTCGACGGGGTGAATTTCACCCAGATGTCGAGCGGTACCGCGGATCGGTTGATTACCGTGTACGGGCGCGGGTCCGACGATGTCTGGGCGGTCGGTGGCCTCGGTTCGGGCGTGGTGCTTCGTTACGACGGCAAGACATGGGCTTCCGTCGGGCCGGCAGGGGTTGGAGGCCTCATGGGGCTTTGGACCGGCCCGGGCAGCGACGTGGTCGTATCCGGCTTCTACGGCGTTGTCGCCGTCGGCCATGTGAGCGACTGGAACGAGGTCGTAGGTCTCACGTCAGATTGCCTGCACGGCGTCTGGGGCGACGGCAAGGGCACGGTGCTGGCGGGTGGCGGCGAGTTCCTTGGCTCACCGCCGCGCGCCGGCGTCATTGTGGGAATCGGCGAGCTTGCCGCCGGTCCTGTGCAGGAGTAGCCGTTACACGCTGCGGCGCGCAATGTTCTGCCGCATCGGCGGCCGCTTTCCGGCCTCAGGAGCCCTTCTTCTTCCAATCGCGGAACCGGGCGAGCAGCGCATCGCGCGTCTCGGGCGGGATGGGTTCGTCGGGGAGTCGGCCCATGGTCGCCACCGTGAGCTTCATCTGGCGCAGGTAGGCCCGGCAGTGCCGGCACATGCCGATGTGCATCTGGAACCGCAAGCGGTCCATGAAGGACAGCCGGCCTTCCAGGTAGTCGGTGATGATCTCCGTGAGTTCCTTGCACGTCAGCATGATGCGCCTACCTGCCTCCCGCCCGTTCCTCGAGCGCGCGGCGGACCCGGGAGCGTGCCCTGTGGAGCAGCACCCGCTGGTGGCCCTCGCTGAGCTCGAGCAGCTCGCAGACTTCCTTCGAGTCCAGTCCTTCGATGTCCCGCAGCATGATCACGGCGCGCTGGGCCTCCGGGAGCGCCTCCACCATCGCCCGCACGGTCTCGAGCGCCTCTCGGCGCACCAGGATGCGCTCCGGCGTGTCCTCCTCCCAGAGCGCCGGCGGGTTCGTCCACATCCCGCTCGAACCGAAGCGGGCGGGATCCACCGCCGGCTCGTCGTCGTCCGCGTTGCCGAGCGCCGAGAAGGGGACCGAGCGATGATCGCGCACGCCTCTCGTCTTCGCGCGGTTCGTGAGAATCCGAAAGAGCCACGTCTTGAGCGACGAGCGCCCCTCGAAGGCCGTGAGGCCGTTGAGGACGGCGAGCCAGGTCTCCTGCGCCACCTCCTCGGCCGCGCCGGCGTCGGCCACGTACACGCGAGCCAGCCGAACGAGACGCACGTGATAACGCTCGACGAGGGCCGCGAAGGTCGCTTCGTCGCCGGCGAGGAGCTTGGCGACGAGCGCGCGCTCTCCGTCACGTGCGGGGGGCTCGGCGAGATCGAGCGCGCTTGTGCGCCCCGCGCGCTCGTCGTTCGGAGGTGTCATTCGGGTGCCACGGTACTCCGCTCGCGGCGGTGCAACCAGCGCCACGCGCACTTCGCCTCACCTGGCCTTCGCGAACAGGTTGAGCTCGATCGCGCCCTCGTTATCGACGACGATCGACTTCATATGTGGCTCGCCACCAGCTCATCGCCCGGCTGTTCGGTTGCTTCGTCCCGCCACGTCCCCGTTCGTTACAGCGCACGCTCCCTGTCGCGACCTCGCGTGCCGGCGTAACGGACGCGACGTTCCGGAGACCAAGCGCCATGAACGAAGGGACCCGCGAGCTCGCCGCGCCGCCCGCTGATGCGGCGCCGGCGATCCGCGAGCCCGCGCGGTCCCCGATCAGGTGCATCGGCTGCGGCCCGCCAAACCGGCGCCTCCGCGCGAGCGTCCTTTGCGTCGTGGCGGCGCTCTCGCTCGGTCTCCTCGGCACGTGCCTCGGCCGCTCCGCGCGTTCGGCTTCGCTGTCGCCGGTGTTCCGCGAGCACGTGGCTTGCGCGAGCGCGACGCTGTGCCCAATCCACCGATCCGCGGACGCCGCGGCCCAACACTGACCGGAGGAACGAGATGCCCGAACCCGAATCCACCCTCTCCCCCGCACTCCGTCACCGCGCCCTCCCGAACGGCTCGCCCGACATCGCGCCCGAGGTTTCGATCGACCGCGCCGTTCGCGAGCGCTACTCGAGCGCCGCGCTGGCGCGCGAGGTGAGCCTCTGCTGCCCGACCTCTTACGATTCGGCCCTGCTCGCAGCGATCCCCGACGAGGTCCTCGAGCGGGACTACGGCTGCGGCGATCCGACCGCGCAGCTCCGGTCCGGGGAAGTCGTCCTCGACCTCGGCTCGGGCTCGGGGAAGCACTGCTTTCTCGCGAGCCAGGTGGTCGGGCCCGGCGGCCGCGTCATCGGCGTCGACATGAACGAGGAGATGCTCGCGCTCGCCCGCCGGTCGGCCCCGGAGGTCGCGCGCCGCGTCGGCCACGCCAACGTCGAGTTCCGGCGCGGTCGCATCCAGGACCTCGCCCTCGATGTGGACCGGCTCGACTCCTACCTCCGGGAGCACCCTGTCCGCTCGTCGGACGACCTCGCGCGGCTCGACGCCGAGAAGGCTCGCCTGCGGCGGGAAGCCCCGCTCATCCCGAGCGACTCGGTCGACGTCGTGGTCTCCAACTGCGTGCTGAACCTCGTCCGCCCCGAGGACAAGCGACGCCTCTTCCACGAGATTGATCGCGTGCTGCGGCGCGGCGGTCGCGCCGTCATCTCGGACATCGTGAGCGACAAGGACGTCCCGGAGCACCTCCAGCGCGACCCGGAGCTGTGGAGCGGCTGCATCTCCGGCGCGTTCCGCGAAGACCTCTTCCTCAAGGCGTTCGAGCAGGCCGGCTTCTACGGCATCGCGATCCTCACCCGTGGCGACGAGCCGTGGCGCACGGTCGAAGGCATCGAGTTCCGGAGCGTCACCGTGGTTGCGTACAAGGAGTGCGGGCCGTTCCCGTGCGACGCGGCGGGGCTGCGCGGGAATCCGCGTGAGGCGAAGGGCGCCGACGGCCGCGTGACAACCGAGGAGCAGCCGGCGGCATGCACGACCGGCAGCGGCAAGAACGGGAGCTGCTGCTGATGGCAGCCGCGGCGGCACGGCGGCTGCCGGTCGTCGAGGACGACGGCGCCTTCGGCGACGTCCTGCGCGTACACGGCATCGACCCGCTCGTCCGGGGCCGCGTGACGGCGCTCCAGGTCAACGTCGGCAAGCTCTGCAACATGGCCTGCCACCACTGCCACGTGGAGGCCGGCCCACGGCGAACGGAGGTCATGCCCCCCGAGGTCGCGGAGCGCGTGCTCGAGCTCCTGGAGAAGAACCCGAGCGTCGAGCTGCTCGACCTGACCGGTGGTGCACCGGAGCTGAATCCGAACTTCCACCGGCTCGTGTCCGACGCCCGCCGGCTCGGCCGCCGGGTCATCGATCGCTGCAACCTCACCGTCTTGTTCGAGCCCGGCATGGAGGACCTGGGGGAGTTCCTCGCGGACAACCGCGTCGAGGTCGTCGCGAGCCTGCCGTGCTACCAGCCCGAGAACGTCGAGAAGCAGCGTGGCAAGGGCGCCTTCGACAAGAGCATCGAGGCCCTCCGGCGTCTGAACGCCCTCGGCTACGGTCAGCCGCGCTCGGGCCTCGTGCTCGACCTCGTCTACAACCCCGTCGGCGCGTCGCTGCCCCCGGCGCAGGCGGGGCTCGAGGCCGTCTACCGGCGCGAGCTCGGCCGGCTCTTCGGGATCGCGTTTTCCCGGCTGCTCACGATCACGAACATGCCCATCAAGCGCTTCGCGCACCTCCTCGAGCGAACGGCGAAGTTCGAGACGTACATGAGCCTGCTCGTCAACCACTTCAACCCGGCCACGGTCCCCGGCCTGATGTGCCGTTCCCTCGTGAGCGTCGGATGGGACGGCGCGCTCTACGACTGCGACTTCAACCAGATGCTCGAGCTCGACCTGGGCGCCGCCGATCGCGGCCCGCGCACGATCTGGGACGTCACGACGCTCGACGCGATTGCCGGCGCGCGCGTCGCCACCGGGAGCCACTGCTTCGGGTGCACCGCCGGCGCGGGCTCGAGCTGTGGAGGGGCGCTGCGATGACGGCGGCCGGCGTGCTGGTGGTCCTCGTCGGCGTCGGGCTCGCCTACGCGAACGGCGCCAACGACGTCTCGAAGGGCATCGCGACGCTGGTGGGAAGCGGTGTTACCGACTACCGCCGCGCCATCGCCTGGGGCTCGGCGTGGACCGCCGTGGGTGGGATTCTCGGCGCGCTGTTCGCCGGCGCCATGCTCACGACGTTCGGCGGCGGGCTCCTGACTCCCGGCGCCACTTCCACGTTCGCCGCGGCATTGGCGACGCTGTCCGGTGCGGCCGGATGGGTCTTCTTCGCCACGCGCGCGGGGCTGCCGGTGTCCACGACGCATGCGATCGTCGGTTCCCTTGTGGGCGTGGCCGCCCTCGCGTACGGCGTAGACGCGGTCCGATGGTCCGCGCTCGGTGGGAAGGTGTTCCTCCCCTTGCTGCTGACGCCCTTCGCGTCACTGGCCGTCACCGGCGCGCTCCTGCGCGCAGCCCGCGGTCGTGCGGCGGGAGGCGGAGCGGCGGCCGACTGCCTCTGTGCCGGGTTGGAGCCCGCAAGCGTCGCGAGAGGAGTCGCAACCGGTTCCTCGGTCGCTCTGGTCCCGGGTTCCGCGACGCTTCGACTCGTCGCCGCGTCGGCCGAGGCATGCGCCACGAGCCACCCGGATGCCCTGCGGTTGACCCTCGGCCACCTCCACTGGCTCACCAGCGGCGCGACGAGCCTCGCCCGTGGCATGAACGACGCTCCCAAGATCGTCGCGCTCGCGTTGTCCGCGTCGGCCCTTGGCGCGACCGCCGCCGTGCAGCCCGCGGTACTCTACGCGGTCGTGACGTTCGGCATGGTCGCAGGGAGCCTCGTCGGGGGCCGGCGGGTGACGCGCGTGCTCGCGTGTGACGTGACGCCCATGGACAACCGCGAAGGCTTCGCCGCGAACCTCGTCACGGCGGCGCTGGTCACGGCGGGCGCGGTCCACGGGCTGCCCATGTCGACGACGCACGTCGCCTCGGGAGGCATCATCGGCGCCGGAGCGCAGCGCGGCACCCTGGACCTCCGGTCGCTTCGCACCATCGCGCTCGCGTGGGTCGTGACGCTCCCCGCGGCGGGGATCCTCGGCGCGGCGAGCTACTTCCTGGCCACGGTGGTGACGCGATGGTGACGCGGTGGTGACGCGATGGTGACGCGATGGTGACGCGATGAGCGCGGGGATCATGCGCCGCGCGTTGCCGTGGGTCCTCGCCGTCGCCGTCGCGGGCGGGGTCGCCGCCGCGGCGTTCACGCTGCCGCTTCACGACCTCGCGCTCGGCCTCGTCGGCTGGGTTCGCGCCGCGGGGATCGCGGGCGTCGCCGTGTACGCGGTTGCCTACGTCGCGGCGACGGTGCTCCTCCTTCCGGGGTCGGCGCTCACGGCGGGCGCCGGGTTCGCCTACGGTCCGCTCTGGGGGACGCTGCTCGTCTCGCCGGTGAGCGTGCTCGCGGCAACGCTGGCCTTCCTGCTCGGGCGATCCGCCTTGCGCGGGTGGGTCGCTCGGCGCATCGAAACGGACCCGCGCTTCGCCGCCGTGGACGAAGCGATCGGGCCGAGCGGCTTCAAGATCGTGCTCCTTCTGCGCCTCTCGCCGCTCTTCCCGTTCAACCTGCTCAACTACGGCCTGGGCCTCACGCGAGTGCGGCTCCGCGACTTCGTCGTCGCGTCCTTCCTCGGAATGCTGCCGGGCACGCTCCTCTACGTCTATCTCGGGTCGCTCGTGACGAGCGCGAGCGCGCTTCTGAGCGGGAAGTCGAGGGGCGCCAATCCGTGGGCGCAGGCCCTGTACTGGGGCGGCCTGGTGTCGACCGTCGCGGTCACCGTCCTCGTCACCCGCACCGCGCGCAAGGCGCTCGACCGCGCGATCGAATCGAAGTCGAGCGCGGGGCTCTCGGCGCCAGGCGAGGTGAACCCATGAGCGTCGTCCCGAGTATCCGCACGACCGGTCTCCGCACGAGCCTCCCCGAGGACCGAGGGCAGGACCTCATCCTCCCGGACGACGCGCACAACCGCGCCCTGGTCGCGAACGTCCACCCTCCGGCGTGGGTGAACCCCGAACCGACCGGCTGCTACAATCTGGTGGTCGTCGGCGCGGGCACGGCGGGGCTCGTGTCCGCCGCTGGTGCTGCCGGGCTTGGCGCGAAGGTCGCGCTGGTCGAACGACACCTTCTGGGCGGCGACTGCCTGAACTTCGGCTGCGTGCCGTCCAAGGGCATCCTGCGCTCCGCGCACGCCGTCCACGACGTGCGCACGGCCGCTTCCTTCGGCGTGCAGGTCGATGGCGTCGTCCGTGTCGACTTTGGCGCAGCCATGGCCCGCATGCGGGGCCTGCGGGCCGGCATCTCCCGCAACGACTCGGTGCACCGGCTCACGGCGCTCGGCGTGGACGTGTACCTGGGCGAGGCACGGTTCCTCGCCGGCGAAACGTTGGAGGTGGGCGGGTGTCGGTTGCGCTTCAAGAGGGCGGTCCTCGCGACCGGCGCGCGCGCCGCGGGCCTCCCGGTGCCCGGACTCGCCGAGGCGGGGTACCTCACGAACGAGACGGTCTTCTCGCTGACCGAGCTGCCGCGGCGCCTCGTCGTGATCGGCGCCGGTCCCATCGGCTGCGAGCTGGCCCAGGCGTTCCGCCGCTTCGGCAGCGAGGTCACGGTCGTGAGCCTCGACGAGCGGCTCCTGCCGCGCGAGGACGAGGACGCCGCCGCGATCGTCACCGCGCGGTTCGAGAAGGAAGGCGTCAACCTCGCGCTCGGCGCTCGCCTGGTGCGCGTGGCGCGCGAGGGAGCGAGCAAGGTGGTCGCCTTCGACCGCGGCCGCGGCGAGGAGCAGGTCGCTGGCGACGAGGTCCTCGTGGCGGTCGGACGGGCGCCGAACGTGGAGGCGCTTGGATTGGAGGCGGCAGGCATCGAGTTCGATCGTTTCGGGGTCAAGGTAGACGACCGCCTGCGCACGACGAACCGGCGCGTCTACGCCGCCGGCGACATCTGCTCGGTGCATAAGTTCACGCACGCCGCGGATGCGATGGCCCGCGTCGTGCTGCAGAACGCGCTCTTCTTCGGGCGGAAGAAGGCGAGCGCGCTCCGCATCCCGTGGTGCACGTATACCGACCCCGAGGTCGCGCACGTGGGCCTCTACGAGAAGGAGGCCGTCGCGAAGGGCCTCGATGTACGCACGCACACCGTGGAGCTGGCCGAGGTCGATCGAGCCATCCTCGACGGCGAGGCGGAGGGGTTCGCTCGCGTGCACGTCGATGCGAGGAGCGGCCACATCCTCGGGGCCACGCTCGTCGCACGGCACGCGGGGGACATGCTCGGCGAGGTGGTGCTGGCGATGAACGAGGGCCACCGGATCGATGCGCTGTCACGCGCCATCGCGCCGTACCCGACGCAGGGCGAGGTCTGGAAACGCCTCGGCGACGCCCACCAGCGGTTGCGTCTGACGCCCCGACTCAAGCGATGGCTCGCGCGGTGGTTCTCGCTTGGAAGGTGATGATCATGAAGCTCGCACGCGCGTACGGTGACCCGCGATGACGACGAACACCGGCGTCCCACGCGATCGGCCACGAGGTCACGCCCGCGCGGCTGCGGTGCGCCTCCGCGCCTGGATCCCACTGTCCCTCGTCGTCGTCGCGTGCGGCCTGTGCATCTGGCTCGGCGTCGAGGGTCCGGCAGCGGTGCGCGCGCGGGCCGCGGAAGCGTTGCTGGCCGAACAGGCGGTCATCGCCCACCAGGGCGCCGCGCGGATCGAGGCCATCCTCGGCGACGTCGCCGACAAGCTCGCCGATCCGCGGATGCGGAAGTTGTCCGGGATCGAGACGGCGCCCGATGCGGCGGCGCTCCGCGAGGCCCTGGCGCGGGTCCCGCGCGAAACACTCCTCGACGGCCACGTCGTCTTGCTCGTCCACGATGCGGACGGCCAGGTGCTCGCCGCCGACGACAACGCCCTCGGGCCCATGGCGGCCGAGTTCCGGGAACACCGCCACGCGAGGCGCGCGGGCGCGTGGGAGGGAGGGGCCGGCGTGTGTCCGATGTGCCTCGCCCACGTGCACCAGATCTCGGTGGCGTCTCCGCTCGGCGGCGGCCGGTTCCTGACGGCGAATCTCGACATCGGCGCCGTGGCGCGGCGCAGCCTGGAGTCCCTCATCGCGGGCGCGGGGCGCAGCCTCGGCGTGGGGGTGGCCTGATGGGCACCAGGGCCACCGCGAAGCACGTGGAGCCTGCCGCCGCGGACACGGCCCGGACGTGGTCGGTCGCGGCAAGCGTCAGCTCGATCCTCTCGGCGTTCATCGCCTCGCTCTGCTGCGTGGGCCCGCTCGTGTTCGCGTTGCTCGGCCTGGGCGGCGCCGGGCTCCTCGTGAAGTTCGAGCCCTACCGGCCCTACTTCATCGCGGCGACGTTCGCGCTGCTCGGGACCGGTTTCTACTTCACGTACCGCAAGCCGAAGGCGGCACCGGTCGCCGAAGGCGTTGCCTGCGAATGCCCGGCGCCGCGCGCGAACCGCGCGGGGCGGCTCATGCTCTGGATCGCGACGGCGCTGGTCGTTGTGTTGCTGGCGTTCCCGTACATCGCGCCGCTCGTCTGGGGTTGAGCCATGAAGCGAGCACTCGTCACCTACGACCCTTCCAGAGTCACGCCGCGGCGAATGGTCGAGGTCGTAAACAAGGCCGGCTACAAGGCGCGCCTCGTGTCCGGCAAGGAGGGTTGAGATGACCGCGTCGTCCGAGCCGACCTGCCCGCGGTGCGGCGAGAGAGGACGGAAGGTCTACGACGTCACGCCGCGCACTCTGCTCGTCGACGCGGCGAAGGCCCGGCTCGACGGGCGACGGGAGCTGCGGTTCTGCAAGCGCGGTGATTGCGACGTGGTCTACTTCGGCGAAGGTGGACTCTGGTTCGGTACCCGCGAGGTGCGCGTTCCCGTCTTCCAGAAGTCGACCGCCCGGGGCCGCTTCGCCTGCTACTGCTTCGCGCACACCGTCGAGGGCCTTGAGGACGAAGTGCGGCGCACCGGCGGTTCGGAGGCGCCGGACCTGATCGCAGCCGCGTGCAGGCAGAGCCTCGACCGCTGCGAGGAGACAAACCCGCAGGGGAGCTGCTGCCTCGGCAATGTTCGCCAGGTCGTCAAGACCGCGGTCGCGCGCGAGAGGCAGGGCGCCGCGGTCTCGCGCTGCGACAAGCAGCTCGGACACGGACTACCTTACACGCCCATGTGGATCGTAGTAGAAAAGCCACGGGAGGCACACGTGAACGACGCTGCGGAGCTGAAGCGCAAGGAGCTGGCCACGTGGACCCGGGTCGTTCCCGGCTGGATGAAGTGGGACGAGGTGCTCGTGCGCTGCGCGGCGCCGGTGTCCGCGCGAATCCTCGAGATGGCGCGCATCGGCGAGGGCCAGCGCGTGCTCGACATCGCGTCGGGAACGGGCGAGCCGGCGCTCGCGGCGGCGACGCGCGTGGGGTCGAAGGGCTCCGTGCTCGGCGTCGACTTCGTCGAGCCGATGCTCGCGTTCGCCCGCGAGAAGGCAGGCAAGCAAGGGCTTTCCAACATCGTCTTCCGCTGCGTCGACGGCGAGGAGCTCGACGTGCCCGCGCAAAGCTTCGACGCGGTCACGATCCGCTGGGGGCTCATGTTCATGCCCGATCCACTCGCGTGCCTCTCGCGCTGCCGCGCGGCGCTGAAATCCGGCGGCCACTTGTCGGCCTCGTGCTGGGCCGAGCCGCAGCGCAATCCCTGGGCGGCGCTGCCGGCGGGCATCGTCCGCAAGCAGCTCGGCCTGCCGGCGCCGGCGCCGGGCCCCGGGCTGTTCGCGTTTTCCGACCCCGAGCGCTTGAAGAGCGCCGTCGCGCAGGCGGGCTTTTCGGACGTGCAGGTCGTCGACCAGGCAGTCGGCTGGGGGCCGTTTGACTCGGCGGCACACGCGCTGACGTTCATTTCCGAGCTGGCCGGGCCCGTCGCGGCGTTGATGGCCGCCGCGCCCGACGAGAAGCGCGCGGTGATCGAAGACGAGATTCGCCGCGCGTACGCCGCCTTCGAAAAGGACGCGCGCGTCGTTCTGCCCGGCGTCACCTGGATCGTGTCGGGAACCCGGGACTGACCCCCCCGCTACGTGCGGTGCGGCTTGCGCGCGTGATGCGCGTGCGAGGGCGGCGCCGGCGGCGCGTCGCGAACCGGCTCGACGCGCAGCGAGCGGTCCCTCGGGTCGGGGCGGCGCACGGCGTCGGCGAAGCGCGCGGCCAGGCGCGGATCGATTTCGACGCGCGTCTCGCGATCGAGGATGCGGATCTGGCCGATGGCGTCCTTGGTGATGCCGCCGCGCCGGCACAGGAACGGCACGAGCCAGCGCGGATCGGCGTTGGTGACGCGGCCGACGTTGATGCGGAACCACGCGCCGCCGCCTTGCGCGCGCGGCGCGTGCGAGCGCGAGGTCGGCGCGCCCGGCGCGGCGCGCGGCGGCGGCGCGCGCTCCGCCGCCAGCTCCTCGGGCGCCGGTAGGAGCCCGCGGTGGAAGCGCACCAGCGCCGCGACCAGATCCTCGGGGCCGCGCTCGGCCAAGAGCAGGCGCGCGGCGGCGCGATCCTCCTCGGCGGCGTCGCCGGCGAGCGCGGCGAGATCGCGCACCAGCCGCTCCTGATCGCGCGCGCGAACCGCGTCGGCCGAGGGCGGCGGCGACCACAGGGCGCGGACCTTCGCATCGGCGAGCGTCCGCTCGACGAAGCGGCGCGCCGGCTGCGGGACAATCAGCACGCACATGCCCTTGCGTCCCGCGCGGCCGGTGCGGCCGCTGCGGTGCAGGAGCATCTGCCGATCGCGCGGAAGATCCGCGTGCATGACGATGCCGAGATCGGGCAGATCGAGCCCGCGCGCCGCGACGTCGGTGGCGACGCACACGCGCGCCCGTCCGTCGCGCAGCGCCTGAAGCGCGCGCGTGCGCTCCGGCTGGCTGAGCTCGCCCGAGAGCGCGACCACCGAGAAGCCGCGCTCGAGCAGGTTGCCGTGCAGGTGCTTGACCCCCTCGCGCGTCGAGCAGAAGACCAGCGCGCCGCGGACGTCGAAGTAGCGCAGCACGTTGACGACGGCGTGATCGCGATCGCCCGGCGCAATCGTCAGCGCGCGATACTCGATGTCGCCGTGCGGCTCGTCCTCGGCCGACGTGGCGATGCGGATGGCGTCGCGCTGGTAGCGCCGCGCGAGCATGGCGATGCCCTTGGGGATGGTCGCGGAGAACATGAGCGTGCGGCGCTCCGGCGGCGCCGCGTTGAGCAGCAGCTCGAGATCCTCGCGAAAGCCCAGGTCGAGCATCTCGTCGGCCTCGTCGAGCACGACCGCGCGCAAGAGCGACGCATCGAAACTGCCGCGGCGGAAGTGGTCGCACAGGCGTCCCGGCGTGCCGACGACGACGTGGGCGCCTTGCGCGAGCGCCCGCTGCTCGCGCCGCATGTCCATGCCACCGACGCACGTGGCGAAGCGCGCGCCCGTCGCCGCGTAGAGCCAGCCGAGCTCGCGCTGCACCTGGAGCGCCAGCTCGCGCGTCGGCGCCACGACCAGCGCCAGCGGCTTGCGCGCCGGCTCGAAGCGCGCCGCCTCGCCCAGCAGCGTGGGCGCGAGGGCGAGCCCGTACGCGACGGTCTTGCCCGAGCCCGTCTGCGCCGAGACCAGCAGATCGTGGCCGGCGTTGCGCGGCTCGAGCACCGCCGCCTGCACCGGCGTCGGTTCGACGTAGCCGCGCTCTCCGAGCGCGCGGAGCAGGCTCGGGTGTGCGGGAGGAAACGGCATCGCGCGCCGTGTCCCATACAGCAGTTCGCGCATCGGTTCAAAGGCGCGCGAGAAATCGGGTGTGGGTCGCGTAGGCGCGCGTAGGCTCCCGCAGGCGCGCGGATACTCGGCACGTTCGCTCCTTCTTCCCTTTCGCCTCGATCTGCCGCACTCTCCGACTTCGAAGCTCCCTGACGTCGTCCCATTCTCGGCGCGAAAGAAGATCATGAAGACCATCACTGAGTTTTCCGGAAACCTGATCCGCCAGGCCGTCCAGTTCAGCAAGGAGCGCCGCGCCGCGGGCGGAGCGGAGACACCTCCCTCGCCGCCACCCCCGCCGTCTCCCTCGCCGCCGCCGTCGCCGGCAGATGCCACCGCGTCCGAGGCCGAGACGCCGTCGCCCGAGGCCGAGACGCCGACAGCCAACGCCGGCCCGCCACCGCCCGACGCCGCGGCGATCGCGGAGACCGACGCTCTCGGCGCCAAGCTCGGCCTCCAGGGCGACCGCCTGGCCCGGCTCATGGAGGCGCTCGTGGTCGCCGGTGAGAAGGTCGACTCGGTCAGCCGCGTGCGCGTGTTCGGCGGCGAGGAGCCGCCGCCCGGAGGACGGAAGCAAGGCGACTTCTACTACGTCATCGATCTGATTCCGAGGCCGCAGGCCGGCGGCGGCGGGCGGCAGAATCGCGAAAAACACGGCGGCCGCGGCGGGCGCGACCGCGGCGAGGGCCGCGGCCGTGGCGATCGGGACCAGGGTCCCGGCGGGATGGGGCGGGAACCGCCGCGCGGCGAGGTCCCGGCGGCGGGCGCCGGATGGACGCTGTCGCGAGCGCCCGGCAATCCGGGCGACAAGGGCGGCGGGCGTCGCGGCGGCCAGCGCGGCAAGCCCGGCGGTGGCGGTCGTAGACCCGGCGGCGGCGGCGGTGGTGGCGGCAGTCGTGGGCCTGGCGGTGGCGGACCCGGCGATCCTCGCTGACCGCTGCGCGGATCGTCCCCACGACTGAATCCAACCGCTTCGGCGAGAGCCAGCCGCTCGTGCCGATCGTGGATGAAAGCGAGAATGATCGTCGCGTGAATCTCGTGGCGCGGCGCAGGTCGTCAGCCCTCGTCCTTCACCCGCACCGCGATACGATCGAACTCCTCGACGGTGAG